>NZ_JBVJNN010000001.1:269193-369746 GCF_055583685.1 Streptomyces sp. NPDC104581
ACCGGGGTGGGCTTAAGCTGAAGGTTGTGGGAAGGAGAGGGGAGACACGACACCACCCCCCCTAGCAACACCGTTGTCCCCCTCCCCAGAGGGGGCCGGGGCCACACGGTCGCCCTACGGGGTGTAGACGGCGTCGCTGCCGTACAACTCCCTGGTGAACGCCGAGACATCGGCACTGCGGTCGGAGCCGTCGAGGTTGTACGTGAGATAGACGCCGTACCCCTCACCGACGGTGCGGCGGGCCAGATCGGCGGCCGTGGTCTGCGAGGTCCGGCCGATCTCGACGGCGGCCGGGGACAGCTTCGACTTGGGCAGCGCGATGCGGGGGACCTGCCAGGAGCCGTAGTACGGGTTCCAGGCGTAGTCGAACTTGGACGAGAGGTCGACGCCGCCGTAGGAGAGACGCGAGGCGGCCGGGCCTATGTTGTAGAGGCTGATGATCTTGTCCGGCATGTTCGCGCGCAGCGCCGTCACCAGGTGCACGAACGAACTGTCGTTGGGCTGGCCGGTGCCGTTCTTGCCGTACTCGGCGTACTCGTCGTCGAAGTCGATGCCGTCGAGACCGTACTGGGCCACGGTGTCCGACAGTTGTACAGCGAACGCCGAAGCCGCCTGCTGGTTCGGGAAGTTGGCGAAGCCCGCCCCCTGGTGGTTGCCGAGCACCGAGAGGACGACCTTGATGCCCTTCTGCTGCAACGGCCGGATCTCGGTGGCTGCGTTGTCGAGGACGCGCCGCACGTTCTCGTTGAAGTGCAGATACGCCGCCTTCGTGCCCGTGTCGTAGTTGATGTTCGCCGCGAAGATCACGGCGACGTCGAAGACGCTGTCCGTACCGCCGGCGAGGGTGTACTTGCCGACGTTGAGCATGCTGTGGTTGTTCACCTCGACGTACGCCACCGAGGTCGGGCCCTGCTTCGCGGGTGCGGGACCAGGGGCTGGGGCGGGGGCGGGCGCGGCTGTCGCGCCGGTCGTGGTGGTCGTACCGAAGGCGAGGGCCGCGACGGCCGAGAGCGCGAGCGCGGCAGTCCGCGCTCTGCTCCGTACCAGAGTGAACATCGTTGATCGGTCTCCCATCGCATGGGGGGTGCCCGGCCAGTTGGAGCGCCGAGTGAGCCCTCCAAGTTTTCCGCTCCCGTGACCGAACCCCGAGAATCTTGCACGAACCCTCACGACCTTCACGGGACGTCCCACGCCAACGCGGGCTCTGCGTACGGGAGTTGACGCACCCGCGCCGATCGTCCGGAGGCACCGGACGCGTCGGTACGCACCGTACGTCGAAGTGATAAGGCGTCAGCCGACGTTGAACCGGGTCGCCTTCGGGTCGAGCGTCGTGGAGCCGTCACCGGCTCGGGCCAGTACCGCGACGTGCCAGGTTCCACGGGGGGATTCGGCGGCTTCGGCGGCGGTCACGGGCACGGTGTAGGCGCAGCGCACGGTGTCCTCACCGGAGGACTCGCACGTGGCCGGCTCGGCGGTGGCCATGTCCCGGGCGGTCAGCTCCTTCTCCGCGAACGCCGAATCCGCGGGCCAGGCGAGCACCTTGACGTCCTCGACGCCGGAGGACGCGGTCGCGTCGGTCGTGAAGACCAGCGAGCCGGCACGGTCGCCGTCGGGGGCCGTGTAACGGGCGGTGCTCCGCTCCAGGGCGGGCGGCTGCTCCCCGGCGTGCGCGAGGGCGAACGCCCCCGCGCCTCCCAGCACGGCGACCGCGGCGGTCACGGACAGAAGAACGGTGCGTCGGGACATGAGGGTTCTCCACCATCGTCGTCGTCTGAGGTGTCCGAACCGGCGTTCGCTGCGCCGCCGGTGGGTCGATGCTCGTCCGGCGAGGCGACACCGGGCATGAGTACCGGCACTCAGATCGATTGAGTAGAGGCGGCCGGGCGAGCGGCGGGGCAGCGTTGTACGGCATGCTCACCGACCGGTTCGGAGTCACCTGGGTCCTCGACGTCGCCGCCCCGTACAACGGCTGATGCGACCGGCCGGGGCGCTCCGGATCAGGTGAGGGGCAGCCCGTACTCGTTCGGTACTCCGATGACCGGCTGCCCGGAGGTGCGGCCCGACGCCGCGCGGTTGCCACCGGCGGCCGTTTCGAACCGGAAGCAGGACCGGCGGGCCGAAAGGCATCCGTGGAGCACCTGTTTGCGTCCTTCCCAGCAGGTTCCACCACGGAGAGAGGGAAACCCGATGGATCAGCGAACGTCCGACCGGAACGCCGACGCGACCACCGAGTTCGAGCGGGACGTCGTCCAGCTCCTGCTGGAGACGATGATCAAGGTGGCCAAGGAGGAGCGCGAGGACGTCGGTACGGAGAGCGTGCTGAACGCGCTCGTGTCGGGTGACTCGGCCGCGGGTTCCGCGATCGCCCCCGGTATGAGGGCCTCCGGCTCGCTCGCCGGTTCGATCGGGTGCCGGGGGACGTCCGTGTGGGTCAGTGCCGACGCGGGGGACGCTACGGCGGAAGTCCGGGACGACGACGAGCGGGAGATCGACGCCCTGTGGCGGGAGGTCCGGCAGGAGGAGGCCAAGCGGCTGCGCTGGAAGAATCGGAAGAAGACGGATGAGGAGCAGGAGAGCATTCAACTCCCGCCGATGACAGGCGCGTTGCGGTCCTGCCTGCGCAAGGCGCTGGAGACCGCGCGGGAGGAGGGCACTGTCTCGGTGCGCGTGCGCCATGTGGCGCGCGCACTGGTCGAGTTGGACGACACGCGGGCCCGCGAGGCCATGCTGGTGGAGAAGCTGGACGTCTCGGCTGCCGCGACGGCTCTCGACGCGTTGCGGGGCAGCGACGGAACGCCGGAGCCGTCGACGGTGCTGGTGCTGCGCAAGGCGGGGACGTTCGGGAAGAGCGGCAATCCGCTGACCCGGAAGTTCACCGAGTGGGTCTTCGGGGGCGGTGCGGGGTTCGGCTCGGCGGTCGTCGGTGTGGTGAGGTCGGAGGCACGGCGGGGCGCGGTGCGGCGCGGGGTGCCGAAGATCGAGCCGGTCGATGTGCTGCTGGGAATCCTGGCGCTGGACCGGTCGCTGACCGTCGCCGACCGCGAACTGCCCGAGAAGCTGGCGGGCGCGAACCGGGGTGCGGAACTCCTGCGCCGGCACGGTGCGCGACAGGACGCCATCACCCGGGTGCTGCTGCCCTCCACCGGGGTCGCCGATGAGGAGCCCCCGGAGGTCGACGGCACGGCCGACTTCGACCGGCGCCTGCTGCATGTCACACAGCTCACCGCCGCATCTCAGGACTCCCCCACGGTCGGCACGACCCATCTGCTGGCCGCGCTGCTGAAGGGAACCGGGACGGACGCGGAGTCCGCGGCGACGATCGAGCGCGTACTGACCGAGAGCGGTGTGGACGTCGCCGGGCTGCGGGCGGAGCCGGAGCTCCGGGTCCCGGCGGGATCCGCGCGAGCCGCGTGAGCCGGGGCCTCCCGAGCGCCGGTGCCGGTTCCTGTCCGGGGTAGGGGAACGGTGGGCCCGACGGGTACGGAACGCTCCGCCGGGCAGGGACCTGGGGGGAGCCTGCCGGGGACCCGGCAGCGCACGACAGCGGCAAGGGAGAGCGACACACCATGAAGACTCGCCGTATTGGTACCGCCGAGGTGGGCGCGATCGGCCTGGGCGGTATGCCCATGTCGATCGAGGGACGGCCGGACGAGGCCCGTTCCCTGGCCACCGTCCACGCGGCGCTGGACGCCGGGGTGACGCTGATCGACACGGCGGACGCCTACCACCTGCACGCCGGCGAGGTGGGCCACAACGAGTCCCTGATCGCGAAGGCGCTGGCGACGCACAGCCGGGGCTCCGAGGTCCTGGTCGCCACCAAGGGCGGCCATCTGCGGCCGGGTGACGGCTCCTGGACGGTGGACGGCTCCCCCGAGTACCTCAAGCGCGCCTGTGAGGCTTCGCTCGGGCGGCTCGGGGTGGAGGCGATCGGGCTGTACCAGTTCCACCGCCCCGACCCCGGGGTGCCGTACGAGGAGTCCGTCGGCGCGCTGCGGGACCTGCTCGACGAGGGGAAGATCCAGCAGGCCGGTGTCTCCAACGCGAATCCGGAGCAGATCCGGCTGGCCTACGACATTCTCGGCGGCCGGCTCGTCTCCGTACAGAATCAGTTCTCACCGGCGTTCCGTTCCAGCGAGCCGGAGCTGGAGCTGTGCGCGGAGCTGGGGATCGCGTTCCTGCCGTGGAGTCCGTTCGGCGGTATCAGGAACGCAGGCGGGCTCGGCTCCGCGCACTCCCGGTTCCGGACCGTCGCCGACGCCCACGGAGTGAGTCCGCAGCAAGCCTGCCTGGCGTGGCTGCTGGCGAAGTCCCCCACGGTGGTGCCGATCCCGGGCTCCAGCCGGCCGGAGACCGTCACCGACTCGGCCGCGGCGGCCGATCTGGAACTCACCGCCGCCGAGCTGGCGGAGCTCGACGCCGCCTGACACTTCTGGACGGCTGGTCGCCAGGCCGGGGGCGACCAGCCGTCGCCGTACGGGGAGTCACCGGTCACCGGTGCGGCCCCACCGCGGGACGGCCCCGCCGGGCGCCGCCATCACCGTTGGTCGTCGGCGGACGCGACTTGTGGCGACTGTTCCCGGTCCCTTCCTGGCGGTGACGATGGTTCAACTGCCGACCGAGGTCGGCGCAGTCGCGACAGTCCGTCCGCCGAGACCAGGTGCCGAGGATCATGACCAGATGCAAGAAGTGCGGGGCGCGCAAGCGCCGTTGGCCTCGTCCCTGTCCCCGGTGCCGTGCCGGTGACGACGCGCTGGAGACGGCCACGGACGCCGCCGAACTGGCCGTGGAGGTCGGGCTGTTCCAGTGGGCCGTGCGCGGCGCCGTGGGAGTCGTGCGGATGCTGGCCCGCGCTCTGGGATGACTGGCCGGGCGTCGTCGGACGGGGCCGGATCACCAGGCCCCGCAGCCCTTCGACGAGAGGGGCGCCCAGGTGTACCGGACGTGCACGCCCTGGTCGTGGAGCCAGGCGACCTCGCGGTGCCGGAGCTCGTGCGCGGGCTCCGGGGCGATGGAGCTGGGCCAGCGGACCAGTACCGCCGTGACGTGGCCCGTCCGTGCCAGCTGTCTCACCCGCTGCCACCCTCTGCGCAGGGCCGGGTCGGGCTCACCGTACGTATCGGTGACGACCTCGGCGATCGCCAGTCCGCGCTCCTCGGCGTAGGCGTGGCCCTCCGTCCGCGCGCGCTGCGTGGCTCCCGTCTGCACGCCCCGGGCCCGGTCGGCGCACACGTACAGCACGACGGGCGGAGCGGCTTCCTCGGGTGGGGTCATGGGCACCTTCCGCAGGGGGTCGGGGAGGAGGGGTTCCACCGCGCGAAGGGAACTCAGCGGTGCCGTGCGCTCGCTGCTGTCTCGGACGGGGCGACTCGTCCGGTGGGCGGCCGGCCGGTCCCGGCCACGCCGGTCCGGGCTTCCGCCGCCGGGACCGGCGCCGTCCGGCGTCGACCGCCGCGTCAGGGGTGGGCCGTCAACTCCGCCCAGACGACCTTGCCCCCGGCCCACTTCGAGCGCGCGGAGCCCCAGCTGTACGAGAGCTGCTGAACGAGCAACAGCCCTCGTCCGCCCTCCGCCCCGGGACCGACGGCGGTCTCGGGCGGACGGACCGGGGTGTCGCCCTCGTCGTGCAGTTCGATACGCAGGCGCCGCTGGTCGCCGGTCAGCGTGAGACCGCACAGGACATGACCGCTGCTGGTGTGGAGCACCGCGTTCGTCGTCAGCTCGGAGACCAGCAGCACCGCGTCGCAGCAGGTGTCGCCGGGCAGCTTCCACGCGCGGAGCAGGTCGCGCACGGTGTCCCGGGCGGATCTGGCGCTGGTGGGCAGGGCGGGCAGGCCGAACCAGTACTCCCGGCGCGACTTGGTCCCGGCTAACGAGGGGGTCGATGCCGGGACTGAGGGCGTGGACAGAGTCACGGTTGTCGCCTTCCAGCGCCTTCCGGAGGTGGGCGCGATGAGGTGGTGGGGGGATGCGGGACTCAACTCGAACCGTGAAGAGGTCTACGTCGAGCCGGACACCCGGCAACGGGGGCCGACGACGGCATCGACATCACATGCCCTCTCCGGACCGGATCCGCGCGCCATTGCTGAGACTTGACCGCTCACACGTCCACTATGCAAGTGCTGACGCTCATGCTGCAACCGACTCCCTGATAATTTCAGCGGCGCCGGTATCACCCTGGCGTCGACATCAAGTCGCTGTCAGAATGGTGTTATTGACGGCTCCTCAGGAGGTTGGGTGTGAGCGAAGCCCGTTCCAGCACCAGCGCACCGACAGTTCTGCGCATGATCCTCGGCCGCCGGCTGCAGGAGAAGCGGCAGAGCGTCGGTGCCTCGCTGGAGGACGCGGCGCAGGCTCTGCGGGTGACCACCCTGACGATCCGCCGCCTGGAGAAGGCCGAGGTCGCCCTGAAGCCTCTCTACGCGGAGAAGCTTCTGGAGACCTTCGGCGCGGACCGCCAGGAGATCGAAGAGTTCGTCGACCTCGCCGAGCAGGCCAACAAACCCGGCTGGTGGCACTCCTACCGTGACGCCGTCCCCAGCTGGTTCACCGCCTACGTCAGCCTGGAGGCCGGCGCCAAGACCCTGCGCACCTACGAACCCCAGTACGTCACCGGTCTTCTTCAGACCCCTGACTACGCACGCGCCGTGCTGCGCGGCGGGTTACCGAACGGCAGCGAGGAGGAACTCGCACGCCGGGTCGAGCTGCGTCTGCGCCGCCAGAGCCTGCTGGACCAGGAGAACGCCCCCACGTTGTGGGTGGTCATGGAGGAAGCCGTGCTGCACCGGGTGGTGGGCAGCCCCCATGTGATGCGGGAGCAGCTCGAACGCCTCCTGGAGGTCTCGGAGTTGGCGCATGTCAGCCTCGACATCGTGCCCTTCGCCGCGGGCGCGCATGTCGGAGCGTGCGCCCCGTTCACCTACTTCCGGTTCGAGGAACCCGAACTGCCGGACATCGTCTACAGCGAACTCCTGTGCGCCTCGGTCTATCTGGACCAGCGCGCGGACGTCGTCTCCCATCTCGAGGCACATTCCCGCATGGCGCTGCTGACGTCGTCCGAGGACAGCAGGGCGCTCCTGAACCGTATGCGCAAGGAGTACTCATGACGATCACCGGTGAGGGTGTCTACAACGGCATGCCGGCGCGCAATCTCGGAGAACAGGGCTGGGAGCGCCCGTGGAGCGGGCCGAACGGCGGTCAGTGCGTCGAGACGAAACAACTCGCCGACGGCCGCGTGGCCGTACGGCAGTCCGCCGATCCGGCGGGCCCGGCGCTGATCTACACGCCGGAGGAGATCACCGCGTTCGTCCGCGGAGTCAAAGAGGGCTTGGCCGATCACTTGACCGCCGGTCATCTGACCGCCGGGTGATCCGGCGGTGAGCGGAAGGGACGAGGCACGTACCCGTCCCTGGCCTGCGGGCCGACAGACACAGATTGAAGGGAAGCACATGACCACCAGGCACGCCGGCCAGGATCTCGACACGAGCAAGGCCCACTCGGCCCGGATGTACGACTACTTCCTTGGCGGCAAGGACCACTTCGAGATAGACAAGGAAGCGGCTCTGGTCGCCGCGCAGGCGCACCCCGGCATCTATGTGACCGCGCGCGAGAACCGGGCGTTCATGCACCGGGCCACCCGGGTCCTGGCGCAGGAGTACGGCATCCGCCAGTGGCTCGACATCGGTACGGGCATCCCGACCGAGCCCAACCTCCACCAGATCGCACAGTCCGTCACGAGCGACGCCCGCGTCGTGTACGCGGACAACGACCCGCTCGTCCTGAAGTACGCCGAACGCCTCATGCGCAGCACGACACAGGGGCGCACGGCCTACGTGCAGGCCAGCGTCACCGACCCGGACGCGCTGATGGGGGCCGTGGAGGACGCGGGGGTGCTGGACTTCGACCGGCCCATCGCCCTGTCCCTCAACGCGCTCATGCACTTCATCACCGACCCCCACGACCCTTATGCCATCATCCAGCGGCTCCTGGACCCGCTCCCGGTGGGCAGCGCGCTCGCGATGAACCACTGCACGCCGGACTTCGACCCCGTCACCTGGAACAAGGTCGCGGAGGTCTACACGAAGTCCGGGTCCCCGGTGCAGTTCCGTTCGCACGGCGAGGTGCGCCGTTTCTTCGACGGGCTCGACCTGATCGAACCGGGCATCTGCTGCTGCCACCGCTGGCGCCCCGCCGAGCCCGCCGCGGACGGGGCCGACATCCCGGACGCACAGATCAGCCTGCTGGCGGGCGTGGGCATCAAACGGTAGCCGGGCCCCGGGGGTTCAGACGATCGGGCTGGTCTGTGTGCAGTTCTTCCACTCGACCCAGGGCCGGGCCCCGCCGTTCTTCGGACCGGTGGCGTACGTCGGGTCCCCGGTGATCGTCTGGTTCTTCTCCTCGTGCGTGATGTCGATGCCGAACAGCTTGAAGCCCATCGTCACCTGGCCTGCCGAGATGCCGAACCCGATTCCCAACGACGCGTTCCACCAGTCGGTGTTGGCCTTGTAGTCGAGCCGGGACAGCTTGCCCTTGTCGTGCAGCAGCCGCTCCAGCGGTCCCGCGTCGCTGCCCGGCACCTCCGCCGCGTCCGAGGGGGTGGGCAGGGCGTCACCGGCGGGGAAGTCGCCCCGGCCACGCAGCCAGTCCTCCACCAGCTTGCCGTCGGCGTCGTTGTCGAGGACGACCTCGGCCGACTCGGTGTGGATCTGCGACTCGATGGTGCCGCCACCGCCGCCGACATCGATCGTCACCGGCGTACCCGGGACATTGGCACCGGCACCGACCTGGACACCGGCGCCCGCGCCGTTCTCCTGGCTGGTGGTGATGACCAGCTTCTCCGGTCGGTGCTCCTTGCCGTCCTTCTCCTCCTGGTCGAACGTCGCCGCGTCGTAGGTCACGGAGACCTGCTGCATACGCGTGGCCTTGCCCTGCGCGACCTGGCCACCCTTGCCGTCGACGCTGAAGGTGTAGACGAAGGTGATCTTCCCGGCGTCGGGGCCGGTGTTGGCGCGCATGACCACGACGTCCTCGGTCATCGAACCGCTGAGCCCGTCGACGGAGATGCTGCCGAGATCCTTGGACTTGCCGTTCGCGTCCTTGCCGCCGGCGCCCTTCTTGAAGGACTTGCCGAAGCTCACCCCGCCCGACACCTCGGTGGTGGTCTTGGTGATGTCGACGTCCGGCATCCGCTCGGGGTTGGCGGCCTGCATCTGCGACATGGCGTTGTTCTTGCACCCGACCTGGCTGATCGGCGAGACGGGGGAGCCGATCATCGCGTCGCACACGTCCGACTGCTTGAGCGCGGCGGCGAACTCCTCGGCGTCGGCGAGGTTCGCGGCGAGGTCGGCCTGCGGGTCGTCGCTCTTGTTACTGGCGAACACCCACTGCCCGCCCTGGCCCTTGCCCTTGCTGTAGGTGCCGTTCAGCGAGGCACTGCCGCCCCAGTCCTTCAGGCCCGGAATGCCGGCGGAGACGCTGGCCGTGACCCCGACGCTGCTGTCCGTCACCCGCTCCAGAGTGACCGTCCCGTCCGACCACTGCTGGACCTTGAGCTGTTCCGAGCCGCTGATCTTGATGAAGAGGATCTGGACGACGACCGTGTCCTTGGTCTGATCCTGGGAGAGCAGGCACTTCGCGGGCTGGAAGGGGTCACCGGGCGGCCCCTCGGGTATGTCGCCGTCCCCGTCCTCTCCCCCTCCCCCGTCGTCCCCGTTCCCGCCGCCGGAGTCGCAGCCCTCCCCGCCGTCACCGGCGTTGACGATGCGGCACACCGCGTCGTTCAGCGCGACCGACGTGTCGTCCGGGACCGTCAGCGCCACGATCGCGCCGACGATCGCGGCGACGACACCTATCAGCGCGACGTACTCGACACCGCCCTGGCCCCTGGCATCACGTTGCGGCGCTCTCGGGTCGCTCTGGACGCTGATCATCGGACTCCCAAGTCCACGCGGTTACCTCGGCCAGAGAGAGACAGTAGAGATCGACGGGACCGATACGCAGGGCCCCCGGGCCCAACCTGGGCCCAACGGAACACGTGGGCACCGGCTTTGCGCAGCCGCCGCCGGAAGAGGGCGACGCCCTCGGCCACCTCCGTCTGCCGGCCGGGACGACCGGCGGTCCCGCCGGAGGCGGCGACCGCGTGCCCAACCCGGCAGACGACGCCGGACCTGGGATTTTGTGGGGCGAACAACCGACAGATTCAGTGCCGGGGCAGGACTATCGTGCCCCCATTGCATCGGCGGGTGATCAAGCGGTCCATCGCGCGCCGAAGATCAGCGGGGAGAACGGCGTGCACACTGTCGGGAACACGGAACTTGAAGCGCGGCACGGAGAATGGCCGGGTCCCAGCGGGAACCGGCGACAGGGGGACCGCGCCCATGGCGGCGCCGGAAGGCGCGCGTTGCTGGTGCGTGTCCTGGTGGTCGATGAACAGGCGCTGTTCCGCGCCGGCATCCGGCACCTGCTGGCCGACGTGGACGGCTTCGAACTGGTGGGCGAGGCGGAGTCGACCGAGGGAGTACTGCGTTTACTGCCGGAGCTCCCGGCCCCGCCCGATGTCGTGCTGATCGAGCCCCGGCTGGAGGGCGGCGCGGGAATGGCCGCCATCCGGACCCTGCGGTCGGGTCTCCCCCCGGCGCGGAGCGCGGTGAACGGGACCCAGCACAGCGGGGGCCCACGCGTACTGGCCGTCTCGGTCCGGGACGACGACGACTCGGTGGTGGCGGCCATGCGGGCCGGGGCCAGCGGCTACATCACCAAACGGACCTCGGAACAGGAACTGCTGCGCGCCATCGAGATCGTCGCCGAGGGCGGCGCCGTGTTCAGCGCGGTGATAGCGAGGCGGCTGGGCGAGTACTTCTCGGAACCCCACGCCGTGTCCCACCGGTCGGCCTTCCCACAGCTGACGGGGCGTGAGGCCGAGGTGCTCGACCTGCTGGCGCGCGGCTGGAACAACCGCCGGATCGCCAGGGACCTGGTGCTGGCGGAGAAGACGGTCCGCAACTACGTCTCGCAGATCCTGGGCAAGCTGGACGTGCACTACCGGATGGAGGCGGTCGTGCGGGCGCGCGAAGCCGGGCTGGGGGGCTGACGCGCACCGTGAGCGTGCGGCCCGGCCCCCCGGCACCTGGCAGGCACGCCGCGCCGCCGTCCCTACCGTACGGACGGGGCAGATCGCCATGAAGCGGTGACGGAACCGGTGCCGGGGACCCGTCAGCCGGGACATATATGGGACATCCGCCCCAGGAACCCGGGACACCGGGCTGTCTAGCGTGTGAAGAGACGCCCAGTACTTGTGCGTTCGCTCTCACCGCCCGGAGCCACCGTGAGGAGCCAGCTCACGTGCCCCGACCGTCTCCGCGGGCGGTGGGGATCCGCGGCCTCCGGAGCGGGGCCGACGGCCAACGAGGGGATCAGAGCCTTGAATCAGGTGGACGCGATGCCGGTATCAGCCCTCCACGAGGAATCGACGCCCCCCTGCGGCGGTATCGCGGACGACGGCCTGCCCGCGGGGCGGGGGCCCTGGGTTCTCCCACTCGCCGGCCTCACGCTGGGGCGCTCTCCACGCCTGGGAGGAAGGGACGAGGAGCACGTCGCGCGCCTCGCGGAGATCGGCGACGAACTTCCGCCGATCCTCGTGGACCGGCGAACGAGGGAAGTGGTCGACGGGGCCCACCGATTCATGGCGGCCCTGCTCAACGGGAAAGAGACCATCAGCGTCGAGTTCTTCGAAGGAACCGCCGAGGACGCGTTCCTCTGCGCGGTCAAGGCGAATGTGAGGCATGGCCTCCCGCTGTCGCGCGCCGACCGGCGGGCGGCCGCTGCGGGCATCATCGCCTCGCACCCCGAGATGTCCGATCGGGCGATCGCCGAGGTGGTCGGCATGGCGGCCAAGATCGTCGCAGAGATACGGCACACGGCCCAGGACGTGTCGTCGCTGCCGTCCGCCCGCGTGGGACGCGACGGCAGGACCCGGCCGTTGAGCACGGTGGAAGGCCGGCTCAAGGCCGCCAGGATGCTGGCCGACCAGCCGCGGTCGTCACTGCGGGAGGTGGCCAAGATCTCCGGGATATCGCCGAACACGGTCGCCGATGTGCGCGCCCGCCTGGCACGCGGCGAAGATCCGGTACCGTCCGCGCACTCGTCCGACAGGGACCGCCGGTCGGGCTCCCAGGTGTCACCGGCCGGGCGTCGCCCGGAGTCGCGCCCGCTGCGGGCCTCGCTGTCGGCGGCGGCGGACCCGGCCAGCATCATCACCAAGCTGGCGCGCGATCCTTCCATGCGCCACCAGCAGGCCGGACGACAGCTTCTCCAGTTGTTGCAGGCGAACGCGTCAGGGTTGCTGGAGCCCGCCTCGCTCGCCTCGACGGTGCCTTCACACAGTGTCTCCATGATGATTCAACTCGCCCGCCAGTACGCCCAGTTGTGGGGCGACTTCGCTCAGGAACTGGAAGGGTGCGCCCGTTTCATGCCCGAAAGGAGAACCCGGGACGTGTCCGGGCTCTGAAGCCCCGGTGGCTTTCGGGGCACGCCCCGCAACCGACTCCGACACCGTATGAGAAACAGGTGCGCATCCGATGACCGAACGGTCCGACCGCCCGCATCCGACGGGGACTCCGGGGGAGACCGCCGCTCTCCCCGAGCCGGACGCGGGTTTTCTGATTCGCGGCAAGTACGTCCTGACGGCGTCCGATCCCGAGATGATCCCGGACGGCGCCGTACGCGTGGTGGGTGACACGATCCGGGACGTCGGGTCGTTCGCCGATCTGTCCGGCAGGTTTCCCCGCCTGGCCGTTCTCGGCGGGCCCGACGACATCGTCACCCCCGGGTTCATCAACACGCACGGGCACTTCTCCGAAGCCCTCGTGACGGGAATCGCGGAGAACTTCGCTCTCGGTGACTGGCTTCGGGTGCTGATCGACGCCGTCGCTCCCCAACTCGACCGGGAGAGCGCCTTCATCGGGACCATGCTCGCCGGCGCTCAGATGCTGAGGACCGGGATCACGCTGACGAACGACATGTTCGTCTGCGACCCGAGAGCGACTCCCGTCACGCCCGGAGTCGTCCAGGGCCTCGAAGAACTGGGCCTCCGGGGCATCGTCTCCTACGGCGCGAGTGACCGGCGGGCGGGCGCCGCGGTGGAGGACGTGTTCGCCGAACACACCGCACTGCGTGAGGCCGCGGCCGCCGGCACCCTGTGCCGGTTCCGCGTCGGTATCGCGACGGTGGCCGCGCAATCCCCGTCGATGTTCGCACGGTCGGTCGATTTCGCCTCGTCCCACGCGGACGGGGTCCATATCCACCTCCACGAGTCGCGAGAGGAGATCGAGTTCATCCGGGAGACCCGCCGTACGAGCCCCATCGGATACTGCGCGCGGAACGGTCTGTTCGCGTCGCCGACACTCGCGGCGCACTGCGTGTGGCTCGGGGACGCCGACATCCGCCTCCTTGCCTCGCACGGCGTCGGCGTCTCGTACAACCCGGTGTCGAACATGGTCCTCGCGTCGGGGGTGTGCCCGGTCTCACGGCTGCGCGGCAGTGGGATCAATGTCGGGCTCGGCGTGGACGGCCCGGCCAGCAACGACCGTCAGGACATGCTGGAAGCGATCAAGACCGGCGTCCTTCTGCAACGACTGGATCAGCTCGACCCCGCCGCCCTGAGCGCGCGAGCTGCCTTGCGCATGGCGACCGTCGAAGGTGCCGCCGCGCTGGACCTCGATACTGAGGTCGGTTCGCTGGAACCCGGCAAGGCCGCCGACCTGGTTGTCTTCGACGGCGACTCTCCGGCCCTCGCCAATGTCCACGACCCGTTCCAGGCGATCGTCTACTGCGCGGGACCCCGCGAGGTGAAGGACGTCTGGGTGGCGGGACGGCGGAGGGTGGCCGACGGCGAACTGCTGGGCCTCGACGTGCCCGCCCTGGTGCGTGAATCGCGCACACTGGCTCACCGCCTGGCTCAGCGGGCCGGCCTCGGGAAACTGTCGTTGCTCGCGGCGGCGGACTGAGAGGGCGGTCGACGGCCTCGGTGCCGGCCGGGCTCCACGTCGGCCTCGGGGATCGACATCGGCGTGGCGCCCAGCCGCAACGGGCGGGACTGTTCTACAGACTCCGAGACGGAGCCCGCGTGAGAACGGCCCGCCGCACCGCGGCGATCGCCCGGTCCACGGCGCCGGTGTCGGTGCCCGCTCCCTGCGCCGCGCCGTCCTTGCCGCCTCCGCGACCGCCGAGGACCGTCATCGCCGTACGGATCAGCTCGCCGGCCCTCACTCCGCTCGCCTGTGCCTTCTCATTCGCCGCGATCGCACACAGCGGTCGGCCGTCCTTGACGGAGAACAGGGCGACCGCGGCTTCCGTGGAAGGGAACCGCGCGCACACATCCTGTGCCATCCGCCGCAGGTCGTCCATCGCTATCCCCTCGCCCGCCTCGGACGCGACCAGTGCGACACCCCCGACCTGCTCGGCGGACCCCACCAGCGACGCGCTCGCCCGGATGAGACCGTCCCGCCGGAAGCGGTCGATCTCCTTGTCCGCGTCCCGGATTCGCGTGATCATGCCGGCGATCCTCTCCGGCAGCTCCTCCGGCTTGCCCTTGACCAGCTCGGTCAGCTGCCTCAGCAACGTGTGCTCGCGGGCCAGGAAGCGGTAGGCGTCCACTCCGACCAGTGCCTCGACTCGCCGGACGCCCGCGCCGATGGACGACTCGCCCATCAGCTTCACCAGGCCGAGCTGCCCGGTGTTGCGGACGTGCGTTCCGCCGCACAGTTCCTTGGAGTAGTCGCCGATGGTCACGACGCGCACCCGGTCGCCGTACTTCTCGCCGAACATCGCGACGGCGCCCTGCTTGCGGGCCTCGTCCATGGTCATCACCGCCGCGGTCACTTCCAGCTCGCGGGCCAGCACTTCGTTGATCTCCTGCTCGACGTCCGCGAGTACGGAGTGGGGCACCGCGGACGGTGAGGCGAAGTCGAAGCGGAACCGCCCGGGGGAGTTCTCCGAGCCGGCCTGCGCGGCCGACGGGCCGAGCGCGTCGCGCAGGGCCTGGTGCGTCAGGTGGGTCGCCGAGTGCGCGCGGGAGACGGCACGACGGCGGTCGACATCGACCTTCGCGAACACCGCCGAGCCGAGGGCGACTTCACCGACCAGGACCGTGCCCGAGTGCACCAGGACCCCGGGCACCGGCTGCTGCACGTCGCGTACGGCCACGGTCGCGCCCGAGTCTGTCCGGATGCGGCCGTGGTCGGCCAACTGGCCGCCGCCCTCGGCGTAGAAGGGCGTCCGGCTCAGAACGATCTCGACATCGTCGCCTTCGGACGCCGCGGGCGAGGGGAGCCCGTCGACCAGCAGGCCGACGACCGATGCCTCGTCCTCCAGCGACTCGTATCCGGTGAACTCGACGCTCCCCGTGCGGTCCATGACATCCCGATAGGCGGAAAGGTCGGCGTGGCCGAGCTTCTTCGCACGGGCGTCGGCCTTGGCGCGGTCCCGTTGCTCTTTCATGAGCTGCCGGAAAGCGCCCTCGTCGACCTCCAGTCCCTGCTCGGCGGCCATTTCCAGAGTCAGGTCGATGGGGAAGCCGTAGGTGTCGTGCAGCATGAACGCCTTGTCGCCGACCAGGACCGAGGAACCGCGGCGTTTGGTCTCGGTGACCGCCTCGTCGAGAATGGCGGTGCCGGTTCTCAGCGTCTTGAGGAATGCGGCTTCCTCCGCCAGGACGACTATCTCGATGCGCGCACGGTCCTCACGGAGCTCGGAGTACTGCTCACCCATGATGTCGAGGACGGCGTCGAGCAGGGCTCCGGCGACCGGCCCGGTGGAGCCGAGCAGCCGCATATTGCGGATGGCACGGCGCAGGATCCGGCGCAGCACATAACCGCGGCCCTCGTTGCCGGGCGTGACCCCGTCTCCGACCAGCATGGCCGACGCCCGCATATGGTCCGACACGATGCGCAGTGAGACATCCGATTCGGGATCCGCGCCGTACGGAACCCCGGTCAGCTCGGTCGCCCTGTCGATGACGGCTCGCGAGGTGTCGATCTCGAAGATGTTGTTCACGCCCTGGAGAATCATCGCCAGCCGTTCGAGGCCGAGACCGGTGTCGATGTTCTTCGCCGGCAGCTCCCCGAGGATCTCGAAGTCCTCCTTTCCGGTTCCGTCACCGCGTTCGTACTGCATGAAGACGAGGTTCCAGAGTTCGATGTAACGCTCGTCGTTGACGGCCGGGCCGCCTTCGGCGCCGAACTCCGGGCCCCGGTCGTAACAGATCTCGGACGAGGGTCCGCAGGGGCCCGGCACGTCCATGGACCAGAAGTTCGGCCCCATACCGAGGCGTTGGATCCGCTCCGGCGGGACGCCGACGACATCACGCCAGATCGCCTCGGCTTCGGAGTCCTCGTGGAAGACGGTGATCCACAACCGCTCGGGTTCCATACCGAAGCCGCCCGCGTCCTGCGGGCCGGTCAGCAGTTCCCAGGCGAGGGTGATCGCTTCCTTCTTGAAGTAGTCCCCGAATGAGAAGTTGCCGCACATCTGGAAGAACGTGGCATGGCGGGTGGTCTTGCCGACATCGTCGATGTCCGGGGTCCGCACGCATTTCTGGATGCTCGTGGCGCGCTGGAAGGGCGGCTTTTCCTGGCCGATGAAGTACGGCTTGAACGGCACCATACCGGCAGGTACCAGCAGCAGTGTCGGGTCGTCCGCGATCAACGATGCCGAAGGCACGACCGTGTGCCCGCGATCCTCGAAATAGCCGAGCCATCGTTTGCGGATTTCCGCCGACCTCATTGACGTTCTTCCTTCCCAGTGGCCGAGCGATCCCTCTCGTGGAGGTCCCCCGAGCTCGTCGTGCATTTCCCGTCGAGTGTGACACGTTGCCATGTGCCGTCGGGCGGTCCGGCTGTGAACAGAATGAGTTCACGAGCGCAGACTCTCCAGTGGACCCCCGGGATTCTCTGCCGCCTTTCGCAGGACCTCCGTGAAGGATCGCGCCCAGCTTTCGATGGTCGTAGGGGTGAACAGGTCCGTGGAGTACTCGAAAGTGACGGTCGTGCACGTCTCCCCCGGGGACACGACGGCGTAGAGCTCGTTCCGTGCCACCCCGGACATGGGCAGGTCTCGCATCGAGGCCGACACCGGCCCCAGGCCGAGGCTGGGTGGCGGGGTGGTGACCACGGTGAACAGCACGGTGGGGAACAGCGCGTCCCCGGTCTCGGGTGCGACCAGTTCGACGACGTCCGTCAGCGGCAGATCCTGGTGGTCCAGCGCGGTGAAGAGGGTCTTGCCCAGCCGTGTCACGAGGTCGGCGAAGGTCCGCGCCTCGCCGGTCCGGGCGCGCAGCAGGACCGCGTCGCCCAGCAGCCCGACCACATCGGCACGCTCGCGTCCCGTACGGTTCGCGCTCGACGCGGCCAGCACCACGTCGCCGGACGTACCGCACAGTCCGGCCAGCCAGGTGGCGAACGCGGAGGCCAGCACGGCGTACGGGGTCGTGCCCAGCCGGGTGGCCGTGTCCTCGACCTCACGCAACACGTCACCGTCGATGGTCCAGGTGTGCAGCGCGCCCCGGCCCGACAGTGTCACGGGTCGCGGCTGGTCGCAGGGCAGGGCGGGGCGCAGGGTCACGTCGTCGAGTTCGGCGCGCCAGAAGCGTTCGAGTTCCGCCCTGCGCCCCTCCCCCACTCCGTGCTCGGCCCGCGCGAAATCGGTGAACTGCGTGACGACCGGTGGAAGTTGGGCTGCCGTTCCGGCACTGCGCGCGTTGTACAACTCCTGGAGCTCACGCCAGACGATCCCCATGGACCAGCCGTCGACGATCGCGTGGTGGAACACGGTCACGAACACCCAGCGGTCCGGGCCGAGTCGGGCGAGGCGGAATCGGAACAGGGGTGCGCGGTCCATGGCGAACGCGCCGGACACCTGCTCCTGGCACCACCGCTGCACGGACGCGGTGTCCTGCGCGTGTGCCGAGAGATCGGTGACCGGCAGGTCCACGGGGACGTCCGCCAGCACCTCGACCGCGTACTCGCCCACGCCCTCGTCGCCATCAGGGCGCTGTACGGCTCTGCTGCGCAGGGCGTGATGCCGGCCCACCAGTTCCTCCAGGGCACCGACCAGGGTGCGGGGGTCCAGTTCGCCGTGCAGGTCGATGCGGTGGGCGACGTTGTACACACTCGGGTCGGAGTGATCGTGGTGGCGCCGCCACAGCCGGCGCAGCGTGGACGGCATCGGCGCGGTGTCCACCACCCGGTCCGAGGGTGCCGCCGGGTCGCGGCGGGTGGTGATGGCGCGGATGGTGGGGTCGAGGAAGAAGTCGGCCATGGTGAGGTCGATGTCGAGGCGCTCCCGCATCCGGTTGAGCAGCCGGATCGCGCCGAGGGAGTGACCGCCCAGCTGGAAGAAGGAACGGGTCACCGGTATCCGCCGGGCGCCGAGTTCCTCGCACCACAGGTCGTGCAGGGCTTTCTCCAGCGGGGAGGCCGGTCCGGCCTCCGTCCCGCCGGAGTCGGCGCCCGGAGTGGGGCCGGGCAGGGCGTCGCGGTCCAGCTTGCCGGAGGCGTTGACCGGGAGCCGTTGCAGCAGCGTCCAGTGGCGGGGCACCAGATGGGCGGGAAGTCCGGCCGAGAGGGCGGCGCGCAGCTCGCGCACATCGGCGGCCCGGTCGGCGGGGACGACGTAGGCGATGAGCTCCAGGTCGCCGTGGCGGTCGCGGTGGGGCACGACGGCCGCGTCCCGGACGCCGGGGAGGGCGGTCAACGCCGCCTGGATCTCGCCGGGTTCCACCCGGTGGCCACGGATCTTGATCTGGTCGTCGGTGCGGCCGTGGTACTGGAGTGTGCCGTCCGCGCGCCAGCGGCCGAGGTCGCCCGTCCGGTACAGCGGAGCTTCCGGCCCCTGGTCGAGGAAGGCCGCCGCGGTCTCGTCGGGCCGGGCGTGGTAGCCGTGGGCGACCGGCACACCGGCTATGTGGATCTCGCCGACGGCGCCCACCGGCACCTCCCGCCCGGCGCCGTCCAGCAGCCGGATCCGCGCTCCGGGCACCGGCGTGCCGATCGGCGGCCACTCCTCGCCGGCGGGGTCGACGCGGTGGGAGGTGACGACGACCGACGTCTCCGTGGGCCCGTACTGGTTGTACAGGGCGCACCGGGGGTGGGCGGCGAGGAAGCGGCGGAACGCACCGGTGAGTTGCAGGGCCTCGCCGGCCGAGAACAGCTCGCGCAGCGACGGCAGTTCGGGACCCGTCCCGATGAGGTACTTCAGCGGGGTGCAGGGCATGAACAGCCGCTCCACCTCGTGCCGGCGCACGGCCTCGGCCAGGGCCGCGGGGTCGTGCCGCACCTCGTCGTCGATCAGGACGAGCGCCGCTCCGGCGGCCAGCGTGGTGAAGATCTCCTGCACGCTGACGTCGAACGCGGGCGAGGTCCACTGGAGGGTACGCAGCGCGGGATGCGATGCGAGATGTCCGCGGACGAGGTTCGCCGGACCGCGGTGGGGTACGACGACGCCCTTGGGGCCGCCGGTCGAGCCGGAGGTGTAGACGCAGTAGGCCGGGTCCCCGGGTCCGGCCACGTGGTCCTCCAGTGGTTCGGCCGGGAACGTGTCGTCGATCTCGTCGGCCCGCTGCACGGGCACCGGCGCCGCGAGCCGTGGGTGCCGCGCGAGGACGGTGTCGTCGGTCAGCAGCAGGACGGGTGCTCCGTCGTCGAGCAGTGCGGCGATCCGGCGGGTGGGCAGTGACGGGTCGAGCGGCAGACAGGCGGCCCCGCTCTTGAGTACGGCCAGCAGGGCGGTGATCAGCCGCGGGCCGCGGGGCAGCAGTACTGCCACACGCTCCGCAGGTACCGCGCCCCGGGCGCGCAGCCGCCGGGCCATCCGGTTGGCGCTGTCCTCCAACTCCGCGTAGGTGAGGCGTTGTTCGTCGCTGATCAGCGCGACGGCGTCCGGGGTCCGCCGTACCTGCTGCTCGAACAGACCGTGCAAGGTGTGCGCGGCGGCGGGCCGCGGCTCGTCCAGGTGTCCCAGCTGGGCCAGGGCGGCACGGTCGGTGTCCGTGACCGCGGTCAGCTCGGCGAGCGGCGCGCCGGGAGCGTCCAGGGCGCGGCGCAGCGTCTGCTCCACGTACTCCACGAGACGGCGTACGGTGCCCTCGTCGAAGAGGGCGGTGTCGTACTCGACCATGAACCGCACGCCGTCGCGGTGGTGGGTCAGATAGACGCTGAGGTCGAACGGGGCGCGGTCGCTCGGCGTGTCGAGCAGGGTGGCCGTCAGCCGCGGCGGGTCGAAATCCACCTCGCCCTCGTTCTCGTACTCCACCATCACCTGGAACAGCGGGTTGCGGCCCGGGTCACGGCGTGGGTTCAGCGCACCCACGAGCTCGTCGAACGGGACGGCGCGGTGTTCGTACGCCGCCGTGCTGCCGTCGCGTACGCGCGTGAGCAGCGTCGGGAAGTCCGGGTCGCCGGTGAGGTCGAGGCGCAACGGCACGGTGTCGAGGAAGAGGCCGACGTACTGCCCCGCGTCGGTGGGGCGAGCCGCGACGGCGGTGCCGAGCAGCACGTCCTGCTGTCCCGCGAACCGGCCGAGCGTCGCGCCGATGGCGCTGGTCAGGGTCATGAAGAGGGTGGCACGGTGCGCGGCGGCGAACGTACGCAGTCTGCCGACGAGTTCGGCGTCCAGGGCGTGGGTGAGGCTCGCGCCGGCTCCGGACCGGACGGGCGGGCGGGGCCGGTCGGTGGGCAGGTCGAGGTCGGGGGCGTCGGCCAGTTCGGCACGCCAGAAGTCCAGGGAGGCCGACAGGGCGGCGGAGTCCGGCGGTGCGACGGGGGGCGGGCCGGGCAGAGGCGGCAGCCCGGGGCCGCCAGCGCACCGGGCCCGGTAGCAGGCGGCGAGGTCCCGGACCAGCACCACCGTGGAGGAGGAGTCGAAGACGATGTGATGCGCCATCAGGAAGAGCAGGTGCCGCTCACCCGACAGGCGCAGCAGCCGTGCGCCGACCAGCGGTCCGGCGCCCGGGTCGAGGGTCCGGTGTTCCTCGGAGGCCAGTGCGGCGCGCAGCGCCTCCCGCTCCGTCGCCCCGGTGTGGTCGTCCAGCGGGCAGTCGAGCCGTATCCGGTCCTGTATCTCCTGGTAAGGCACTCCGTCGCGGTCGCCGAACACCGTGCGCAGCGCGGGCTGCCGGTCGGCGACCTGTTGCAGCGCGCCGCGCAGCGCGGCGACGTCCAGCGGGCCGTCGAGGCGGATCGCCTTGGGCTCGTGGTACATGCGCGTCCCGGGATGCAGCCGCTCCAGGAACCAGATGCGGCGCTGCGCGGGTGTGAGCGGCACGGGCCGTGGCAGGACCGCGACCGGGTCCGCCGTCCGGGGCTGCTCGCGGCGGCGGAGCCGGTCGAGCAGGGGCAGGGCCGCGAGAACCTTGTCCTTCGGCACGCCGAAGTCCACGAAGCAGGCGATCTCGTCCGCACCGGCCTCCGTCAGAAGGCGCACCGTCTCGGCGGCGGTGTGCTCGTCGCCGATCAGGGCCCGCGACTCGCAGTAGCGCTCGTAGGCGCGCCCGAGCAGGAACTCCACGTCGTCCTCGGGAGTGTTGTCCAGGTCGACGTCGACGCCGAGGCTGTTCGTCACCTGGTTGAAGAGCGAGAGCGAGGAACGCAGGTAGGAGATGAACGGCCGGAACGCCTCGGAGCGCGCGCGCTCCGCGTCCTCGCCGAGGTAGCTGTGCACCAGCACCACCACACGGCCCGCCGCCGGGTCGAGGCCGTGCTCGGCTCGGGTGCGCCGGTACAGCGCGATGTTCTCGGCCAGCCGCTCCACGGTCTGCGTCATCAGGTTGGTGACCACGCCCAGGCCCTCGGCGGCGGCCCGGCGGTAGCTGTCCGGATTGCCCACCACGGCCACGTAGACGGGCAGTCGCTCCTGTACGGGCCGGGGGTACAGCCGTACGTCCACGGGCTTGCCGTCGCCCGCCGTCGTCGTCACCGGCCGGCCGGACCAGAGCTGCCGTACGGTCGCCAGGTGCTCGAACATCACCTCCCGGTTCCGCCCGAAGTTCTCCGGGGCGAGGGCGAAGTCGGTGGCGTGCCAGCCACTCGCGACGCACAGCCCGGCCCTGCCGTGGGAGATGTTGTCGACGACGGACCACTCCTCCGCCACCCGGACGGGATGGTGCAGCGGGAGGACGACGGAACCCGCGTGCAGCCGAATGCGGCTCGTCCTGGCCGCGAGGGCGGCGGCGAGCACGGACGGGTTCGGGAAGAGCGCGCCGAAGGAGTTGAAGTGGCGCTCCGGGAACCAGAGGGCGTGGAACCCGTGCCGGTCGGCGAAGTCCGAAGCCTCCATGATCAGGGCGTACTTGTCGTCGTCCGTGTCCTGCGGATAGTCGCCGAAGAAATAGAGGCTGAAGTCGCAGCCCGTGGAAGGGGCGGGTGCGGTCTCGGGGGCGGTGGGCGCCTGTTCGGGGCGCGGGGTCCGGGTCGTTGTCGGGGCCTGGATCGGTGCCTGGGCACGGGGCACCGGTGCCGGGGCGGCGGACGGCGGCGTCCCGTTGACGGACGTCAGCGCGTCGATCTGACGGTTCATCAACTCGTGCACCTGATTGCCGACCTGCTCCGCCAGTTGCAGCTGCCGGCTGAAGAGAGCCTGGAGTTCCGGGGACGCCGCCGGCGCATCGGACTCCGTGGGCACCGGGTGCGCCACGGACGCCGCGGCGACCGGCACTCCGGGGGTCCCGTTCGCGTCGCCCCGCAGCTCCGCCAGGCGTTCCGCCAGCCTGCGCGGGGTGTCGGCCAAGTCGAAGAGCTCCCGGACCGGGACACGCACCCCGTATCGCTCCGCCATCTCGGTCGTCATGCCCATCAGCGAGAGCGAGTCGGCGCCCAGATCGAAGAACGAGCTGTCGGGCGTGACCTCGGCAGGCGGCCTGCCCAGCTTGTCCGCCGTCAACCGCCGGACGGAATCGAGCAGTTCGTCCGCCGCGGCACCGGGAGCCGTCGGAGCGGCCGACGGCTCGGGCGTCCGCACGGCAGGAACGGCCCGGAATGCCACCCGATTCTGTCGCAGGGGGTGCCCCGGCAGCGGCACCCGGCCTCCGCCGTGAGTGAGCGCGCGCCAGTCGAGATCGGCTCCCCTGCGGTACAGCGAGCCGAGCGCGGTGAGCAGCCCATGCGCCTGCTGCGCCGCCTCGTCGGCCTCTCCCTGTCCGCTCAGCCAGCGGCTCGCCGGTACGCAGTGGCGGCCGAGGGCGGTGAGGGTGGCCCCGGCCCCGATCTCCACGAACTCCTCGCACCCCTGAGCGGCGGCGGTTTCCATGGCCAGGTCGAAGCGGACCGGCTGCCGCGCCTGACGGCACAGGTGGTCGGCGTCGACCGTCCAGCCGGCATGGCGGATCTCACCGTCCGCCGATGTCACCAGCGGAGTGCGGAGCGGGCTGTACGTCACTTTCTCGGCGTGGGCGCGAAACTCACGCAGCGCCGGTTCGATCGCCGTCGAGTGGAACGCCCGGTCGACGGCCAGCGTCCGCCACCGCAGCCCCGCCCGGTCGAGCAGACGGGCCGCCTCCTGAATGCTGTGCGGTGTACCGGAGAGCACCTGGGCGCGCGGGCCGTTGACGGCGGCCAGTTCCGCACCGGCGGTGTCGGCGATGCGCTCGGCGGCGTCCCGGTCTGCCCGGACGGCGAGCATGCCGCCCGGCGGGCAGGCCGTGTGCATCAGATGCCCGCGCCAAGCGGTGAGGACGAGCCCGTCCTCCAGCGTCAGCGCGCCGGCCGCGTAGAGCGCCGCGTACTCACCCACGCTGTGGCCCAGCAGCAGAGCGGGACGGACACCGGCGGCGCGCCACACGTCGGCGAGCGCCGCCTGGTGGGCGAACAGCGCGGCCTGGGCCGTCTCGGTCGGCCAGACGTCGTCCTCGGTCCCGGCCCCGTCCAGCAGGTGCGGCAGCAGCGTGCCGCCGAACTCGTCGGCGTAGATCTCCGCGCACCGCTCAAGCGTCTGCCGGGCGGCGGGAGCCATGGCGTACAGGCCGCTTGCCATGCCGCGCCGTGCGCTGCCCTGCCCGGGGAAGGCGAAGGCAACCGCTCCGAGCGGAGCGGGCGACGCGGGCTGTCGCTCGGTGAGCGCCCGGGCGAGTTCCCCGGCGTTCCGGCCCACGGCCACGGCGCGTGCCGTGTGGTGCGGTCTGCCGAGCGCCAGGGTGGCGGCCACATCGGCGGCCGCAGGCTCCGGCCGCTGCCGCAGCCGGTCCCGGAGCCTGCCGGTGAACTCGTCCAGGGCCTCGTCGTCGCGGGCCGACACCGGTACGAGTACGGGCAGTTCGGAGGGGGCTGCCGGAGTCACGGGCGGTGCCTCCTCCAACACCACGTGGGCGTTGGTGCCGCCGACACCGAGCGCGCTGACACCGGCCCGGCGCGGTACACCGTCCGGCACCGACCACGGCCGCAGCTCGGTGGCCAGTGTCAACGGACCACCTTCCAGGTGGAGTTCCGGGTTGGGGCGGTTCAGGTGCGGGGTCGGCACCAGGGTGCGGTGGCGCAGCATGAGGACCGTCTTGATCAGCCCGGCCATGCCGGCGCAACTGTCGAGATGCCCGATGTTCGACTTCACCGAGCCGACCGCGCAGAAGCCGGTGCGCCCGGTTCCCTCGTCCAGTGCCCGGCCGAGCGCCTCCAGTTCCACCGGATCCCCGATCCGGGTCCCGGTCCCGTGCGCCTCGACGTACGAGATCGACTCCCCCGGGACGGCTGCTCGGCGCAGTGCCTGCCGCACGACGTCGACCTGCCCCGCGACGCCCGGTGCGCTGAAGCCGATCTTCCCCGCGCCGTCGTTGTTGACCGCGGAGCCCAGGATCACCGCGTGAACGGTGTCCCCGTCGGCCAGCGCCCGGTCGAGCCGTTTGAGCAGAACGGCGGCGACACCGTTGCCGCCGACCGTGCCGTCCGCCTCCGAGTCGAACGGGCGGCAGCGCCCGGTGGGCGACAGGATCGACCCGGGGTGGCTGCGGTAACCGGTCTGCTGGGGCAGGTGCACGGCCGCGGCGCCCGCGAGCGCCAGGTCGGCCTCTCCCGTCAACAGGGCCTGCACCGCCAGGTGCACGGCGACCAGCGAGGTCGAGCAGGCCGTCTGCACACCGATGGCGGGGCCGGTGAGCCCGAGCCGGTAGGCGACGCGGGTGGCGAGGAAGTCCGGCCGGCTGCCGACGGCCGTCTGCATGCCGGTGACGGGATCGGTTCCGCCGTCCGGCCCGGACGGCGCTCCGGTCGCGGCCTGCTGCTGGTGGTCGTAGAGGTTCATGCCCGAACCCGCGAACACCCCGATCCTGGTGCCCGGTTCGGCCGCGGCGTACCCGCCCTCCTCCAGAGCCCGGTGGCAGCTCTCCAGGAACAGCCGGTGCGCCGGATGTGTCAGCTCGGTCTCCCTGGGGCTCATGCCGAAGAAGTCCGTGTCGAACTCCTCGACCCCGTCGAGGATTCCGGCGGCGGGCACCAGGTCCGGGGCGCGGCGCTGTTCCGGCGTGAGGCCCGTCGCGGCGAGTTCCTCCTCGCCGAAGACCTGCACGCTGTCCACGCCGTCGCGCAGGTTCGCCCAGAATCCCTCCGGCGAGTCCGCTCCCGGGAAGCGCAACGACATGCCGACGACCGCGACGCGCCGGTCGGTGGTGTCCGCCGGGGAGGTGTCGCCGTACGCACGCTCCTCGCGGGCGCGGTGCTCCTCCCGGCCGCCGGGGCGTTGCGCGTCCGTCCCGTCCCCGTGGGGTGCGCCGAGGACGGACAGGTGCGCCGCGAGCGCGGTGGCCGTCGGGTGCTCGAAGAACGCGGTCTGGGCGACCGGTGTCCCGAGCCGCTCCTCCAGCCGGGTCCGCAGGCGTACGAGAAGGACGGAGGTCAGGCCGAGCTCGTAGAACGGCCTGTCCCCGTCGACCGGGCGCCCCAGGACGGCGCCGAGTTCGTCGCGCACCGCCTTCGCCACGGCGCCGGCGTCCAGCCGCGTACGCGGTACGGCGCCCGTGTCGAAGCCGCCGCCCATCAGGTGGTCCCGGAGCTCGCCGCGGCGCACCTTCCCCGCGGGCGTCGTCGGGAACCCGTCCCGGGGAACGGGCAGGACATGGGCGGCGATGAGCCCGAGTCTCGTGAACAGCGCCGCTTTCACCTCGCCCGCGATCCGCGAGTCCTCCGCGGCGCCCCGGCTGACGAAGAACACGGCCAGTGACTCCGTGCCGCTGTTCTGGTCCGGTATGCCGCAGGCGGCCACTTCGCCCTGCCGGACTCCGTCGACGGCGGCGGCGGCCTCCTCCACCTCGTGGCAGTAGAAGTTGAGCCCGTTGAGGATGATCACGTCCTTGCGCCGGCCGGTGATCACGACCTGTCCGTGGTCGAGGAAGGCCAGGTCACCCGTGTCCAGCCAGTCCCGGCCGGTGGGGAAGGCTGCCGCGTCCGACTCCGGGTCGTTCACGTAGCCGGGTGTGAGGCGGGCGGGCGAGTGGACTTGCAGCCGTCCGATCCTGCCCTCGGGCACGACCTCGCCGAGGTCGTCCAGGACACGCAGGGTGACTCCGTGCGCCGGTGCTCCGGAGGCGACGAAGGTGACGCACTCGTTCTCCGGCGTTCCCTCGTCGGCGGGTACGACGTCGCCGCCGAGGCTGTTCTTGAGCAGCCGGTGCACCGTGCCCGGCCGGTCGAGCCGACCGTAGGTGACGGCCGTGACCGTCTCGGCCATCCCCCACACGGGAACGACGTGCTCCTCGCGGACCCCGTGCGGAGCCGTCCTGTCGAGGAAGCGCCGCAGCACCGGCAGCGAGATCCGCTCGCCGCCGCACACCAGGGTCTTCAGACCGTCGAGGTTCCAGCGCCTGTCGGGCCGCTCGTCCGGCGCGTCCGCGACGAGTCCGTAGGCGAACGTCGGCGCCCAGCTGTGCTGTGCCCGGTGCTCGTGGAGGAGATCGAGCCAGCGCAGCGGTTCGGCCAGGACCCAGTCGGTGCGTGCGTGCACGTTGGTGCAGCCGGTGAAGACGGCGAGCAGGTGGTACAGGAGGAACGCGCCGCTGTGGTCCACCGGCAGCCAGTTCACCATGGTGTCGTCCGGCCGCACGTCCAGGATCCGCCGGCTGCTCGCCGCGAGGTCCGCCAGACCCGCGTGGGTCAGGCGCGCGGCCTTGGGAACACCGGTACTGCCCGAGGACAGCATCAGCAGCGCGGTGTCGGACTCGGCCGGCTCCACGTGGTCCTCCGCGGGCAGCACGTCCGGACAGTCGCGGACGACATGGACGCGCAGCTCGGGTGCGCACCGCGCGAGCGAGGCCGCGCCGTCCGTGTCGCTGAGGACCAGAGGCCCGTCGAGCAACTGGACGGCGTGCACCAGGCGGGCAAGGGCGGGCGAGTCCGGAGCGGGGTGCTCCGCTATCGCCGCGGGTCGTGCTCCGCCGAGCACACAGGCCCAGAAGGCGGGGAAGAAGTCGGCCGGCGGCAGCCCGCACAGCACCACCGTGTCACCGGGGCGCAGCCCCTGTTCGCGCAGCCCGGTGAGCAACCGCCGCGCCGTGTCGAGCAGTTCGGGATACGACCGCGAGGTGGTCGTACCGTCCGCGCCGACGGTGACGAGGGATCCGCCGGAGGGGGACTGGGCGGCCCTCAGCAGCGCCTGCACGGCGTCGCGCGCGTCATCCTCGGTGCGGTCCGGCTCCGGCCCCGGGCTGACTGCCTGACCCCGTACGCGTCCCATGGGCGTCCCCTCTCTCGTCTTCCTTCGTGAATGGCTCTGGCTTGGTGGACGGCTCTGGCTTCGTGGACGGCTCTGGCCGGGCCTCGCCGGCCCCGCGGGCGACGCACCACAGCAGAACCAGCGCCCCGCAGAAGGCCGCACCGTGGAACGCGCCCACGACGGCCAGGGCGGGCAGCGCCTCCAGAGCCGCCGCAGCCAGCACCGTCCCCACCGCGAACCCTGATTGCTCCGTTGTCGCCGACAGTCCGAAGAGTCGGCTGCGCTGCCGGTCGGGGACCGCCTGAAGTCGCGAGATGTAGACGATCTCGGTCCAGCCGTCCGCGAAGCCCGCCGCCATGGCCACCACGACCAACGCGAGCGCGGGCAGACCCAGGAACGCTGTCACGAACGAGAGCGCCATCGCGCAGGTGCCGAGGGCGAACGCGCGCTCGCCCCATGCCCGTTCGCCCCGTCCCCGCCTCAGCACCAGGTGGGCGAGGACGGTCCCCACCGCCCACGCGGCCCAGAACCGGGTCATGACCACGGCGGGCTCCGCCGGGTGGGTCGCGTGCGCGACCACGGGCAGCGCGACGTTGTGCGAGGAGGACGCCAGGGCGTCGACCCCTCTGAGGAGGAGCATGCCGAGCAGGAGGGGCGGCAGTCCCGCCGCCACGCGCCACACGGGCACGCCGCGCTCACCGGGCGAGGACTCGCCATCCCCTCGGGCACCGGGGTCCGCCGGCGCGTGCCCCTCCCCGTCCGTCCACTCGTCGTCGGTGCGCGGTCTCAGGGCCAGCAGCGCCACGGCGGACACCAGGAAAGTGGCGCCGTTGACCGCGAACGCGACGGCGAAACCGCCGAACCCGATCACGGGGGCCGCCGAGGCGAACCCGAACACCGTGCCCAGGGAACGCGCCGTCACCAGCAGTCCGTTGGCCCGGGTACGGGCCTCCTCACCGACCATGACGGGGATCGCACTGCGCAGGGAGACGGTGAAGAACGTGTTCCCCGCACCCAGGACGGTGACCGCGACCGCGAGCAGCCACAGAGGTGTGCGCGGGGCATGGAGCGCCATGACGGCCATGACCGCGCCCTGGGCGACGTCGGCTTGGATCATCACGGCCCGTCGGGTGACGCGCGCCGACAGCGCCCCGGCGGCGAGACCGGCCACGAAGCCGGCGAAGAGCCGCAGGGCCATCACAGCACCGACACCGAACGCCGTGCCCGTGACCTCGTAGGAGAAAAGGCTCAGCGCGATCAGGTTGAGGTAATTGCCGTAAGTGGATACGGCATAGGCGGACGCGAGCGCGTGAAATCGTCCGTCCACACCCCCCATTGCGCCCTCTCACGGTAGAAACAGAATTGACTCACCGGTCACGGACCGGGTTGCTCGTAAGAGCTCAGGGAACGGTGACGACCTGCGCCGAGTAACCGAGCCCGGAGCCGAATCCGGCCAGCACCGCCAGATCTCCGGACCGGACTTCTCCGGCGGCACACAACGCCTCCAGCGCCATCGGAATCGACGCCGCGGACGTGTTGCCGTCCTCACGAATACTGCGCGCCACGACGACGGACGCCGGCAGACTGAGCTGATTCGCGATGCTGTCTATGATCCGTACGTTCGCCTGATGCGGTATCAGGGCATTGATGTCGGCGGGCTCCAGACCCGCGGCGTCCAGCGCCTCACGGATGACATCCGCGAGTGCGCCGGTCGCCCATCGGAACACCTCCGTCCCGGCCATCTCCAGATAGGGCCAACGGACTTCGTTCGATGTCTTCAGGGCCGAGAAGGAGCCGCTCTGCTCGATCGCGTGCAGATGTGTGGTGTCGCTGCCCCAGACGACGGGACCGATGCCCGGCCGCTCCGAGGGTCCGACCACGACGGCGCCGGCGCCGTCGCCGAACAGGAACGCCGTGGACCGGTCCGTGATGTCGACGATGTCGCTCATCCGCTCCGCGCCGGCGACGACCACGTACCGGGCGTCGCCCGATGCGACGAGACCGCCGGCCACCGCCAGGGCCTGGGAGAACCCCGCGCAGGCGCCTCCGATGTCGAAGGCCGCCGCTCCGGTCGCCTCCAGTTCCGCCACGCATGCGGCGGCGGCCGGCGGTGCCTGGTGCAGATAGGACATCGTCGCGAGAATGACGCACGAGACGTCCTTCGGCGTGAGGCCGGCGGCACTGAGCGCCTTGCTCGCGGACCAGGCCGCCATCTCGGGGATGCTCTCGGCGTCGGCGAACCGGCGCGAGACGATGCCCGACCTGGTCCGGATCCACGTGTCGTCGGATTCGATGTACCTGCTGATCTCCTCGTTGCCCACGACACGGTTCGGCCGATAGGCGCCGATTCCCAGGATGCGGGCGGACCGCAGTCCGCGGCCGTGGGTCTGCGCCGAAATGACTCCGTCACTCATCGGTTCTTCACACTCCCAAGAACGGTCCGCACCGGCGGAATGCAGTCGACGTCGGCCTCACGACAGCTCGCCCCGCCTCGGCCGCAGCATCTCCCGCAGGAGAGGTCCGACACTTTCGAAGTCGTTGGGTGCGCTCGTGTCCACGACCGAGTAGAGATTCTTCTCGGCCAATTCCCGGAAGCGCCGTACCTCGACGGCCTTGTCGCGCCGCGTCTGCGGGTGCACGACCGAGTCGGCGCGCGCCAGCACACGGTCGAAAAGGAGATCGCTCGGCGCGTCGAAGATCAGCCCGAGGTCCGGCCGGTGAAGTCGCCGCAGCGGCTCCGAGAACATCTCGTCGCAGTTGAAGACCAGCGGAGTGAGCGCGTATCGCTCACAGATCACGAGGTGGCCCCGCCGGAGAGCGGGTTCGATGATCGCCCGCTGCCGGACCAGACGATCGCCGACCGCCATCAGCTTCAGGCCGACGTCGTCGATGAGGCTCCGATCGAATCCAAGGGACTCGTTGCTCCATGCCCGCCAGAGGTCATAGGCGCGCAGGTGCTCTCCCGGCATCAGCACGTGCGTGCACGGGATTTCGTCACCCATGGCCGCCATGAGCCACGAGGCGAAATAGGACTTCCCGGATCCGTCCGACCCTTCGATGGCGAGAAGGCGGCCGGGGAATCCGTGGGGAGGGGCGTCCAGTACGACGGGAGTCCAGTCCTCGCGTCGGTCGTCGCGTCGTTCGTCGTGACTCATCCTCGCTCCCCGGCGCTGACGACTGTGCGGGGACCGCGCGCCTCGGAGGGCAGCGCGCCGATGGCGGCGAGACGATCCATCACAACCCCCATGGAATGCGCGAGGCCGATATCCGTTCGAACCAGTACGCCGTCGTTCGACACCGCGAATTCACGAAAGAGCTTCGCTCTTATCGACATGGCTGCCAGATCGACAGAATCCGCTTCCGCTCCCCCGCGGTCCCGCAGCCGGTCAGCGGCAACCTCCACCGGAGCGTCGGTGAAAAGGTAGCAGTCCGGCTGGGGAAAATGCCCCGCGCAGTCCCAGACGGAACGGCGCTCATGATCCGAGTGCGGTGTCAGCAAGAACTCCACCAGTGTCGTGAACAGATATCGGTCGACAATCACCGTGTGTCCGGCCCGGAGATGGCCGATCACCTGATTCCGCATCGTGAGCAGGCGATCTCCCATCAGGACGAGCGTCAGCCCGAACGGGTCGACGACACCGCGGTCCAGACTCCCCTGGCGGTCCCTGTCGAACTCCCGGAAAAGGGCCGTCTCCTTGAGCTTCCGGGACGGGAACTTGAAGCGCCGCACCACGATCGAGCGGCGCTTCGACTCCGCCGCGATACGCCGGATCAACGTCGTCTTGCCGCTCGCGTCGATTCCTGACACGGCAATGAGCTTCCCGGGCCAGGGATGACGTCGCATATGGATACGGAAATCCAGATCACCGTAACCAGTTTCAGGATGATTCATCCAGTGTCCTTCTCCACCCGCCGACCGCCGGGCACGGGCTGTCCCCCCACCCGGCGCAGTCGAACACTTCCGGTCCCGCCTCGCCGTCCGCACGGCTCAGGGAATGTCCACCTCGATCGCCGTGGTCCGCGTGAAGGTCAGCACCGCCATGTCCTTGACGAAGGTGGTCCCGTGGGGATCGAGGAGCTCCCGCACGTCGTCGGCGCGGGTCCGCGCCGCCTCCGTCGGGGCGGCGTGGGGGTTCCGCCCCAGCCGGACGCCGTGCGCGAGGTTGTGCGGATAGCCGAGGACCAGCGCGGCACCCTCGTACTCCTCGGGCGCGAACGTGATGTCGTGGTCGCGGCCCCGTAGTTCGCCGGTGGGAAGGCCGGAGAAGTGAGCGCCGAACTCCGCCCCCTCGATGTTCTGCGTTCTCACCGTGGGATAGAAGATCACACTGCCCACCGGCTCCTGAGGGGAAGCGATGTCGCGGTGGAGAAATCCTTCGTAGACCTGCCCGGCGCGGGCGGTCACCCGGTAGAGGAACAGCGTCACGATCACGCGTTGCTCGTCGAACTCGGCCGGGATCGCCAGTTGGGCGGCGAGGCGCACGACGCCGTCGAGGTGTGCGAACGCCGGCACCTCGGTCACATCGGGGAGTTCGAGTCCCGGTTCCCCACGGGGCTCGAACTTGGTCTCGGAGAACGAGAACGACGACTTGACCGCGCCGGCGACCAGCGGCGGAGTCTCGCCGCGCCCCAGAGAAGCGCGCTGATAGTTGTCCCAGCCCCGAAGTCGCGTGGCCACGTCTTCGGTAGGTGAATCTCTCAGACGGTCGGTGATCCCCGAGAACACCTGTTGGAGATGGCCGATCGAGGAACTGACCGATTCCTCACTCACCAACCGTGCCATCGGCTCCGGCCGCTCCTTGTCGGGCTCAGCCATTGCAAACTCCTTCGAAGTAGTTTTGCAGCGGTATCGGGAGAGGTACTGTAAACACGCGAATCTCACCTGTTACCGAAGCAGGAAATCGACATGGTAAGCGCGGGGAGCATTGCAGCATGACATCGATTCGACGTCCAATTCGGCCGCCCTACGACGGCGCACCATTCCCGACCGTGACTCCGGTTCAGTCATCGGCGGTCATCGACCGGTACCAGCTCGACATTGATCCGCGGAAGACGAAGCGGCTCAATTCGTCGGGCAATGTGCATTCGGTGTACCGGCTCGGCGACAACTATATCCTCAAGATACCGCGAGACCATCCGCGAGCGATCGGAGAAACACTCACCGCCTCGGTGGCGGTGCCGGCCGCCACTTCGGCCGGTGTCCGGACCGGATCACTCGTCGCGTTCGACGACAGCCTGGAGATATTCAGCGTCCCGTTCTCGGTTTTCGAGTACGTGCGCGGCGAGTCGGTGACCCCGTCCTCGCGAGTCCTGCCGTCCGACGCCGCAGTCTGGCACGGTGTGGGGAGCGAACTCGCGACACTGCACCACACCGTGGGTCACGTGGACGATCCGAAGGGGTGGCTCGAGGAGTGGGCGCGCCCGCTCGACCACACCGCGATCCTGACGGGGCTCGTCGATGCCGGCGTCGTGGCCACGCACCTGGCGGAGTGGTTCGACGAATTGCTGAGCGCCCTGAAACCCGCTGTCAGCGGCGCGAACCGGTACCGGCGGTTCGTACACGGCGACCTCAAGCCGGCAAACATCCTCCAGTTCGACGACCGGCTCCGCGCGTTCATCGACTGGGATGACGCGGGGTGGTTCGATCCCGCGATCGACTTCGCGCAGATACCTCTGCACCTGGTCGACGTCGCTCTCGCCGGCTACCGGTCCGTCGCCCCGCTGGACGGCGACGACACCGCCGAGCAGCGGATCCTGTGGGACCACGTGATGACCGCGCTGACGGAGCTCTGGCGGCTCCGTATCGACATGGCCAAGATCTACCACCCCTGCCCCGGCGACGGGCTCGTCGAGGTGCTCGCCCTCGCCGTCGACGGCACCTCGTCCCTGCTGGAGTACTTCCCGGCCCGCCGGGGCCGCCTGTCCCCGCAGGCGGCACTGGGCTGACCGTGATCCGCCGCCGGGACCCGCACCTCGGCCGCCCGTCGGCGACGGCTTTCGCCGGTCCACGAGCGGCCGAGGTGGGAAGTGCGTCCGGGAAACGCGTCCGGGAAGTACGGGGAGGGATCTCAGGCGGATACGCGGGCGCGGAACCGGTCGGCGTCGACCACGGCGCGCCGGTGAACACCCTCGCAGAGCACACTGCCGTCAACACTCCTGACGGCGAAGTCGAATCGGGGCTGCGAGCCGGATTCGGCGGCGGTCGCCTCGATGACGACGACCTGGCCGACCCGGGCGGGGGCACGGTGGTTCATGACGACCTGCACACCGACCGTCATCTCACCGGGTGCCAGCCGCGGCTCCAGCAGATCAGCACAGAGACGCTCCACATGGCCGAGGATGGCCGGTGTCGAAAGCACCTCGACACCGGGGTTCCCCCAGCGCGAGGCGGAGTCCTCCGGACTGACGGTTATACGGCGTTCATTGCTGGTCATGGATGTTTCTCCCGGCATGTAGAGACTCCCTCACGACCGCTGATCACGGTGGGCAGAGGGAGTCATGAACATTCTCTCGGCGTCCGCCCGGCTCTCCGCCGGACTCCGGACGCCGTCAGCGTGACGTCGGCAGCAGGCGGAGCCGCCGCTCGTACTCGTCGGCCGTGGCGACATCGGCCCCCACGGCGCAGTACTCGACCGCCCCGGACTGGGCGGTGTGGTCGCAGGTGAGGATGACGCCCTCACCGTGTTCGGGGTCGAACGCCAGGCCCGCCCGCTCCAGCGCCTCCAGGGCGCCGGAGAAGGAATCAACCTTCAGATCGTTGTTGCTGACGAGGTAGCGGCGTCGCAGGTAGTCGTCGCCGAAGAGCGTCCGCCCGATCCGGTGGAGATGGGTGGAGCCGCCGAGGCGGCCGTTGAACTCGTTGAGGACGACGGTTTCGCCTCCGCCGGCCGCCAGTCCGTCGATGTTGATGAGCCCCCGATAGCCCATCGCCTGCACGACGTCCGCCAGTTCGAGCGCGTACCGCGAGAACTCGGCGACGCACTCCTCGGAGATCGAACTCGGCGGTATCAGGAGTCCGTCGAAGACCGGCGTCATCCGCATCTCCGCGGTGTGGCGCATGACCGGGGACTCGCCGTCCACGCTCACCTCGCACCCCAACGAGACCGCGTTCTCCAGGTAGTGCTCGATGACGACGGGATCGCGACCGTTCGAGCTGAAGCGCGGCCACTGCTCGCCCAGTCGCTCCTCGACGGCGTGGCGGTCCGCCACGACGGTGAGCACGGAGGCTCCGAGCTGAGCGGTGTCCGCCGACGGCGTGAGGATCTCATTGCCGTGACCGCCTTGGTGCGCATCCTGTTTGACGATCACGGACCGCCCCGCCTCGATGAGCGAGGCGACGAAGTCGGTGGCGTCACCGACCGACCGGGTCACCAGGCCGTCGGCGACGGGGACCCCGGCTCCTCCGCAGAGTGCCCGAAACACCGCCTTCCGGTTGAGCAGCTCGACACCGCCGGCCTCACAGAACGCGACGTTGCGGTCGTGCGCCCCGATTCCGGTGTCGCGGGCGAGCGACGCGACCGTCTCGTCGTAGCAGTAGGGGACGATGCGATCGAGTCCCCGGACAGCGGCCGTCGCCCGCAACTCGTCGGTGAACCGGCCCTCCCGAAGCCGGTCGGCCGTCAGCACGTCCTCACCGAAGCGGCCCGGCGGCGGAACGACGATGTCCGACGATGTGACGGGCACACCTGTCAACCGCGAGGCGTAGCCGAGGAAATCGTCGCCGATGGGTTGCGGGCTGACGAGGAGGTCGTCGGGTCCCATCAACCAGACCAGCCGGCAGGACAGGTTGCCGCCGATCCGGCGCTCCAGCGGGTCGAACCGGCCGAGGTCGCCGACGAGTGTCTCGTTGAACGAGTTCCCGACGTACAGGGTTGTCATCGTCACCGTCCTCAGACGTGCTCTGCCGCGAACGAATGGGACACCGCGCGAGTGAAACGCGCGATCAGCATCTCGACCTCGCGGTCACGGATCGTCAGTGGCGGGCACACCATCACCGACTGCGTACGCGCGTCGACGCCAGAGGGATACACCAGAAGCCCGTTCCGCAGTGCGGCGTCGACGATGCGGCGGTTCAGCGGCGCGGTCGCGAACTCGACCGGGTCCTGCTCGATCCCCAGGCCGAGGAGCAGACCCCGGCCACGTGGCGGCTGGAGGAAGGGGACGGACTCGGCTATCAGTTGCAGCTCTCCGCGCAGGTAGCCGCCCACCTCCCGCGCCCGCGCGACGAGCCGGTGCTCGCTCGTGTAGGTGAGTACGGCGAGCGCCGCCGCGGCGGCCAGCGGATTGCCGCTCATCGTGTGCCCCATCGACACCTCCGCCGCCGAGGCACCGGCCAGCACGCGTTCCCCCACGACGCAGGCGCCGATCGGAAGGTAGCCGCCGCTGAGGCCCTTCCCGGTGACCATGAGGTCGGGCCCGATCCCGGACTCCGTCACACCGAACCACGCACCGGTCCGGCCGAATCCGGTCATGACCTCGTCCGCGATCAGCAGCGCGCCGACGCGGTCGCAGAAGTCACGGAGTCCCCGGAGCGTCCGGGCATCCGTCTCCGCCGCTCCGCTGGCCGCGCCTCCGACCGGTTCGAGGACCACGGCGGCCACGCGCGCGGGATCCATCCGTTCGAGGACGAGCAACCAGTCCTCCAGTGAGGGGAGGATGTCGGCGTCGCGCGAGGACGACACCTGCTCCAGCCCGGCCGCCCCGCCGAGCAGGGCTTCGAGGTTGCGGCGCCGAGGCGGATGTCCGGACACCGCGAGCGCACCGACGGTCATGCCGTGATAGCTCGGCCGCTGCGAGACGATGATGTCCCGCCCGGTCCCGGCCTGGTGGTGCATGACGAGCCGGAGCGCGGTCTCCATCGCCTCCGAGCCGGAGTTGGTGTAGACGACTTCCCGGTATCCGGGGCCGGCGATCGCCAGCACCATGGCGGTCAGGTCCTCGACGGGCTGATTGCGGAACTGGCTGCGATGGGCGAACGTCACGCGCCGGGACTGCGCCGCGATCGCCTCGACCACGTCGGGCACGCCGTGACCGATGTTCACGCAGATCGTGCCCGAGCACCCGTCGACGTATTCCCAGCCGTCGGTGTCGACGACCATGACACCGTTCGCCCGGTCCACCATCGGAAGTGCGGATGCTCCCGTCATCACGTCCCCGACTCCTTCGGACCCCGGTCGAACTCTCGGGACCGGTAGGCGCGCCGGACGTGGTTGAAGATGTTCTTCTTCTGCATCTCGTCCGTCCCGGCGGCGATCTTGAAGGCCACCGAGTCGCGCAGGTTGCGTTCCACCGCGCTGCCGGCTTCGTAGCCCGAGTGACCGAACGCCTGGACCAGGTCGAGACCCGAGCCGACGAGACCCGTCGACGCCAGCAGCTTCGTCACCGAGGCACTGAGGCTGTATCCGTCGTGCCGACCGTTCAGCAGGTCGAACGACCGGTAGGCGAGCGCACGGGACCCTTCGACGGCCATGGCGAGCGACACGACCTTCTCCTGCATGTACTGGTGCTCGCTCAGCGGTACGCCGAACGCGTGCCTCGTCTCCAGCTGCCGGATCAGCGGCGCGAGCTGTGCCTCCAGCGAGCTCCCGACGATGATCCCGAAGAGGATCCTGTCGTACGCCAACGTGTCGTAGAGGCGTGTCAGACCTTCACCGACGCCGCCGATCACCGCGTCGGCGTCGACGCGCACGTCGCGGAACGTGATCGGCCCGGTGGGACTCGTCCGGAGCCCCAGGAGATCCTCACCGGCTCCGGTCTCGACCCCGTCGACGCTGGTGCGCGTCACGAACAGGCTGAGCTCGAAGGCCCCCGGCTCGGTGTCGGTGCGGGCCGCGAGCATGACGACGTCCGCGACGGGCGCGTTGGTGATGTGCGCCTTGCCGCCGTTCAGGACGAAGCCCCCGCCGGGTGCGGGGACCGCCCGGGTCGAGAGCCCTCGGACGTCGGACCCGCCGGACTCCTCGGTGGACCCCGTGGACGCGATGTCGCCGGATGTCAGGCCCGGCAGCCACTTGTCCTGCTGCTCCGCGGTGCCGGCCGTCACCAGCAGCCGGATGAGGCCGCTCTGGGACGCGACGGACATGAGGAAGCCGAGGTCACGCGCACCGAGCGCCAGGCCCTCCATCGCCGCCGGCCAGTCCCAGGCGTCCTCGGCGAGGCCCCCGATCTCAGCCGGGACCTGTAGTCGCCAGAAGTCGGTGGCCGCCAGCTCCTTCCAGATCCCCCGGTCGAAGGATCCGTCCCGATCGCGGGCCTCGGTCCCGACCGCCACCAGATCGGCGGCGATCTGGTGGAACCGCTCGCGGATCTCCAACTGACGCTTGTTCCAAGTCAGGTTCACGGTTCCTCCACCCTGGCACCCGGGTTCGACCATCTGATCAGGGTGCCTCCCCACGACATTCCGGCACCGAAGGCGGCGAGCAGTACCAAAGACCCCTGTCGCAGCCGGCCGTCCTTGACCGCCACGTCGATACCGAGTGGCACCGACGCTCCGACGGTGTTGCCGAACACCTCTCCGGTACTCACATTCCGGTCCCCGGCGAAGCCCGCTTCCTCGGCGCACCGCGCCACGAGTCTGGGGTTCGCCTGGTGACAGATCAGGTAGTCGACGTCCGCCACGGTGACGCCCGCCATCTGCGTCACGGTGTTCGCCAACTTCGGCAGTTCCTGCTGCAACAACTCGGCGATGTCCCGGCCGCGCATCTTGAAGAGGTGGCCGGCGCCGTCGGGGGCCAGATCCGGCAGCGGAGGTGAGAAGCCGCCCACGGCGTAGTCGCCCAGCGCGCCGTTCGTGGCGAGCTTCGTCGCCATGAACCCGCCCTCCTCGACCGGGCCGAGCACCACGGCCCCGGCCCCGTCTCCGAAGAGCGGCCAGGTCTGACGGTCGAGCGGGTCCGTCATCCGCGACCAGACGTCACAGCCGACGACCAGAACGAACGGCCGCTCGGCATCCACCCCGACCAGCGGCCGGGCGACCTCCAGCGCGAAGACGAACCCCGCACACGCCGCGTTGAGGTCGAACGCGAAGGCGTGCGTCGCGCCGAGGCGGTCCTGGACCCGGGCGGCGACCGCCGGGACCGGCGGGTCGGAGCTGACGGTGGCCACGATGACGGTCCGGACTTCGTCGGGGCTGACACCGGCGGCGCGCAGGGCCTCCTGTCCGGCGCCGACGGCCAGATCGGTGAGCGATGTGCCGGCGGGGGCACGACGCCGTTCCCGGACCCCCGTCGCACGCTGCGTCCAGCCGGGTCTGGCATCGAGTGCCCGATCCATCTCGTCGCAGGTCACGACGGTGCTCGGCAGACACGAGCCGGTGCCGATGATCCCGGTCGACAAGCCCGCGGCAGCGGGGCCCGCGCGGCCCTCCGACCGACTGCTGGCCTCGTCGTTCATCAGCTCCACCGCCCTGCCGGCCGCGCACCGATGCTGCCCCGGGCGTTGAACCGCGCCTCCGCGAGCTCCACGAGCCGGAGGTTGGGGACCCGTGCCATCTCCGGGGTCCACGCGGCCCAGCCCGGCACCGGGTTCACCTCGATCACGGTCAGCTCGGAACCGCTCATGACGATGTCGACGCCGGCCGTCGTCAGCTCCGTCGCCTTCACCGCTTGCAGGGCCAGGGACGCGAGCTCGTACGACGGCTCGATGAAGTCGGAGCTGACCGGATCGTCGGCGGGGTCACCGGAGAAGGGCTTCCAGTCGTCGCCGTCGGTGTCGAACCGCGAACTGGTGGAGACCTCCGACCCGATGACGAGCACTCGGAAGTCGCCCTTGTGGGCCAGGTAGGGCTGGCACAGCAGCGTGCCGTGGCGTTCGAGGAGTGTCCCGGTCAGCTCCAGCGCCGAGGCGGTCGGACCTTCGAGGAGGCGCTCGACGTCGAGCCCCCGGTAGCCCAGAGCCGGCTTGACCACCACCTGGCCCCACTGTTCGAGCGCGGCGCGCACGTCGGCGGTGTCATGACACTCCCTGGTCGGGGGGACGGGGATGCCGTGCAGCGTGAGCTGCTGGAGCATGGCTCGCTTGCTCGCCGCTCTGATGTGCGCCTGTAGCGGATCGAGGACGATCACGCCCGGTTCGCCGTTGAGCAGGAGAAGCTGCTGGATCTTCTCCGTCCAGGGCGGCGTGCTGAGATCGCACCGGCAGAGTACGACGTCGAACTCCGAAAGGGGGGTCCCCCGGACGGTCGCCACCGCGCCCGCGGGACCGGAATCACAGCGTATGTCGTCGAGTTCGAACACCGTCGCGCTGTGCCCGCGCTCCCTGGCGATGTCCGCCACTCCGAGCGCTTCCGGCTCCGCTCGCTCCCAGGCGAGGATCCCGAGTCTCACGGCGCCCACCAGAGCGCGGGCACGTTGGTGACAGTGGTCATCAATGTTCTCCATTCGCAGATGACTTACGCCGATCGCAGCAGCTTCTGACGGCCGCTCGGCAGAGGTGTTGGCTCTCGACACCCGCGGGTACAGGGCGGTCGACGATGACGGACGTCCGGCTCCGGATCTCGTCCGTGCAACTGGGGATTCTCCTCAGTTGCACAACTCGGCCGAACGGACCGGCCGGGAACGGGGGATTGGGGGATTCCCGAATGCCCTTGAGTGCTCAGACACTCCGGGCCGTGTGCTCCGCGAGAATCGCCTGAAGATCGGCGTGCCCCGGCTGCCACTCGCCGCCCGCCGCCTGCGTCGTGGTCAGCACTCCGTGTTCCAGGACCCCCCGGGTGCTGATGCAGCCGTGCCCCGCCGTGATGACGCACGCGGCGCCGACCGGGTCGAGCTTCTGGCATATCGCCTCCACCACCTGGTAGCCGATGCGCTCCTGCACCTGGAGTCGCCGCGCGTACCCGTGGAGTACGCGGGCGAGCTTGGACAGGCCGACGATGGGTGATCCCGGTCGCGGGCGGTAGGCGACCGTCGCGGTGCCGGTGATCGGCAGCAGATGGTGCGCGCATGTGGAGGTCAGGCGGATCCCGCTGAGCACGACGAGGCCGGGCTCCGACGGCCCGGTGAACGTCACGTCGAGGTGCGTGACCGGATCGACGTCGTATCCGGCGAGGCACTCGGCCCATGCCTCGGCGACGCGCCGGGGCGTGTCGTCCGTATGCGAATCGCGCTCCGCACCGAGCGCGAGCAGGAGGTCGGAAACACTCGACGCGACCTTGTCAATGTCAATCATTCAGTGACCTCTACAATCCTGCCAGGCGAGAACATGCAGCCGGTGGGTGGCGTTGATGCCGGCGTGGGCGGCCGCCTCCGCGATCGCGTGCCAGCGGCCGTTCAGCTCTTGCGCGCTCGTCCCCTCCGGCATGACCCAGACTTGGCCGAGGGGCCAGCCGGTCGTACGAGCGATTCCGACGGCGCCCGAGACGTCGTCGACCGAAGCGCACACCACCTTCAGGTGCGCGTTGCCGGATTCCGCGACCTCGACCCACGCCGTACGCAGTGCCGGATCGATGTTGCCGCGATGAACACCCGCGTTCGCGAGCTTCGGTGACACCACGAATGCCTGGACGGAGCTTCGAGTGGTGACGTTCGGTGCGATCGTTCCGTTGGTCTCGACGTGCAGCGTGCAGCCGCGCTCTCGCAGCCCGGTGCACAGTGCGCGCCAGGCGGGCCGGTTCTGGTGCAGCAGCGGCTCTCCACCGGTGATGACGACCAGCGACGACGACGGAATCCGGTCGACAACCTCCTCCACCGGTGTCATCGGGATCTCGCGCCGCAGGTCGTAGCGCTGCGCGTCCCAGGTGTACGCCGAGTCGCACCAGGAACACGAGAGATTGCAGCCGCCGAGCCGGACGAACCACGCGTTGCGGCCGGCGTACGGGCCTTCGCCCTGGATGGTCGGTCCGAACACCTCGGAGACCGGCAGTGCCGGCATACCGCCGTCACCGAGCGCGGGCGGATCCTGTTCGGCCTCGTCCGTCCTCACCGTGAGACCTCTGCGGCGTTGACATGGGTCTCACGCACCACGACCCGGGACACGCGCACACCCGGCCACTCCCGCGACCGGATGCATCCGGCCGTGACCCGGGTGAGAAGCTCGGCGACGTTCTCAACCGTCGGCCAGTCGAGGCCGATCGAGGGGTACGAGTCGCCGAAGACGAACACCTTGGAGTCCGCCGCCTTCAACGCCGGCACCAGTTCGTCCTCGCGGCCCAGCATGGTCCCGTGATCGAGATTGCCGTCGATCCACTCCCGCAGACAGCGCTTCAGGTCGTGGAAATCCACGACGATGCCGTCGGGTCCGGCGTCGCCGGCGACGGTTGCCTCCACCCACCAGGAGTGACCATGGAGATTCCGGCATTTTCCGCCCAGTCGCGGCAGCCGATGCGCGGTTTCGAAGTTGTGCCTCACGGTGACCGCGGTAGTCGCCGCGGCCGGTGGGAATTCACTGTGGCCGGTCTCTTGCCCGTCCTCGCCCCATGTCGCGCCGTGTGCGATTTCATCGGTTCTTCCAGCCATCAAGCTCTCCTCCATTTCGCACCGGGCCTCGTGCGGTCCAGGCGGGTTTGATCGCACGGTCAACCAGTCGAGCTTGAGCGACAATTCATTGCGACGACCACACCGAGTGTCAACACTTCATGGACGACCGGGGTGGGCGCTCCCGAGGTCTTGGCCCGTCCGACTCGCTGTTCAACTGCCGATAATCCTCAGTCGAACGGACGTCTCCGGGGAATCGGATTCGGTCCGCGCTTCGCACACGTGCGCGCGACGAGTAGTCGCCGTATTGTCGCGGGGAGATCGCGTCGGGCCACCGTGCGGGAATGACTCGCCGTACGGGCCACAGCCGGGCTGCGCCCCTTCATCGCAGAGGGCGATACGCCTGCCCGAAATCACGTCGTCCCACGACGTGTCGCCCCTTCCATGCGCGGGTTCCGTCGTATTCCCCGCGCCCACCGTTTATCGCGCACTCACCGAAGGACATATCGTGGCTGGTGAAATCCTTGATCTCGTCGTGGCGAACGGGACCGTCGTGCTCGGCGACGGACGCCGCAACGTGGCGGTAGGCGTCAAGGACGGGAAGGTGGTCGCCCTCGCGCCCGAGGAGCTGCTGCCACCCGCGAAGGAACGCATCGACGCGCGCGGGAACTACATCCTCCCGGGCATCGTCGACTCGGAGGCCCACCCCGGCTGTTACGTGCCCTTCGAGTACGACATGCGCACGGAGTCACGGACCGCGGCGTGCGCCGGGGTGACGACCTGGGGCATCCAGGCGCCGGTGACGCGCATGGGCACCGAACCGTTCCAGGAGGTCGTCAACAGGTCCGACGTGGTCTCGTTCCATCAGGCGTTCCCCTCGGCCCGGAAGGTGATCGATACCGTTTCGCACGTCGACGCCTACCTCACCTACATGCTCGAAACCGATGAGCAGGCCCACGAGATCCAGGAGTACGCCGAGGCGCATGGCGTCACCTCGTTCAAGCTCTACCTTCAGACGCGCGGCCTCAAGGCCATGAGCGACGGTGACGACAGCAACTGGCCGTCCCGGCGCGCGGGCCTCGGCACCGGCATCGACGACGGAACCGTCTACCTGGTGATGGAGCAGGTGGCCCACCTCGGCTACCCGGGGATGGTGCACATCCACCCGGAGAACTGGGAGATCGGCCGGGTCTTCGAGGAGCGTCTGCGCGCGGCCGGCCGCACCGACTTCGGTGCCTGGACGGACCGTTCCCCCGACTTCCTGGAGGCACAGCACATCCGCGCCTACTCGTATCTGGCGCGGCAGACGCCCGGAAATCCTCCGCTGTACCTTCAGCACTGCACCACGGGCCTCAGCTTCGAGGAGGTCGCGAAGGCACGCGCGGAGGGCGGGCGGGTGTTCGCGCAGACCGGCCCGGCGTGGCTGTGGGCGCAGCCGGAGGACGGCTGGCGGATCAACGTACCGCTGCGGCGCCGGGAGAACATCGACGCCCTGTGGCAGGCGCTGGCCGACGGCACCGTTGACGTCGTCGGGTCCGATCATGTCGTCGGCTGGGAGCCGGCGAGTTTCGAGGAGATGTACAACCCGAACATCTGGGACTGCCGTACCGGCTTCAGCCGGGTCGAACTCTTCCTGCCCGTCCTGCTGTCCGAGGGCGTGCACAAGGGCCGGATCAGCATGGACCGCCTGGTGCAGGTGAGTTGCGAGAACCCGGCCAAGACCAGCGGCCTCTGGGGCCGCAAGGGCTCGCTCCTGCCCGGCTTCGACGCGGACATGGTCATCGTCGACGCCGGGCGCGAGGTCACCGTCGGCAAGGAACACATCAACACCCGGGCCGGATGGTCGATCATGGAGGGCCACACCTTCCACGGCTGGCCGGTCATGACGATCATGCGTGGCAAGGTCACCGCCGAATGGGCCGACGACTCTCCGGGGATGCGTCCGGTGGGCGAGGCCCGGGGCGAGTACCTGGCGCGGCACCCGCAGGGCGCCGCGCACGACTACCCGGTCGCGGAGCCGACCGCCGTCGACCTGTCGCACCCCCGGTGGAACGGTTCGGACTTCAGCCGGCCCGGCTTCAGCCCGGAGACCCAGCTGTACACCTCCGTGCGCGCGAACGGGCTCGGGGAGGCCGGACGATGAGCGACAGCACCCGGGGCAGTGACATCAACGGGGACGCCACCGTCAACCATGAGGTGTGGGCGGACGTCCTCGGCGAGACCGACCGGACGGTCTTCGAGGCCGCCGGCTGGGGACGCCGGGCAGGCTTCGGCCGGCGGCCCGCCCTGGTGGTGGTCGACGTGAACTACAACTTCTGCGGAGACCGGCCCGAACCGGTCCTCAAGTCGATCGAACGCTGGCGGTACTCGTGCGGCGAGGTCGCGTGGACCACGGCGATACCGGCGATCCGGCGGCTGCTGGAGGTCGCCCGGCGCAAGCGGCTCCCGGTGATCTACACGACCAACCCCCGGCGGCCGGACGGTTTCGACCTCGGTGTCTGGACGTCGAAGAGCACCCGCAGCGGTGACGCGGTGGACGTGAACGGGCACCTGGGCAACCGGATCGTCGCAGAGGTCGCACCGGAAACCGATGACATCCTCATCGAGAAGCGGAAACCCTCTGCCTTCTTCGGCACACCACTGATGAGTCATCTGACGATGCTCGGCGCCGACTCGCTGATCGTCACGGGCACCACCACGAGCGGCTGCGTGCGGGCCACGGCCGTGGACGCCGTCTCCTACGATCTTCGGGTCACCATCCCTCATGAGGCGGTCTTCGACAGGGCGGTGCTCTCCCACAAGGTGAGCCTGATGGACATCCATATGAAGTACGCCGACGTCACCGGGCTCGACGAGGTCCTCGGCCATCTCGAAGGACTCGGCACGGGGATGTTCGACGACGTCTATCCCCCGGCGGCGGCCAGGGCCGGCCGGAGCCCGGACGGCGGGTAGGCGCCTGCCGCGGTCCTGACACCCCCGCGAGCGGGGGTGTCAGGAGAAGAAACCCCGGTCCAGGAGTTCCCCGACGACCCGTCCCGGACATTCCGTGGCGAAGAATTCCCTGTGCCCCCGCACACAGGGCGTGACCCCGAGGTCCAGCAGGAGTCCACGGAACTCGGCCAGCCCGCCGAGTTGGGCTTCCGTGGGGATTTCGGCGCCGCCGATCATAAGAGAGACGCTGTAGTAGTCGGAGTTTCCGGCAGCGGTGCCCTGGGCGGCCTGGTATCTGCCGAATCCGCGCCCGGTGAAGACTTCGCCGTGCGGGCACACGCCGAAGCTGTAACCGATGTCCACCCATCCGTTGCCGTCGATGTGGAACGCGCGGACACGCTGCCAGTAGGCGACGCAGTCCGCGTGCCCGCGCAGTCCGGTGGCGCTGCCGTTGTAATGCAGCACGAGCCCTTCCGTGGGTTCGGCGGGATCCGCTTCGGTGGGGGGCCAGCCGAAGTGGTCCCGCAGCCGGAGAATCATTGCGCAGCTCCCTCGGTCTCGGCACGTGTCACGGGATGGTGGCCCAGGGCTGTCAGCCGTTCGCTGCGGAGGCCCTCGGTCCAGGGATCGTTCATCACCGGCAGACTGCCACCGGTGGCCCAGGAGAGCAGGAGATCGGCGAGCGCGGGGTTGCGGACCAGGGCGGGTCCGTGCAGATAGGTCCCCATGATGTGACGGTGGAAACCGCCCTCGGTCCCGTCGCCGTTGCCCACCCCGACGGTCGTCCGGGCCAGGGGGCGGGTGTCCCCGCTCAGTACGGTGATTCCGCGGTGGTTCTCGAACCCGGTGACGGGGGGCAGTGAGAGCGGCGCGGGCACCGTGCCCAGCAGTTCGCCCACGGCGCGCCGGGCAGCGCGCTCGCTGCGGATGTCGAGCAGCCCCAGCCCGTCGGCCGTCCTGCCGTCGTGGGTCACGAAGCTCGTGCCGAGGAGCTGGTAGCCCGCGCAGACGCCGAAGACGACACGGCCGGCCCCGGCCGCGCGGCGCAGTCCCCGGTCGTTGCCGAGTCGCCGCGCGGCTTCCTCCTGGGCCAGGTCCTCACCGCCTCCGATGAGATGGATGTCGGCGGACTCGGGCACGGGCTGTCCCACGTCGACCCGGAGGACGCGGACCGGGATGGCCCGTGCCCGCGCGCGGGAGACCAGGGCGATGACATTGCCCCGGTCTCCGTAGGTGCCCAGGAGTTCGGGGCAGATCCAGGCGATGGTGAGATGTTCCCGGGTCATGGTCGCCCCGCTTCGGCGGTCCGCGGTCCGGTGCTCCGGACGGTGCGGATGGCGGACAGGAAGGCGGTGTAGTTGGCGACCACATCGAGCCGGTCACCGGCGTCCGCGGCGTCGTCGCGGACGCAGGCCGCGGCGAGGGTGTCGACCATCCGGAACGGGACCTGCTCGTAGTACAGCCGGGTGGCGATGTCGTAACGGCGTTCTCCCGTGACGAAGACCGACCGGTTCCGCAGTCCCGAGAAGTCGACGTCCCACAGCCACGAGGTGTCGAGTCCGTCGAGCTCCCGGGCGTTGAGGGAGAACAGCACGCGCGGGCTGTCGGTGAGTACCTCCATGGTCTCCAGCCAGCTGGCGGGATTCTTGGCCAGCAGGAGACGGACTCGTCGCCCCTGGTACTGGAAGTCCTCGTACCGCCCCGACACACTGCCGACGCCGGCCATCGCACCCAGTGCCGGGCCCGCGGACACACCGTGGACCCGTGCGGCGGCCAGCGCCATGGTCGCGTTCGCCTCGTTGATCCTGCCGGGCAGCCGCAGGTTCAGCGGGTGTGCCGTCCCGCTCCGCGAGTCGACCGCGCGGCCTCCGTCGAGGGTCCATCGCGGAGAGGGGCGGGAGAGGGCGCAGTGCGTGCAGCTCCACGAGCTCCTTCCCTCCCTGGCCAGTCGGTTGCCACAGCCGGGACAGACCGATGAGTCCTCGGTCCAGCGCTGGCGCACGGAGACCCAGACGACCCTGTGGGCGTCTCGGCACGCCCAGACGATCCACGGGTCGTCGGCGTTGGCCACGACGGTCGCCCGGGTACCGGCGAGCGCGGCGGTCCACGACTCGGCCGTCATCCGGCACTCGGGATTGCGGTCCAGCTGATCCCTGCTCAGATTGAGCAGGAGGACCAGGCTGGGGTCCGTCTCCAGGACGGCTCGTGGCAGATGGCGTTCGTCGACCTCCAGGACGGCGTGCTCGACCCCGCCGCCCGCGGACAGGAGCGCGGTCGTGATGCCGTCGGGCAGATTGGCTCCGAGGCTGTTGCTGACGACGCCGGCGGAAGTGGCCAGCGCCTCCGCAGCGAGACGGGTGGTGGTCGTCTTGCCGTTGGTGCCGCTGACCAGCGTGACGGTGAACCGTCCGGCCAGGGAGCTCAGTACGCGGGGTGAGACGCGCAGCGCGGCGCGTCCCCCGGCGAAGGACCCGCCGGGGCGGCCGGTGCGGAGGTGGTAGCCGGACACTGCCCGGCCCACGAGGACGGCGAACCGGTCCCGTGTGCGCCGGACGCGCACTGCCTCCGGCCGGGCAAGGAGAGAGCTCGACAAGGCTACTCCAGGGGTGAGGGCTCGGCATGCTCCGGTAAGAGTCACCGCTCGGCCGACATGGTGCCGAAAATCGGCGCCGTCCTCCACTCCTCACGAATGTCGGGGCGTTCAGGATTTCAGCTGCCGAAGTCCCTTTGAACGGCATTGACTTACGGGCCGGGCGCCGACAATTCTGTGGCGCAGAGAGAGGGCCCAGAGAGGAACACGGATGCCTGATGACGCGGACACACCGCTGCGCGGATTGTCCCGCGAACAACTGAGGCGCATCGACGAGGTCGTCCCTTATCTCGGCTACGCCGACGGACTGCTGCACGCATTCGGAGCGCCGGTAACGGAACTGTGGCCGGGAGATCACCCTCGGATCGTCTTCTTTCCGGAGCGTGCGGTCGGCAACTACCGCAATCTGCACAGCGCGTTCTCACGGCATTTCGGTCCGGACACCGCGATCCATTTCGCTCTGAAAAGCTGTTACGTACCGGCGATCGCGCAGGCGCTGCACGCCGCCGGTGCCGGGGCCGAGATCATGAGCGCCTTCGAGTGGCGGCTCGCCCGTCGGTACGGCTTCGCCCCGGACACCGTGGTGGCCAACGCCATTCGCCGGAACGAGGAGTTCCGCGAGACGCTCCTCGGTGCCGGAGCCCGGGTGATCGGCGTCGACGGCCCGGAGGAACTGGATGCGGTGTGCGCCACGGCCCGGCGGCTCGGCGTACGGCCGGACATCACCGTGCGGGTGAACCCGTTCGAGGCGGACACGTTCTTCGGCGGCAGTTCCAAACTGGGCACGCCGGCCAAGGAGGCAGGCGCGCTCCTCGAAGCGGCCCTGAGGTCCCCGGACCTCGGCACCGTCGGGGTGCACAGCCACCAGCTGCGAAAATGCGTGGACCCGCAGCGGTTCGGCACGCTGGTCCGCGCGCTGGGCGATCTCGCCGCCGACGCCTCCACCGACCGGCACCGTGTCGCCATCGTCAACCTCGGCGGCGGGCTGGAGTCACGTCATGTGATGGAGCAGCAGGGAGTCGGCTGTGGCGACTTCGCCGACGTCGCCAGGGACGCGCTCTCCGGGATGCGGCCAGGTTTCCGCCTGATACTGGAACCCGGCCGGCATCTGGTGTCCGACGCGGCTGTCGCCTTCACCCGGCTCCTCGGAACCAAGCGGACGGCGGACACGCACTGGGCGGTCACAGAGATCGGGACGAACGTCCTGGTGCCGTTCCCGGATCGCGCCTACCGCCCCGTTCCCCTGGCGTGGCACGCCGGGGACACCTGGGAGACGTACCACCTCTCCGACGCCATCGCCGCGCCCAATCTGATCTGCGCCGACGCCCCGCTCCCCGAGTCGGCCGGCCGGTCCGGTCTCGCCGTGCTCGATTGCGGGGCCTACACCACGGTCTACAGCGAGCTGTGGGGCTGCGACCTGCCGGACGTGGCCGTCTTCGACGGTGGACGGACCCGCAGGGTCTTCGGCCCGGCCGAGCGTGAGGGCATGTTCATGAGCCTGTACGGCGGCGACGCCGAAGCGGCCACCCGTCCGCCGGCGGACAGGGCCGAGGTGGCGGGATGACGGCGCCGGCCGAGCCGGCGGACGGGACGCGGGGCACGCTGTTCCACGCGGGTGGCCGGTGGGTGCCGGCGAGCGGCGAGGCGCTGGACGTCATGAACCCGGCGACGGGCCGGCCGCTGGGCCGGGTGGTGGCCGCCACCGTCCAGGACGTCGATCTGGCGGTCCAGCAGGCCGGGGCGGCCGCCCCGTTGTGTGCCGACCTCCCGCTCGCCGAGCGCCGGAGGCTGCTGCTCAGGCTGCGTGACCTGCTGGCCAGGGACACCCAACAGCTCGCGCGGCTGATCACCGCCGAGATGGGGATGCCGCTGCGACAGTCCGTCGAAGCGCAGGTCGGCTGGTGTGCCGAGGTGATCGAGGACGCCGTGGCCATGGCCCCGGACGCTCTCGCGGACGACAGCACCCGGGATTCGGTGGTCCGCCACCCACCGGTCGGGGTGGTCGCGTGCATCACCCCCTGGAACTTCCCCCTGCACCAGATCCTCGGCCGGGTGGCCGAAGCCTTCGTGGCCGGTTGCCCCAGTGTGGTGAAGGCCAGCGAACTCGCGCCCTTCTCCCCGCTGGCCCTCGCCGGCCTCGTGGCCGAAGCCGGCTGGCCGCCCGGGGCCTTCAACTTGGTCAGCGGCGGGCCGGAGACGGGCGCCGCTCTGGTGGCCCACCCGGCGGTGGACCTGATCGCCTTCACGGGCTCCACACGACGCGGCCGGACGGTTGCGCGTGAGGCGGGCGGTTCGCTGAAACGCGTCCTCCTCGAACTCGGCGGCAAATCCCCCTCGGTGGTCCTCGACGGGACCCGTCTGGAGCAGGCGGTCAGGGCGACACTGGCGAGCTGCTTCTTCAACTCCGGCCAGATGTGCTCCGCGCTCACCAGACTCCTGGTGCCGCGCCGTCTCATGGACGACGTCGCCGACATCGCCGGGGAGGTGCTCCGGGGCGAGCGGACCGGCGACCCCCTTGACCCGGGAACCGTGCGCGGGCCCCTGGTCTCAGCCGGCCAACTGGACCGCGTACAGGAGTATCTCGGCCTGGCACGCGCGGCCGGCATCCGGACGCTCGACGCGCCGCCCCCCGCCGCCGCGGGCGGCTACTACGTCCGGCCGACGGTCTGTCTGGGCACCGACCCCTGGTCCCGGCTCGCCACGGAGGAGATCTTCGGCCCGGTCCTGTCCGTCGTGCCCTACGAGACCGACGAACAGGCCGTCACCTTCGCCAACGCCGGCCACTACGGCCTGAGTGCCAGGGTGTGGAGCGCCGACCGGGACAGGGCGCTGGCCGTCGCCACCGGAATCCGTGCCGGCCAGGTCGGGATCAACGACTCCCCCTTCGACGGCCGCGCGCCGTTCGGCGGGTTCAAGCACTCCGGAACCGGACGCGCCCACGGAGTGGCGGGGATCCGGACATTCACCGAGGACCAGGTGCTTCCGGTGGCACCAGGGGGCGGAAGAGGAACCCCGTGACTGATCAGTTCCATGACCAACCGGCCATCCAGGCCGTCGACCTGACACGTACGTACAACCTGCGCAAGGGATGGCTCAGGCCCACGTTCGAGACCGTGGAAGCCGTGCGAGCGGTGAACTTCTCGGTGTACGCGGGTGAGACGTTCGGGCTGCTGGGGCCCAACGGCGCCGGCAAGACAACGACGATAAAGATGCTGAACACCCTGCTGCTGCCGACCGGTGGCACGGCACGGGTACTGGGATTCGACGTGGCCAAGGACCCGGTGGAGGTCCGCCGCCGTATCGGTTACGTCTTCGGCGGCGACAAGGGCCTGTACGACCGGCTGTCCGCCGTCGACAACCTGCGGTACTTCGCGGAGCTGTACGGCGTCGCTCCGAGGGAGCAGCGCGGTCGTGTCCGGGAACTCCTGGACAAGGTCGGGCTGTCGGGGCGGGCGCACGAGCGGGTGGAGGGCTACTCCCGCGGCATGCGCCAGCGACTCCACATCGCGCGGGGTCTTCTGCACCGTCCCCAGGTCCTCTTCCTGGACGAACCCTCGCTCGGCCTCGACCCGGTGGCCGCACGCGAACTGCGCCGCACCGTGGCCGAACTGTCCGGTGAGGGTGTCACCACGGTGCTCACCACCCACTACATGGCCGAGGCGGACGAACTGTGCGACCGCATAGCCATCGTGGACTCCGGTGCGATCCGGGCGCTGGGCACGCCGGACGAACTCAAGGGGGCAGTCGCACGGGGAACCGTGGTGGAGGCGACGGTGCGCGGAGCCGACGAGGCACATCTGTCGAGGCTGCGCGAACTGCCCTCCGTACAGGGGGTCGTGGCGACGCGGACCGGCGGTCCGGAGACGGTGCTCACCGTCCGGGCGGAGGACGGCACGGACATCCACACCCATGTCGTGAGCGCCCTGCGAGGGCTGCGTATCACCAGGCTGACCAGCAGAGAACCCACCCTTGAGGACGCCTACGTGGCCATCGTCGGTTCGGGTGCCGACGCCGGTGCCAGGGGCCGGGAGACGTCGCCGGGGGCGGCGGTATGACCGCCGGCCGCATCTGCCGTGTGGTGGCGGCCGGTATCCGGCTGCACTTCATCGGCGCCTCCCGCTCCCGGATCTGGCTGCTGTTCACCATGATCACTCCGGTGGTCTACGCGCTGGTGGCCCTCTATCTGCTCGACGCGGCCCGCCGTCCTGACACACTCCCGGAGGCCGCCGTCAGCGCCGGGCTGATGGGCGTGTGGTCATCGGTCCTCTTCGGTTCGGGTACGGCCATCCAGGACATGCGGTTCCGGGGAACGCTCGAACCGGTCATGGTGGCGCCCACCCCCTTCAGCCTCGCGCTCATTCCCGTGACGGTGTCCTCGTCGGTCATCGGCCTCTACTCCATGGTCGCCACGGTCCTCTGCGGCGCCGCCTTCTTCGGCGCGCCACTGGACTATCCGGCGCCCGCCGCACTGCTGTTCGCCGTGGTGGTCTGCCTGTTCGCGACCGGGATGATGGGCATGCTGCTCGCCACCACCTTCGTGCTGATGCGCAACGCCAACGCGGTCGTCAACACCCTCGACCACCCGGTGTGGATGCTCTCCGGGACCATCATGCCGCTGGCGCTGCTCCCCGGTTGGCTGCACCCGCTCTCCTGGATCCTGCCCAGCACGTGGGGAGCGGAGGCCGTGCACCGCGCGCTCGCCGCCGAATCCGTGGTCCGCCCGGCCGTCCTCGCGGTACTGACCGGCCTCGTCTACCTGGGCCTGTCCCTGCTGGCGCTCAGACATGTCGAGCACCGGGCACGAGTGACCGCCTCACTGGCGCTGGCGTGAAAGGACGCTCCTGATGCGTACCCTGCGGCTGATCGGGACGGGGGGCCTGATCTCCTACCGTGCTCTCTTCAACTGGACCACTCCCTCGCTCTTCATCGGCTCGCTCCTGGCCGCCCCGGTGTTCCAGCTGCTCTTCTTCGTGCTGCTGGGACGGCACACGGGGACGGCGGACGACGACTTCTACATCCTCGGCAACGTCGTCCTCTCGGCGACCGGCCCGTGCGTGACCGGCGGCACCATGGCCATCGCCAACGAGCGACGGTTCGGCACCCTCGGACCGGTGCTGCTCAGTCCACGCAGCAGGCTGGCACTCTGGGGTGGCAGGGCCTTTCCGTACATCGGAAACGCGCTGCTGGTGATGGCCTTCACCCTTGCCTGCGCGACGCTCCTGCTGGGCGCGGCCGTACCCGCGAGTGCCCTCGGCCCGCTGTCCGTCGCGCTGCTGTCGGCCGCGCTGTCCGGCACCGCGTTCGGCATGGTCATCGGCGCGATCGGGCTGCGGGTGCGCAACACGCTGATCACGGCGAACGTGACCAACACGCTGCTGATCCTGCTGACCGGTGGCGTGGTGCCCAGGGAACACCTTCCGACGTGGCTGGACAGGCTCGGCGAAGTACTGCCACTCACCCATGCGATCGAGGCCGCGCGTGCCTGTGCGAGCGGCTCGTCGGCCTTCTCCGTCGTACGGGGCCCGGTGCTGACGGAGCTGGCGCTCTGCCTGGTCTACGCGTTGCTCGCGGCGCTGCTGCTCCGCTTCTTCGAACGCTCCAGCGTCCGCGGCGGGACCCTCGACACCGTATGACGAGCCACACCACAGGCAGGACGGCCAGAAATTCCGGAACGGCCGAAGGAACGGAGAGATCGATGGCGTTTGAAAGCCCGGTACTGGAACTGCGGAAAGGCAGCGGAGAGGAGGCGAGTGCGGAACAGAGTGCGGCTCTCCGTGAGGCCGTACGCAGCGGGACGCTCCCCACCCATGAGGAATTCCTCGACGCCTACCCCCAGTTCGCCACGGCGGCGTGCACGTTTCTCAGTGGATCCCTCGTGGAGGGCTGGGGAAATGTGAAGAGCGACATCGACGCCTTCGTCGTCACCGAGGAGGCCGAACCCCCGCGGTCACCGTCGCTCGTGCTCATGGAGGAGTCGGTGTCCACCCAGGATCCGACGGTGTGGATAGCGCTGGGGCAGCTCGGTCCGTTCCGGGTCGACATCGAAGTGTGGCATGTCGCGCAGATCGATGAGCTGGTCGGCCGTTTCGTCAGGCCCGCCGAGGACGGCCGGAACCACTATCAGGGCTACACCGGAAGCATGTCGCTGCACGAGCGGGACCTTTTCTACCGCCTGTGCGTGGGCAGGCCGCTCAGCGGTTCGGACTGGTGGGAGCGGCAACGCCGGGCGATCACCGACTCCGACTACGCCCTGTGGCTCGCCGAGGACCACAAGGTGGACGGGGAGAACCGCCTTGAGGACGTGCTCGGGATGCTCTCGAACGGGGACAACAGGTCGGCGGCCCTGGCCGCCCGTGAAGCCTTCATCATCGCGCTGACCGCGGTCCTCGCCGCCCACGGGGACATCTGCCCCGGCCGGAAATGGCTTCCGCAGCGCCTGGAACGTCACCGCCCACCGGAGATCTCCTCCGACGAGGCATGGCGCGTGCTCTCCATGGCCGGCTGCGTGGACTCCCCGGGCGAGTGGGCGTCCGAGACCGCGCGTGTGTGCCACCGGCTGTTCCTGGCCGTCGAACGTGCCCTCACGGAGCGACGATGAGCGCCGGGGCGAGCCGCGCGGTGGCTCCCGGCGGGGCCGCCCCGCCGTGCCCGCGGCGCGAGATCGACGTACGCACCTACCGCGGTGGCGGCGACACCTTCCTGGTGCAGCGCATCGACCGTTACCGGACCAACGAGGTCGGCGGCTACATCTGGTCCCTGTGTGACGGGGAGACCCCGGTGGACGACATCGGGAGCGCCGTGGCCCTCCGGTACGGGGTGACACCGGAGCTGGCCCGGAGCGCGGTCCGGGATTTCCTGTCGGACCTCGGAAGATGCGGGTTCCTCGGCCGGCACGGACGAGCCTGATTCCGCCGGGTATCCCGGGGGTGTCGGCCTCCGCCGGGGAGAGCGCCCGCCGGTGGGCGACACCGTGCCCCCTCACCGGTCGACGAGGGGGCCGTCGGCGGGGTCAGCCGTGTTCGGGCTCCACCGGGAGCCACAGTTCGGCGGCGGCCCCGGCCCCCTCCGGTGACGGGCGGGTGCGGAGGATCTCGGGGCCGGCGCGGGTGCGGTACGGGTTCGACGGGAACCACTCGGTGAACACGTCACGCCACAGCTCCTGGATCGCCTGTGGTGCCGGTCCGGAGGTGGTGAAGACCGCCCAGGTGCCGGCCGGGACGGCTAGCGTCGTCGTGCCTTCCGGAGCGGCCGCGGAGGTGAGCACACCGTGGTGGTAGTCGAGTTCAGTGCCCTCGGCGCGGCCGGGGTCCATGCCGTCGCAGACCGCGACGACGCCGTACGGCTCCTGGTCCGACAGCTTCTCCAGGCGCTCCAGGGTCCGCGGGTCGATCCCACGGAGAAAGCCCATGATCGCCTCGTTCGGTCCCGTATGCACCAGCGGTACCCGGGCCCTGAGCCCGACGACGGTGAAGTCCGGCTTGTCGACGACGCGGTAGCGCATACGGCTGCTGCCCTCGACGGTGAGACGGAAGGCCATCCGGGACTGGGAGGTGAGCGCGGCGCCGGTACGGCGGGCCTCGCCCGGACCGACGCCGTGCATGGCACGGAACGCCCGCGCGAACGCCTCGCCGGACCCGTAGCCTCGGCGCACCGCGATCTCCAGCAACGTCTCGCGTCCCGCGAGCACTTCGGCGCCCGCGAGGGTGAGCCGGCGGCGGCGGACGTACTCCGACAGCGGCATTCCCGCGAGCGCGGAGAACATCCGGCGCAGGTGGTGCTCCGAAGTCGCCGCGACGCGGGCCAGTTCCGCCACGTCGAGGTCCCGGTCGAGATGATCCTCGATGTGCTCCATGGCCTGGTTCAGCCGCTCCAGCACGCCGGAACTCCTCTCTCTGCGCCTTTGCGCGATCACCGTCTACCGTGGTCGTGGGGCACGTCTACCCGGCGCGGCGGCCGCTGCCGCCCCCGTCCGGACCGGGGGCGCCGAGCCCCAGGCCCCGTCGGATCGCGATCTCCACGGGTGAGTACGCGCCGTCGGCCCGTTCCAGCTCGTACGGCGCGGCGGGCATCAGCGGCGGCTGGGCCATGAAGCGCGGTCGCACCCCGTGGTGCGGCTGAGCCGCGTGCACCAGGAACGGATGACACAGGAACACGTCGCCCGGAGACCCGGTGGCGAGGGCGAGCGGCCGGTGGCCGGACGCTCCCGCCAGTTCGGGGGCGAGGGCGTGTCCGCTCGCCCCGTCCTCGCCGTGCCCGGCCAGCACTTCCGGTACGTCGAGGTGTGAGCCGACCCGGATCCGGGTCGGCGCGTCCCCCTCACCGACCTCGCTGAACAGGAAGAGCATCAGCAGCGCCCGGCCCCGGGAGCGCAGATTGGTGAAGTACCGGCTCTCGCCCTCCGGCAGATAGCTCCCCTCGATGTGCCAGCCGGCATCGTCCGGCTCCTCCTCGTGCGGGAAACGCAGCGGGAACGTGCCCAGTGAGTAGCGCGGCTCCCAGCGTCCCGCGCCGACGAGCAGGTCGTACGCGTGATGCAGGGACGGGGAGTTGGGCGCGGCGGCGAACGGCCCCCGGGCCATGCCGCCCACCCACCGCACGGGCCGCGTCCACGTCGTCGGGTCGTCGGGGTCGCAGCCCGTCTCCCGCCACAGCAGCCGCGCGCAGTCCGCGGCCACGCGCGGCGCGACGGCGCCCTCCAGCTTCACGAAGCCGTCGTCGAGGAAGCGGGAGATCAAGGTCGCGTCGTCCATGGCCCCATCGTGCGGGGGCCCGGCCCCGATCACCCGACATTCCCCGCACCGCCTCTGTCGGGTGCTCACCGGAACGCGGTCGGGCAGCGTGGACCGGTGAGCCGCGGCTCGGCCTGGGTTCGCTACCGAGTGCGCGGAGACCAGCAGAATCAAGCCGATCTTTCGTCCGCATTCATCCCGACAACAGTTGCCGTCAGGCAAGTTTTTCCCGTCGAACAACCGCGAGTGCGCGGTCATCAATATGGCCGAAAAGCAACGCCGAACCCGTCAGCTCGCTCGCCTTATGAACGCCGAGCGGTCAAGGTCGATGCAGGAACCACCCAACCCGACAGCGGACCATCCCCGGGCTCCAGCCCTGGGACACGGCTATCCCCCACGCCACAAACAGCCGCCCAGCACACCGACGCCACGACCGTCAACGGCCGCGGCTGGGCGCTCTCCAGGGGGAAGAAACGTGACCCGCCACACCGTCACACGACCATTTTTCGCCACCCGTCGTGCCGGTCAGCTCCTGTGCTGGACGCACGGCTGCGCCATGGCACTCACCGCCGTCGAAGCCCTCGCCGCCCCCACCCCCGCGTGGTGGGCGTACCTCTGGCCCACCGCCTGGGTCCTCACCGGCCTGGCCCTCGCCGCCTGGCTCATCTGCCGCGCCGCCGAGAGGCACACACCGTTCCGTGCCACCGGCGAAGGCACCCCCGGCCCCGACGCCGGCCCCGATCCGTACCCGGACCCCGACTCCACCGACACCCGCGCCGCCTACGACCAGGCCACCTGAGAGCGCGCCGACGGCACCGTGCGACGCCCTCCCGCCACCGGCCCGGCGGCCCCGGCGGGCGCCGTCGGCCGCCTCCCGCCACCGCTCACGGGGTTGTATCCGCTTTGTATGCCCACCTTCTTGAATCTTGCAGTCACCGACTTCAAGGAGATGAGCATGCAGAGACACATCGGGCGGCTTCTGGCGGCCGTGAGCGTGGCCGTCACTCTCACTGTCACCGCGTCGGCCGCCGTCGCGGCCCCGCAGGAAGCCTCGCCGGCCGGAGCACTGATCGCGAGCCGCCCCGTCTTCAAGATGCCGTTCGACTGCGGTCAGAGCTGGCGCGGCAGCAACTGGAACGGACACAGCCCGGCGCACTCGATCGACTGGAACCACTACAACTCCAGCGGCACCCCGGACGACTTGGGCCGCCGGGTGTTCGCCAGCGCCGGCGGCACGGTCCTCTCCTCCTACTACGCCACGGACACCGGTTACGGCAACACCGTCGTGATCGGGCACGGAAACGGCTGGCGGACGCGGTACGCGCACCTGAAGACGCGTGACGTCCAGAAGGGCCAGACGGTCAAGATCGGTCAGCGGATCGGAGAAGTCGGCGCCACGTCCGCGCTCTACGACCTCTCTCCGCACCTGCACTACGAGCAGATACACAACGGATCGGTCGTCGTCGCGGTCGTCCAGGGCGTCCAGTGGAACGACCACCTGACGCGCTATCAGACCAGCAACAACAGGTGCGGCTGACGGAGTTGGTACGGCCGGTGCCGGCCGGTGGCCGGCACCGCGTTCGTCGCCCGACAGCCGCGCGTCCGGCTGTCGGGCGGGCCCGGAACGTGATCCGCCTCGCGGGAAGCGGCCCACGACGCGGGTCAGTTCAGCAACCGCAGCTTGGCGTCGACGAGTTCGGCCTGCTCCCGAGCGTCGAGCCGGCGCCAGGTGGACAGCGAACGGTGGAAGTAGCGTCTCGCGGTCTGCTCCCGGCCGGTCGCGTGGTGCAACTCGCCCAGCAGGCAGGCGACACGCGCCTCCGCCCGCCGGTCGCCGAGCTGCTGTTGCACGGCGAGCGCGTCGACCAGCAGGGCCGACGCCTGCCCGGCGTCGCCCTGTCGCAGGCACAGCTCCCCGATGCTCTGCTGCACGCAGGCCGCGCAGTGCGTGTCGGCCAGGTCGTCGAAGATTCCGAGTGCGCACTCCAGTTCCGCCTGTGCCAGGCGCAGTTCGCCGCGCAGTTCGTACATCGCCGCGATCCGGCGGCGCACCTGTGCCTCGCGGTGCCGGTCGCCGACCTCGCGGGACAGCTCCAGGGCACCTTCGAGCCACGGCGCCGCGGCTTCGGGGTCCCGCCCCTCCAGCCACACCGAGGCGATCGCGTTGCACGCGACCGCTTCGCCGTGCCGGTCACCGGCCTTGCCGAATCCGCACAGCGCCGCGACGAAGGTCTCCAGCGCGGCGTCGAGGTCATTGACGACCCGGTACACGGACCCGGTCCCCAGCGCGGCCATCGCCTCGCCGGACAGGTGCCCGAGACCGGCGAAGAGCGCACGCGAGGTCTCGAACGACGTGATCGCGTCGGTGTACCGGTCCCCGTAGAGGTGGAGCTGGCCCAGGTTGCGCAGCAGCGCCGCGGTCTGGGCGTCGGACGGGGCCGGCGTCGCGTCGAGTACGAGCCGGTGCGTCCGCAGCCAGTCGCCGTAATAGCCCCGCATGTCGAAGAAGCTCGCCAGCTCGATCGCGAGATCGGCGGCGCGGGAGACATGACCGAGCCGTAACGCGGACTCCACGGCGGCGACGAGGGTGCGGCGTTCGGTCTCGAACCACGGCACGGGCCGGGCACGCACCGCGGGCGAGATGGCGGGGGCGGTCGCGGCGGCGGTCCCGTCCGGCTCGCCGAGTACGCCGAGGAACCGCGCGGGCATCGCCGAATTGGCGCAGCGGGCGAGTGCGATCAGCGTGTCGATGACGTCCAGCCGGCGCTGCGCCCGTACGTCGGCGCCGTCCGATTCGGCCAGTTCCTCGGCGTAGCAGCGCAGCAGGTTGTGCATGCGGTAACGCTGCGACCCGAGGGAGTCGGTGCCCACCACTTCGACCAGGTGCTCGTCGGCCAGCGTCTCCAGTTCCCTCGCGGCCCCGTCCGCCCGCCCCATGGCCACCGCGACGAGCCAGCCCGCCACCGGCTCGTCGGCCAGCTGCCCGAAGGCACGGAAGGCCGTCGCCGCCCGCTCGGGCAGATGCCGGTAGCTCAGCTCCGCGCTCGCCCGTACCTCCATCTCCCCCGTCCGGAGCTGGTCCAGGCGTCCGCGCTCGTCGTGCAGGAGGTCGGCCAGTGTCCCGACGGTCCAGCCCGGCCGGTTCGACAGCCGGGAGCCGGCGATCCGTACGGCCAGTGGCAGCGAGCCGCAGCCCGCGAGCACCCGGTCGGTGTCCGCTCCTTCCAGGCGCAGCCGGTCGGGTCCGACGATCGTGCCGAACAGCGCGCGGGCCTCGTCGTGCCTCATCACGCCGACGGGGATGTGATGGGCCGGGAGGCCGGGCATACGGCGCCGCGAGCTGACGAGCACCGCCGATCCCCCGGTGCCCGGGAGCAGGGGGCGCACCTGCGCACCGTCGGCGGCGTCGTCCAGGACGACGAGGAACCGCCGCTGCGCCAGGCGTGAGCGGAACAGCGCGGCCCGCTCGCTCAGTTCACCGGGAACGGCGCTGTCGATGACACCGAGCCCGCGCAGCATCTCGGCCAGCACGTCGGCCGGCTCGCGCGGCCGGTCGCCCATCCCGCCGAGATCGACGAAGAGCTGGCCGTCCGGAAAGGCGTCACGCACTCGGTGCGCCACATGAACCGCCAGTGTGGACTTCCCCGAGCCCGGCGGACCGGTGAGGACCACGGCGACCGGCTGTCGGCCGGCCGCCGACAACAACTTCTCCAGTGTGCCGATTTCCTCGGCGCGACCGGTGAAGTCCGGTACGTCGATGGGAAGTTGGCACACCGGTGTGAGTGGCGCGCGGCGCCGGCCGGCATACCCGTTGGCCTCCTGCCCGGCGTCGCGCAGCGACGAGCCGGGTTCGATGCCGAGTTCGGCGGCGAGGACCCGCTCCGCCGCGGCGTACGCGGACCGTGCCTCGCCGGTGCGGCCCGAACCGTGCAGCGCGCGCACCAGCATCTGCCACAGGTCCTCCCGCAGCGGGTCCTCGGTCAGCCGGGACCGCAGCTCCGCGATCAGCGGCGGATAGTCCCCCGTACGCAGCCGCACGTCGAGACATTCGGCGACGGCGGCCGATCGTGCTTCCTCCGCCCTGCTGATCGCCTGATCCCACACCACACTCGACGGCACGTCCTGCAGGACGCTGCCGCGCCAGAGCACGAGTGCCGATTCGTAGCCGCGCAGCGCGGCGGCGTTGTCGCCGCGGTCCCGCTCGGCGCGCGCCCGGTCCAGCCGCTGTCCGAAGAGGAGCAGGTCGATGTCGCCGGGTGCGACGTCGAACGCGTAGCCCGACGGCCGGGTGCTGAGTCTGTCGGTGTCGACCCCCGCCTCCGACAGCGCCCGGCGGAGGGTGCGTACGTACGTGCGGACATTGGCGACCGCGGACCGGGGCGCGCCGCCGGGCCACAGGACCTCGGTCAGTACGTCGAGCGAGACGAAGCCGCCCGGCTGCAACAGCAACGTGGCGAGAATCGCTCGTGGTTTGGCGCCACCGATGCGGACCGGGGCGCCGTCCACCCGCACCCGCAGCGGGCCCAGCACCCCGAATGTCGGTTCCCCCACCCGTGCCTCCGCGACGGTCGGTGACTGGGGGGACAGCGTACTGGTGCTCGAAGTGGCCGAACAGACCCATCTTTCGGTGCCACCGGCCCCTGCCCCCGCCGGCCGGAGCCGACCCGGCGGCTGTCGCCCCGGCCCACGGCTCCGCGGGCCACGCCGTCGCGTTCGCCCGGGCCGAGAGCGCCTCTCCCGCCAGGGTTCAGCCGGTGGTGTTGTGCTGCCGGCTCAGTCGTTCGTTGACGCGCTGGGCCTCTTCGAGCTGGTCTTCGAGGAAGACAATGCGGCAAGCGGCCTCTATCGGTGTGCCCTTGTCGACGAGTTGACGGGCGCGGGCGGCGATACGCAACTGGTGGCGGGAGTAGCGGCGGTGCCCGCCGGCCGAGCGCAGCGGGGTGATGAGCCGGTTCTCGCCGAGCGCGCGGAGAAAGGCCGGACTGGTGCCGAGCAACTCGGCGGCGCGGCCCATGGTGAAGGCGGGGTAGTCGTCGTCGTCGAGCCTGTCGGCGGGGCGGGTTTCCTCAGGGGGCACAGCACCTCTGTTCCAGGGACGCATCGAGGGGCCCGGATGCCGAAACGGCACCCGGGCCCCGGGGTTCAACACCATCTGCCGGCTACCGCGCCGGCGTTCGTCTTCCGCTTCCCGCCCGTGGGGCCGGGCGAGCCTGCGGGGATCGCGTATTCGTGACCGGGGACCACCTTCCGTTCCGGGGCCTGCGGTACCCGGGCGTGGTATCGCTCGCCCGGGCGATCCTGACGGTGTCCACTCCTCACTTCCTTCGGGTCGTACTGCCGGATTCCGCGAGGCCGCTCGCGGCCCCCGAGGCCGCATGGTCCGGCAGCCGGTCCGGCGGGGCCAACTGGTCCCGCCCCGCCGCTCCACTGCCGTTCCACAACCTGCTCGACCCGGCCCGCGCGGCGGTACAGCCTCTGCCGCGCCTTCTTCACTGCCTGGCTACGAGAAGAACGTTAGCCCCGCGGGGGGCCGGATGTCTATCTTCGCCACGACAGATTTTCTGCCACCACGAGTCGGCGTTCCTCTGTCGTCCGGAGGGCCGGAATGCCAGCCTCCGGGCTTTCGGGCCTCCGGGCTTCCGGGCGGAGCCCGGCGGACCGATGCGGCCGGGCGTTCGCTGCGCCGGCCCGCCGGGGGGCCGTGCCCGCTACGTCGCGTCGTCGTACCGGCCCAGGAACCGCGGCACGCCCTTCTCCACCTCGTGCAGGAAGATGCCGTTCGTGAAGACGAAGGCGCCCGTCGAGTCGTAGAACTCGATGCTCTTCGCGAGGCCCTGGTAGGTGATCGCCCGCAGCCGGCTCACCATCGCTCCCCGTTCGACGCCTGTGCCGCCCAGCTCCCGCATCCCCTGGGCGATGAAGTTCACCGCGTCGTACGCCTCCAGCGCGTACGGCTCGATCCTCAACGGCCCGCCGGTGCGGGGACCGTGGCGCTTTCCGTACGACGTCACGAAACCCTTCGCCGCGGGCAGTTCCGCCGGGTCGGTGTACGTCGTGACGATCACCCAGCCGTCGGCCGCCTCCCCCGCCCCGACCAGGAACGACGGCTGGAGCACCGGTTCGCGCGCCATACGGGTGCCGCGGAAGCCCGACTCGGTCAGCGCTCGGGCGCAGCGGGCCGCGCGGCTCGGGGACGTGCCGCAGTACACCACGGCGTCCGCGGCGGCGGACGCGGCGGCCACGGGGCCGAAGTCGTCGCTGCCCGCCGACACGGTGAGGGTCGTCGTCGCGCCTTCGTCGTCGGGGAGTTGGTCCGTCAGGTCCACCACGAGCCGGTCGCTCGTGCGGCCGGCCGCCCGGTCGTCGACGAGGACCGTCCGGCGCCTGTCCGGCGCCCGCAGGAGGTGGGCGGCGAAGCCGATGCTCATGCTGTCGCCGTCCGGGCGGAGTTGGAAGAACGACGAGGTGTCGGCCGTCGAGATCGCGTCACTGTCGCAGGAGACGGTCACCAGGGCCAGCAGCGCCTTCTCGTGCCGGGCCGCGACGGGTTCGATCCCCGCCGTCCCGGTCGGTCCGATCACCGCGTACACGTCGGGGTCCGCGACGAACGCCGCCGCCACGCCCTCGGCGCGCCGCACGTCGCCCGCGTCGTCCCGCACCCGCAGCGCCAGGTCGAAGGTGCGGTCGTCACGGGCGTTGTGGTCGGCGACGGCCAGCCGCGCGCCGTGTTCCTGCGCGCGGCCCGCCGCTTCACCGGGGCCGGAGAGGTCGGCGTGCAGGCCGACGACATGGCGCGGCAGGGAGCCTCCACCCGTACCCGGCCCCTTCCCGCCTCCCGGCCGGGAGGCGGCCCAGGCCGCGAGTCCCCCGCCGACCGCGACGACCCCGGCCGCCGAGGCGACCGTCAGCACCCGCCGCCGTGACGGCACCGGGGCGGGTGCGGGTGTCGTCGCCGCAGGCGCCGCCGTGACCGTGGCAGCGTCGGCGCCAGCGGCCGGGCCGGAGACGGCCGCACCCCCGGGGACCGGGGCGGGCTCCGGATCCGGCAGTGCCAGCACCGCCGCCGACCGCTCCGCCACCAGCCGCGTCAGCGTGCCCGGCAGCCAGCTCCCCGGTGCTCCGCCGGTGGCCGCCAGCGCAGCCCGTACCTCCTCCGGACCCGGCCTGTCCCCGGGCTCCTTGGCCAGGCAGGCTCTCAGGAGGTCGAGCAGTCCCTCCGGTACGCCGTCGAGATCCGGCTGCTCGTGGACCGTACGGAACAGGACGGCCGCCGCCGAGCCCGTACCGAACGGCCGCCGGCCCGTCGCCGCGTACACCAGCACGCACCCGAGCGAGAACACGTCGCTGGACGGCCCGAGTTCACCGGTGCGCGCCCGCGCCTGCTCGGGCGAGAGGTAGCCGGGCGAGCCGATCACCACATCGCTCTCGGTCAGCGCGGTCGCACCGGTGGAGCGCGCGATGCCGAAGTCGATGAGCCGGGGGCCGTCGAGGGCCAGCAGGACGTTCCCCGGCTTGACGTCCCGGTGCACCAGCCCCGCCGCGTGCACCTCGGCGAGGGCCTCGGCGAGCCGGGCACCGAGGGCGCGTACCGCCTCCGGCGGCAGCGGACCGTGCAGCGTGACGGCCTCCGCCAGCGAGGGGCCGGGGACGTAGGCGGTCGCCAGCCACGGCTCGCGTTCCCGTGACGCCGCGGCGACGACCGGCACCACCCAGCGCCCGGTGAGCCGCCCCGCAGCCTCGGCCTCGCGGCGGAAGCGGACGCGGAAGCCGTGGTCGGCCGCGTGCTCGGCGCGGATGACCTTCAGCGCGACCAGCGCACCGCCCGCGGAACGGGCCAGATACACCACGCCCATCCCGCCCGCGCCGAGCCGTCCGAGCAGCCGGTACCCGCCGACGGTGGCCGGATCGGCCGCCTTGAGAGGGTGGACCGCCCCGTGCGGCGGTGTCCCGGTCACCGGTTACGCGCCGGTGGGAGCGGGGCCCAGGAAGCGGAAGCCGCCGTCCCTGACCTCGTACAGGAACACGCCCTCCCCGGCGAAGCTCCCCCGCTCCGCGTCGAACGCGAAACGCTTCGTCGTCCCCCGGTAGGTGCTCTTGCGCAGCAGGCCCACCAACTCGGCGCGCTTCGGCGGCTGTTGCCCCGGCAGGGAGTCCGGCTCGTTGCCCTTGCCCCTGCCCGTCGCCGGAGCCGCCGGCTTCGCTCCCTTCACCAGCTCCTGGACGACCAGGTTCACCGTGTCGTACGCCTCCGCCGCGTAGTACGGGGGCGGGGAACCGAAGCGCTCGCGGTAGGCGGCGGTGAAGTCCGCCGCCTCGGGGGTGTCGGCGGCCGACACGAACGACGCGGTCAGCAGCCAGCCCTCCGCCGCGTCCCCCGCCAGCTCCAGGAACTCCGGGTCGAGCACGGCCTGCGGCGCCAGCCGGGGCCCCTCGAAACCGGCCGCCGCCAGCTCGCGCGCCACCTTCGCGGCCCCCGGCGCGGCACCGGCGTAGACGAAGGAGCCGGTGCCGGCCTTCAGGATGTCGGCGACGACGGGTTCCATGTCCTCGACACCGGGCGGGATCACCCGGGGGTACGCCGGCATGCCGGAATCGCGCAGCAGCAGCGCGGTGATGGTGGCGCACTCCCAGGCGTACGTCTGCACCGTACGGTCCTGGAGGAGCCCCGGCCGCCCCATGTCCCGGTCCTTCGCCGCCTGTTGGGCGAGATGGACGGCGATGGGCACGGACAGCGCGGCATCACCGGGGCGGCAGTGCACGAGGGACCGCGGCTGCCCGCGGGTCATCATCATGCCGCCGGCCGACACGGTCAGGACGGGCAGCAGCGCCTCGTCGTACGCGCCCATGACGGCCTCGGCCGCGGCCTCGCTCGTCGGGCCGATCACGGCGAGGACGTCCGGGTCGCCGATCAGCTTCTTCGCGGCGGCCGGGGCGCGGTGCGCGGTACCCCCGTCGTCGGCGGTGCGCAGCGCGAGTGCGAAGGGTCTGTCCTTGCCGGGCTCACGGGCGTTGTACTGCTCGATCGCCAGCCGTGCCCCCCGCTCCTGCGCGAGACCGACCGCCTTGCCGCTGCCGGACAGGTCCGCCTGGACGCCGACGGCCCAGCGCGGCCCCGTGTCCTCGCCCGTACGGGAGCCGTCGTCCCGCAGGGCGGCCCAGGCCCCGCCACCGGCCGCGACGGCGAGCAGCGCGCCGCCGGTGAGGGCGAACAGCCGCCTGCGGGAGGGCTGTTGGGGGCCGTCGTCCGCACCGGTCACCGCGGTCACGGGTTCCCCGGCTTCCGGCGCCGGCCCGCCCGCCGCCGTCGGCTCGATGTCGGGCAGCGCCAGCAGCTCGGCCGCCCGGTCGGCGATACCCCGTACGACGTCCTCCGGCAGCCAGCCGGCCGCGCCGTGACGGTCCTCGGGGGTGTTGTTCCCAGGCGCTTCGTTCCCGGGGGCGGGTGCGGGGTGTTCCGGCGCGGCGTCCCCGGCCAGCTCCGCGGCGAGGTGCTCGGCCGTGGGCCGCTCGGCCGGGTCCTTCGCCAGGCAGGAGAGCACGAGCCGGCGCAGTTGTGGGTCCTGTTCGCCCCAGGCGCCGTCCGCGCCGATGTCCGGTTCGTCGTGCACCGTGCGGTAGAGCAGCGCGTCCGCCGTCCCCCCGCCGAACGGGGGCCGTCCCGTCAGCGCGTACGCGAGCAGACACCCGAGCGAGAACACGTCGCTCGCCGGTCCCACCCCGCTCCCCCGGGCCTCCGCCTGCTCGGGCGAGAGGAAGCCGGGCGTGCCGACGACCATGTCGGTCGCGGTGAGCGCGGTCTCGTCCGTCGCGCGGGCGATCCCGAAATCGATCAGCCTCGGTCCGTCCATCGCCAGCAGGACGTTGCCCGGTTTGACGTCGCGGTGCACCAGCCCGGCACCGTGCACCGCGCTCAGCGCCCCGGCGAGCATCCGGGCCAGCGCCCGGACGCTGCGCACCGGCAGCGCACCGTGCCGGGCGACCGCCTCCCCGAGCGAGGGGCCGGGGACGAAAGCCGTGGCGAGCCAGGGCTCCTCGGCTTCCGGTTCGGCGCCGGTGACGGGCACCGCCCAGGGGCTGGACACCCGGCGGGCCAGGTCCACCTCGCGGCGGAAGCGGGCACGGAAGCCGGGATCGTCGGCGTACTCGGCCTGGATGACCTTGACCGCGGCCAGCGCCCCCGGCTCCGTACGGCCGAGATAGACCACACCCATGCCGCCGGCGCCGAGGCGGGCCAGCAACCGGTGGCCGCCGATCGACGCGGGATCGGTGGGCAGCAGCGGCTCGCTCACCGGGGACCCTCCAGTTCGTTCTCGGCCAGGGCGAGCATGACGCCCGTACCTTCGGTGACGGCCGTGTCGATCTCCTCCGGGGTGTGGCCCTTGGAGCCCTTGCCGACCGCCGAGACCGTGACCTTGCCCAGCCTGCTCTGGCCCCAGATGTAGTGGTGAGGCCCGCCGAGCGCGTCGCTGTGGTACTCACCGCTCTCGGAGATCGAGTCGTCGGAGGAGAACTGTCCGACACCGAACGGCAGTCCCGCCGACAGCAGCCCGGTGAGCCGCTCGTCCTGGCTGAGCTGCTGCTCGGGGCAGCGCAGCGCCTCTTCCAGGGTGCGCGCCATCTCCCATTCCGCGTCGGAGACCGCCCGGTGCACGATGACGGTGGCGGCGATCCGGATCGGGCCCTTGTCACCCTTCGCGGGCAGTTCGCTGTAGCGGGTGAAGCTGGTCAGTACGGAGGACGGGAGCGGCTCGCGCTGCCAGACACAGTCCTCGTCGAGCACGGCGAGCGATCCGGGGTCACTCTCGAACGGGCTCCGCTCGACGTACCCGGCCCCGAACCGCCGGGGCTCGGCGGCCACGGCGCGGGCCAGTCGCAGGGCCTCGGCGCGCGTGCGCGGTTCGCGGCTCCCGTCGGGCGAGAAGTCCAGCCCCGTGGTCGCCCCGGCGTCCGGTGCCGCGCCACCGCCCTTCGCCCCCGTGGCGCCGGAATCCGTCGCCGCGCGCTCGGCCCCGTCCGTGTCCGGGGTGTCACCGCCGCCGGAACACCCCGCGAGCAGCACGCCGACGGCGAGACCGACAGCGCCGTGACGCCACCGGCCGGGTCTGCCGTGGCCCCTGAACTCACCTGCCGCACAACGCACTTCGCCCCTCCAACCTGAACGTAACCTGTGGGACGCAGCAGCACCGCGATCAGTTCTCGTCAGACACGACCGAACGCGGCCACCACCTCCGACAGAGGCGCTGTCGGCGATGATGTCGGCGTGGAGTACGTGTCCAAGGTGCCCGGTCCGCCGCTGGACGGGCTGATCGACGACCTCTGCTACCTGGAGGGCGCTCCGCCCTACCCCCGGTTGATGCCGCCGGCGGCGCCCGCGCCTCTGCTCATCGTCACCTCGGGGCGCCGTTCCTCATCCGCGCGGGCACCGGCGTGGAAGCCGTGGAGTACACCGACGGCTGCGGGGTCACGATGTGGGGCCGCTGCCTCAGGCGAAGCTGTCCTGTGCGTAGGCGCAGAACGCGCCGGCGTAGCGGTCCGACTTGGCAGCCTGGGCCTGTGGCGCTGTCAGGCCGAGCCCAGCCATGGACAGCATGACTGTCCCGGCCCAGCGCGGTCCTCTGATGCGGGCGCTGCTGCGAGTCTTCTTCATGAAGCCGTCCTCCGTTGACTTTTCTGGTCTGAGCCCGCAAGGCGGGGGGCGGCTACAACCCTGCGCCCCTGTTCGTGCAGGAACCTTGCACGAACTTGGAACTGCTGGTGGGGGCATGTCTGTGGGCGGCGCGGCATGGTCAGGGGGTGGTTATGAAGTGTTGAAGGTCCGGCGGTCAACGATGGACGCGCGGATGCGGGGGGATGAAGGTCGTGGTCCAACCGCCGGAGGACCGCTGGGGGCGATGGCGAAGCTGTTCTTCTTCTCACGCTCGGAAGCGACACATCACGACGGGTGACGGGGCATCATGTACCTGTATTCGGGGGGTGTTTGGTGTGGCCGTTCGGAGGCCGTCTCGGCAGGAGATCAATCGGCGTCGCGGGAGTGCGGGGTTCGTGGGGCGCCGTGGTGAACTGGCCGTCTTCCGGGAGGCGTTCGCCCGAAATCCGGAGGAGGTTGACTTCCCCTACCTGTTCCATGTCCATGGCAATGGAGGGGTGGGGAAGTCGACGCTCGTACGCCAGTGGGAGGCGATGGCACGCGAGCAGGCCTCGGTGGCCACGGCACTGATGGACGACGAAGTGCACGACCCACTCGAGGCGATGGAGACAGTGAGCGCGCGGCTGGGCCGGCAGGGCCACGCGCTGAAGAAGTTCGACAAGCAACTGGCCACGTACCGTCAGCGGCGTCATCAGGCCGAGAGCACAGTGCCGGTGCCGCAGCCGGCTCCGGGCGACGGGGGCTCCGGAGAGCCGCCGGCGGCATCCCCGTCGAGCACAGTCGCAGCTCAGGTCGGACTGGTCGGGCTGGGAATGCTGCCTGGGGTCGGGGCGTTCGCGGGGGCGGTGGATCCGGGACAGGTCGCGCTCGGGGCAGACCGAGTACGTGCGTTGCTGAACACCCGGCTCCGCAGTCACGACGACGTGCAGTTGGTGATGAATCCGGTGGCGAACCTGACACCGGTGTTTCTGGAAGATCTCGCCGAGGTCGCGGAGCGGTGCGAGCGGGTGGTGCTGTTCTTCGATGTGTACGAACGGACCGGACCGGTACTCGACGCCTGGCTGCGGAGCATCATCTTCACCGAGGACCACGGCTCGCTGCCCGTCAACGTGCAGATCGTGCTGTCCGGCCGGTCACACCTGGACCCCGGTGTCTGGGGCGACGGCCTGGGCGACGTGACCGAGGTGGGCCTCGAGGTGTTCACCGAAGACGAGGCCCGAACCCTGCTCGCCACCCGCGGCGTCGCCGACGAAGAGAACATCCAGCTGGTCCTGCGCCTGTCGGGCCGACTGCCGCTCCTCGTCGACATGCTCGCCCGTAGCGACCCGGCCACCGGCGACACCGCCATCGACCCCTCAGAGACCGCGGTCGAAAGGTTCCTCAAATGGGAACCCGACCCCGAGCGCCGCGAATCCGCACAGGCGTGCGCGCTCCCCCTCCAACTCGACCAGGACATCTACCAGGTAGCCGCCGCGGAGTCCGCCGCAGACGGTTACCCATGGCTGCGAGCCCTGGCATTCGTGTCCCGCCAGGCCGGCCGCTGCCGCTATCACGACGTCGTACGCGACAGCATGCTCCGTCTCCAGCGCACCCAGTCCCCCACCCGCTGGCAGCAGCAGCACACCCGCCTGGCAGAGGCATTCGAACGGTGGCGCCGAGGCTCTGAAGCCGGGCTGGGATCAGACACCGACGCGTACTGGGACGATGCCACCTGGCGCGAACACCGCCTCAACGAGACCTACCACCGCCTGTGCGCCGACCCCCGCACCGCGTTGCCCAGCGCACTCCTCGAGACCGTCCATGCCATCGACCATGACGTGACCACGCTGCGCCGCTGGGCGCAGATCCTCGGCCACGCCGGGCGGGACACCGATGCCCCCGTTCTCACCGCATGGGGCCACCGCCTCGAAACTGCTACAGAGGGCGAGAAGGCTGGTGTCATGGTACTGACGCTGCTGCTGGCAGCACCCGAACTCGATTCCACAGCCCGCGCCTTGGCCCACACCGTTCGAGCCCGGGACCACCGGTTCGCGGGCAACTACGACAAGGCCCTCACCGACTACGCGACAGCCCAGCAACTGGCCCCCGATACGCCACGAGTCCACGCCGGACGCGGCGAGACCTACCGGCTCATGGGCCGGTACGACGAAGCACTCACCGACTTCGACCGCGCCATCGAACTCGACCCCCAAGCCAGCTGGGTCGTCGCCAGCCGCGGCCAGACCTACCGGCTCATGCGCCGATACGACGAAGCACTCACCGACCTCAACCGCGCCATCGAACTCGACCCCCAAACCGACTGGGCCATCGCCGACCGCGGACTGACCTACCGGCTCATGCGCCGATACGACGAAGCACTCACCGACCTCAGCCGCGCCATCGAACTCGACCCGGACTACGCCTGGGCCATCGCCAGCCGCGGACTGACCTGTCAAGCCCTGGACCGCCACGACGAAGCACTCACCGACTTCGACCGCGCCATCGAACTCGACCCCCAAGCCGACTGGGCCATCGCCAGCCGCGGCGAGACCTACCGGCTCATGCGCCGATACGACGAAGCACTCACCGACCTCAACCGCGCCATCGAACTCGACCCGGACTACGCCTGGGCCATCGCCAGCCGCGGCCAGACCTACCGGCTCATGCGCCGATACGACGAAGCACTCACCGACCTCAACCGCGCCATCGAACTCGACCCCCAAGCCGACTGGGCCATCGCCGACCGCGGCGAGACCCACCGGCTCATGCGCCGATACGACGAAGCACTCACCGACCTCAACCGCGCCATCGACATCAACCCGGACTACGCCTGGGCCATCGCCAGCCGCGGCCAGACCTACCAGGTCCTGGACCGCCACGACGAAGCACTCACCGACCTCAGCCGCGCCCTCGAACTCGACCCGGACTACGCCTGGGCCATCGCCAGCCGCGGCGAGACCCACCGGCTCACGCGCCGATACGACGAAGCACTCACCGACTTCAACCGCGCCATCGAACTCGACCCGGACTACGCCTGGGCCATCGCCAGCCGCGGCCAGACCTATCAAGCACTGGACCGCCACGACGAAGCACTCACCGACTTCGACCGGGCCATCGAACTCAGCCCCGAAACAGACTGGGCCGTCGCCGGCCGCGGACTGACGTATCGGAGCATGGGCCGGTACGACGAGGCACTCACCGACCTCGACCGGGCCATCGAACTCGACCCGGACTACGCCTGGGCCTTCTACGAACGAGCGATGACCCTTCGCGCTGCTGGACGTGGCGACGGTGTTTCCGACCTGGTTCAGGCCGTTGAGTTCTTCACAAGGGATGCTGAGGGATCCGACCGCGGTGGTGCGACCGGCAGGGCGAACCTGGTCGTCGCCTTCTGTGCCATGAGCCGATGGACTGACGCGGAACACGCACTTGCCGTGTTCTCGGAGTCCCAGCCCTCGCGGATCAGCGTCCTTGAGTTGATCAATGATCTCGATGAGTTGCTGCTGCTGACGGCATCGGACCGCGAGCCAGTGCTCCGCCTTCGGGAAAGGCTTCAGGCGAGTACTCAGTAGGCGTGCTCTGTGAATGGCGTATGTGTGCCGCCGTGATCCTCAGGTGCGTTTCCCTCTGCTCGACGTCCGTCTTCTACAGCACGATGTCGGGCCCGGCCGGTACGGGTGGGCGAGGGGCCTCAGTCGAACCGCTCGGGAGGCGGGGTGCGTTGGGCGGACATCAGTATGTCGACACCAGGAGTGCCCCGCTCAGGTTACGACCCGAAGACGCAGAAGAGGTCCCGTATGCACGCACGTCTGTCAGAGCGCATCCTCAACGGCTTCCATTCGCCTCTGGCACAGGGGGAGTTCGGGCAGCTCCCGGACACGATACAGCCGGGACGCGAGGACCCACAGCACGCTCAGCACGGCACCCGTCGTGCCAATCCACAAGGTGGTCCGCAGCCCGAGCGCGGTGCCCAGCGTGCCGGCCAGCACCGCGCCGATCGGACGCGCCCCGAAGTTGGCTGTCCGGACCACGCCCATCACGCGGGAGCGCAGCGTGGAAGGGATGACGGCGATCAAGTAGCTGTTGGCGGAGATGTCCAGGATCGCCACTCCGCAGCCGGCACCGAGGTAGGCGGCGGCCAGTTCAGCGCACCCGGCCGCGTGGTTTGAGGGCCACCGGGGGGAGTTCCGGGGCGGGGAGGCGGGCGCCGGCGTAGCCCTTGACCTCGCCGAAGCGGGTGGCGTCCATCCAGTCCTTGCGCGCCGCCTCGATCTCCTCGTGGGAGCGGCCGATGAAATTCCACCACATCACGATCTCCTCCTCGAACGGCTCGCCGCCCAGCAGCATCAGGCCCGCCGCGGAATCCGTGCGGAGAGGGAGTTCCGTGCGTCCGCAGCCGAGGTAGAGCATCGAGCCCGCCGGGACCGGGACGCCGTCGACCTCCGCCTCGCCCGACATCGCCAGCACCGCGTACTCGAAGTCCGGGTCGAGGGGCAGCCGGGCGTCCGTGCCCGGGGTGAGTGCCAGGTCGGCGCCGACCAGGGGGGTGTACGTCGTGCCCGGCGAGGTGGTGCCGTCCAGGGTGCCGAGGATGACGGTAGCCGTCAGGCCCGGGGCCGTGACCTCGGGGAGGTCCGCGTGGTGCTGGAAGTGCGGGTCCACGTCGCGGTGGGCGTCGGGGAGCGCGACCCACAGCTGGGCGCCGTGCAGGAACCGGGCGTGGGACCGGGGGCTCTCCTCGGAGTGGCTGATCGCCCGGCCCGAGGTCATGAGGCCCAGCTCCCGGGGCCGTACGGTCTGGAGGCTGCCCAGGCTGTCGCGGTGCAGGACCTCGCCGTCGTGGAGCCAGCTGACCGTCTGGAGGCCCATGTGCGGGTGGGGCGGCACCTGCATGCCGGGCTCGTCGGCGATGTCGTCGGGGCCGTAGTGATCGACGAAGGCCCACGCGCCGACCATGCGGCGCCCGAGGTTGGGCAGCAGCCGGCGGACCTCGGTGGACTCGCCGAGCTTGACGTGACGGGGGCTGAGGAGTTCACGCACCGGCTCGGCGACGACGAAGCCGCGGCCGCCGCAGACGGAGGGCGTCGCCTGACGATCAAGATTGCTCATGGCGCACAACCTAATCCCGACCGGCACCTCGCGGCAGCATCCACGCGATAACGGTCGGAGAGATAATAAAACTTTCAACCATCGGAATGTCCGGGCCCCTCGCGCTGTTGTGAGCTGGTGAACAGCACGAGGACCAGGAGGAGAGCAGTGGAGACCAGCACGTACTACGACTTCGGAACCGCCGCCGAGCGCTGGGGACGCGCCCAGCAGTTCTTCGAGGCGCAGGAGTACGTCACGGCGGCAGGCATCCTCGAAGGGCTCGTGGCAGAGGTCCCCGAGCAGGTCGCGCCGCGACTGCTGCTCGCCCGCGCCTACTACCACTCCGCCCGGCTCCGGAAGGCGGAGACGGAGCTGCTCGCCGTACTGGAGCGCGACCCCGTCGAGCAGTACGCGCGCCTCATGCTGGGCCGCACGCTGGAGCGGCAGGGGCGGGCGACCGACGCCGGACCGCATCTGCGGATGGCCGCCGCGCTGGCGGGAGAGTTCCCCGACAGCGTCTGAGCGCGCTCCGGACACGGCCCGTGACGAGTACGGGCTGCACGGTCTCGGTACGGCAGTACGGCTAAGGGGACAGGGCGCGGAGCCTCCGCCGGGCCGGGCCGAGCGCCCTGCCCCTGGCCGGAATTCCGGACCAGGGGCGGGTGCGCGCCTGGTCCAGTACGTTCGTCACCGTCCAGCGCCGCGCGTCGACCTCGGGATCCTTCAGCTGGTCCCAGCTGATGGGTGCCGCGACGGGTGCGCCCGCCCGCGGGCGCACCGAGAACGGCGCGACCGCCGTCTGCGCGTACGCGTTGCGCTGGACGTCGAGATACAGCCGGCCGGCGCGGGCGTCCGTGCGCTGCTCCGTGGTCAGCCGGTCCGGCGCACGGGCCGCAAGAACGCGCGCCACGTCGGTGGCGAAACCGCGCACCTCGTCGTATCCCGCGGCTCTGTCCAGCCGGACGACGACGTGCAGCCCCTTGGACCCGGTCGTCATCAGCGTGGCCGGCAGCCGGAGTTCGTCGAGCAGTTCACCGAGCAGCAGCGCGGCGTCGCGTACGGGCTCGAAGTCGTCGTCGGGCGGGTCGAGATCGAACACCAGCCGGTCCGGGTTGTCCGGGCGGTCCTCCCGTGACAGCCACCGGTGGAAGGTGATGCTCGCCTGGTCGGCGAGGTGGACGAGCGTCGCGGTGTCGTCGCACACCGGGTGCGTGACGGTCCCGCCCTTCTTCGTCATCTCGGCACGCCGCGCCCACTCCGGATAGTTGCCGGGGATGTTCTTCTGCATGAAGCGGGGACCGTCGAGCCCGTCCGGATGGCGCTCCAACATCAGTGGTCTGTCCCGGAGTTCAGGGAGCATGTACCGGGCGACGGAGCGGTAGTACGCGACGAGGTCCGCCTTGGTGAGGTCCCGGCCGCCACCGGAGGCGGGGAGGAGGACCTTGTCCGGCCGGTGGACGGTCACGGTCCGGCCGCTCGCCCGTACACGGCCCTCGGCCGCCGGAGCGGAGTCCGCCGAGCCGACTCCTCGGATGCTGCTCATCGAACTCACGCTCCCTGAAAGGGCGTTGAACCGGCGGAGCCGGGACGCCCCCGCGCCCGACACGTACGGAGGCGCCTCAGTGGCCCCGAGGGCGACGCGTGCCGCCCGGCCCCGACGCCTGTGTCTGCCTGCCGCGCGGCGCCGGCACCCGACGTCGTCCGTTGCGGCGCAGCTTGCGCCGTTCGTCGTCGTCCGTACCACCCCAAACTCCGGACGTACGGCCGGTGTTGAGAGCCCATTCGAGGCACTGGCTCTCCACCGGGCAGCTGTGGCACACCTCCTTCGCGCGCTCCACCTGCTCGGCGGCGGGCCCGGAGTCCCCCACCGGGAAGAACAGTTCGGGATCCGCGTGCGCGCAGGCCGCGTCCCGCAGCCATTCCCACGCGTCGGCACCGGGTCCCGCCAGACTCTCGTCCGCCGTACCTGTCTGATCGATGTGCAGCCTCGCTGTCATCAGTCCTCTCCCCGCACGACGTTCCACTCCTGATCCACCGTCTCCTGCTTTCCCTGGCCGGTGTCTCTCGGTTCGCCGTCGCGCACGGTGATCCGCGCCGGGAGGCACGTACGCAACCGCCCCTCGCGCTCGGCCGATCGGCCGCGGGGCGTCCGCGTGCCCTGGTCGGTTCCCATCTCTGACTCCTTGTCTCCGCGCCGCACGGACGCGGACTCTCGTCGAACGCGTACCCGACGTCCCCGGACCGAAAAGCACGGACTTGGGCGCGGGCCGCGGGACCACCGAAGACGCACCCGGAACGGACCCGAACGCGGACCCGGACGCAGATCCGGAATGTGACTCCGGAACAGATCCGGGACGCGGGCCGTCCACGGACCCACCCGCGAGGGGTTGCTTCGGCTCCGGGCCGGGCCGGGGACCGCCCTGCCGCCGCGATGGGTGCCGCGGCGCCGCGGTCAGGCCGTGGCCAGGAACGGCGCGAAGGCCGGCGGGGCCGGCGTCACTGCCGGGACCGGCTCCTTCGCCGCCGCGTCGGTCCCGCCCACCGGGACCGCGGGCAGCCGCAGGACGTTCTGCGGCGCCTCCACACTCCTGGTGAACCAGACGACCTTGCCTTCCACCGTCCCACAGGTACCCCAGCTGTCGCTCAGTGAGGCGAGGCGGGCGAGTCCGCCGCCACCGGCCGAGGACAGTCGGGGCAGCTCAGGACCGTTGTCCGAGACGGCGGCCGTGAGATACCGGCCGGTCCAGCGGAGTTCCACCGTGCACTTGGTGCCCTCACCGACATGACGGTGGACATTGGTCAGCAGTTCGTCGATGCCCGAGCAGACCGGGTCGACCTGTGATTCGAGATTCCAGTGCCGAAGGTGCGCGGCGACGATGCGCCGGATCTGCGATACGCGCTCCGAAGAGGCGTGCAATTCCACCTCGTAGTAGCGGCCGAGTGGAATCGTCATGTTCCAGGCTCCTCACACACAGGGGCCCACTTACTTCACCTCGTTGCTGCAACGACCCCCGAATACGAAGCGTGAGCGTAAGCCACTTCTGGGTCACTGAAAAGATTGACCCGGCGGAGCCGAATGCGCAACTCGTCACATCCCCCGCGGCTGCCCCCGGCCACGCGACGGGACAGCGCTCCGAGTCGACCAGGGCGGGAAACGCGCTGGTCGGACTGGGTTCGGGGGCCGGTCAGACGGCGCGGCAGAGGCAGAAGGGATGGCCGGCCGGATCCGCGTACACCCGGAAGCCACGTTTGCCGCCGTCGTCGTCGACATCGAGAGCGGTGGCGCCGAGCGCGAGCACCTTCTCCTGCGCGGCCGCCATGTCAGCCACCGTGAGGTCGAGATGCGCCTGCTGGGAGTTGGAGCCGGCGCTCGGCCAGTCCGGGGCGCGGTGACCGGGGGCCCGCTGGAAGGCGATCCGGGCGCCGTCCGGTTCGCGCAGCACCCACCAGTCCTCGTGCTCGTGGCTGATCTCACCGCCCAGCACGCCCCGGTAGAAGCCGGCGAGGGCCGCCGGGTCCTGACAGTCCAGCGCCACCAGCGAATACGTCACACTCGTCACTGCTCCGCCTCCTCGTCTCCCCGCCCACGGTGCCTTGTTGACGGCGTCTCATGGACGGCGTGTGTCCAGCCGCAGCTGGACCTCCTGTTCCTGGTCACCCGCAGCCGTACCCAGCACCTGTACGGCGAACGCGCCGGTCAGCTCCTCCTGTAGTTTCGCGACCGCCCAGTAGCCGCCCTGCACATCCGCGGTCACGGGCCTGCTCAGCCGGGTCGGGCCGGCCTTCCGCCGTACCTCGGACACGTCGAAGGTCGAACTCCACACCGTCGGACGGGCGCCGGCCACCTCCCGCGGCCTGTCGTCCGGCGCGCGGTCGGAGGCGAAGGCGGTGCGCAGCGCGCCGAACACGGCGTGCGCGTCCTCCGTCTCGCATCCGCTGAGTTCCACCGTCACTTCCGAGTCGATGCCGTGTGCCGCCGTGGGCTCTCGCGTGCTTTTCACCGTCTGCTCCTCCACTGGGAAGTGGGCGCCGGGCCGGTCAGCCCGACGGTTCGTCGGGGACGGGCTGCTCGGGATGCACCCCGCCGGTGTTGGGTTCGCCGCGCCTGCCCGCGCCGGCCTCGTCCGCGTCGGGCAGCGCCCGGTCGGGCCCGTGCGGCTCCTCGGCCGTGTCCGGCGCCGTGTCCGGGGCGTCGTCGGGCTCGCCGGACTCGTCGGGCTCGTCGATGCCCGCCACGTCGATGTCCAGCGGATCCTCGCCGGGGCGGGCGTGCTGGTCGGGGAGGTCCCTCGGGACGGCCGCGCCGTTCCCCTCGGTGCCGTCCGGATGTCGCTCGTTCACGGTGATTCCCTTCGTCGGCTGATGGCCGTGGCCGGCGTCGTCGGGTGACGCGCGGTCGCCGGGCCGCATACCCGATCGCGGGCCGATAACCCGGACCGGCGGACTCCGGTGCCCCGCCCGCCGGCAGGCGGCCGGTTCTCAGCGGCCCGTCAGGGTGAACAGCCCGCCGTCGGGGTCCCGCAGCGTCACCTGTTCCCCGTCCTCGTACGCCGCCTTCCCCGACGCGACCACGGCGCCGCCCATCGCCTCCGCTGTCTCGGCCGCCGCCCTGACCGCCTTCACACCCTCCACGGCGAACGACACGTGCCAGCGCGGGCGCAGATGCGGGTCCGCCGCCGCCTCGACACCGCCACCGGCTATTCGCGCCACGACGTGCCCGGAGCCCCGTCCCGTACGGAGCACGACGTGGTCCTGCTCGTAGCTGACGTCGATGCCGCCCGTTCCGTCCTCGGCCCACCTGAGCACCTCGCCGTAGAAGATCGCCGACGCGATGGCGTCGTGGGTGCGCAGTTCCAGGCGGAACGGGGGGCCACCGAGCTTGGCGGTGGTGTCGGGCAGCGGCTCGCCCTCCCAGAAGCCGAAGACGGCGCCGTCCCGGTCGGCGGCGAGCGCCGCCCGCCCCATCTCGAAGGCCAGGGGTCCCACGGCGACCGTCGCGCTGCGCTCCCTGATGCGGGCGGCCGTCGCGTCCACGTCGCCCACGACGAAGTACGGCGTCCAGGCCACTGCGACCTGGAGCGTGGGGGCCAGCGCGCCGATGCTCGCGACCGGTACGCCGTCCGTCTCCGCCACGACGAACTGGTCGCCGAGCTCGGCGGGGCGGAAGGTCCAGCCCAGTACGGCACCGTAGAAGCTCTGCGTTTCCGCGAGGTCACGGGCCAGCAGGCTCGCCCAGCACGGCGCCCCGAACACAGGATGCCTCGGTGCCATGGCCGCTCGCCTCACTCCGGTCGTGCCAGTGGAAGCCCCCGGCTCCCCTCCGCTCCCTGACGACTGTGCCAGCAGAGCACCGCGCCCGCATGTCGCCCGCATGCCGGACGGGGCGCGCGGACACGGGCCGCCGACCGGGGCCGTTCCGGCGACCGCCGACCGTCCGGGACGGACTCGGTGCCCGTGGTACACAGCCTCTTCGGAGGGAGGCGGGACGGCCCCCGAGGGGTGGTGGCAGACTGACCGCCGATCCTCCGAACGGAGCCCCTGTGCCCATGATCCGCCGCCTCCGCCGGGCGGTGCGGCGCGTCCGTCGCGGCACCGTCGACCTCAGCCACCCGGCCCGGTCACCGCTCGGCAGCGCCGTCGTGAACTGTGTGGTCTACCGGGACGGCGTACGGCAGCCGGGCGACCGCCCGGCCGGGGAAGCGGTGCGACAGGTCCGCGAATCCGGCGGGGGCTTCGTCTGGATCGGTCTGCACGAACCGGACCAGGCGGAGTTCAAGGGCCTCGCGGACCTGTTCGGGCTCCATCCGCTCGCCGTCGAGGACGCCGTGCACGCCCATCAGCGGCCGAAGGTGGAGCAGTACGACGGGGCGCTGTTCGCGGTCTTCAAGACCTGCCGCTACGTGGAGCACGAAGTGCTCACCGCGACCAGTGAGGTGGTCGACACGGGCGAGCTGATGGTCTTCACGGGGCAGGACTTCGTGATCACGATCAGACACGGCAGGCACGGTTCGCTCGGCCCGCTCAGGGAGCGGCTGGAGGCCGCGCCCGAGCGGCTGGCCATGGGCCCGTCGTCCGTCCTGCACGCGATCGCGGACCAGGTGGTGGACGACTGTCTCGCTGTCGCGGACGCCGTCCAGGACGACGTCGACCGTGTCGAGAACGAGGTCTTCGACGATTCGGCGGGCCGGACGGGCCGCCGAACGGGCCGGACGGGCCGGACGGGCCGGACGGGCCGGACGGGCCGGGGTGACGCCGGACGCATCTACCAGCTCAAGCGCGAACTGCTGGAGCTGAAGCGGGCCGTGGCGCCGCTGGACCGGCCGCTCGACACGCTGGCCAACCGGAAGCTGCCGGCCGTCACCGCCGAGGTGCGGCCGTACTTCCGAGACGTCGCCGACCATCTGGCCCGGCTGACCGATCAGATCGCCGCTTTCGACAGTCTGCTGGACTCCGTCCTCCAGGCGCATCTCGCGCGGGTGACCGTCGCGCAGAACGAGGACATGCGCAGGATCACCGCGTGGGCCGCGATCATCGCCGTGCCGACCATGGTCTGCGGTGTCTACGGGATGAACTTCGAGCACCTGCCGGGCCTGGGGTGGACATACGGCTATCCGGCCGTCGTCGCTCTCATGGCGACGGCCTGCTACGTCCTTCACCGCGGCTTCCGCCGCAACGGCTGGCTGTAGCGGCACAGCCGGCCGCGTCCACGGAACCACGCCCCGTGTACTGATACACCTCGGGTATCGAAAATATGTGCGACTCCGACTGAGTACGGTGTACGCTAGCCGCTCGCCGAGAAGCACGAGGAGTCCTTCCGTGAACATCCCAGCCGCCGACAGTCACAACGTGATCCAGGTCCGCGGGGCCCGCGAGAACAACCTGAGGGGGGTCTCGCTCGACATCCCCAAGCGCCGGCTCACGGTCTTCACCGGCGTCTCGGGATCCGGCAAGTCCTCCCTGGTCTTCGGCACCATCGCCGCCGAGTCCCAGCGTCTGATCAACGAGACGTACACCGCGTTCATCCAGTCGTTCATGCCGAGCATGGGACGGCCCGACGTCGACTCGCTGCACAATCTGAGCGCCGCGATCGTGGTCGACCAGGAGCGGATGGGCGTCAACTCCCGTTCCACCGTGGGGACGGCGACCGACGCGTACACCATGCTGCGGATCATCTTCAGCCGGCTCGGCACCCCGCACATCGGGACCTCCTCCGCCTTCAGCTTCAACGCCGCCGAAGGCATGTGCGCCGAGTGCGAGGGGATCGGCCAGGTCTCGAAGATCGACATCGACCAGCTCGTGAACCGTGAACTCTCCCTGAACGAGGGCGCGATCACCGTCCCCGGCTTCCAGGTGGACGCCTGGTACTGGCAGATCATGGTTGCTTCGGGCTTCTACGACCCGGACAAGAAGCTCAAGGACTTCACCCCCGAGGAGTGGGAGGTCTTCCTCCACAAGACCGCCACCAAGGTCAAGGTCGGCTCCAACAACCTGACGTACGAGGGGCTCGTCACCAAGGTCAACCGGACGATCCTGGTCAAGGACCGCGATGCGATGCAGGCCCCGGTCAGGGCCTTCGTGGACCGGGCCGTGGTCTTCGCCGAGTGCCCGTCCTGCGGCGGCAGCAGGCTGAGCGCCGCCGCGCTGTCCTCGAAGGTCAACGGCGTGAACATCGCGGAGTGTTCGGCGATGCAGATCAGCGATCTGGCCGAGTACGTGCGGAAGATCGACGACCCGGGCGTCGCACCGCTGCTCGGCAATCTGCGGGATCTGCTGGAGTCGCTCGTCGAGATCGGGCTCGGCTATCTGAGCCTGGACCGTGTCTCCTCCTCGCTCTCCGGCGGTGAGGCGCAGCGCGTGAAGATGGTGCGCCATCTCGGCTCCAGCCTCACCGACGCCACGTACATCTTCGACGAGCCGACGATCGGGCTGCACCCGCACGACATCCGGCGGATGAACGATCTGCTGCTGCGGCTGCGGGACAAGGGCAACACGGTGCTGGTCGTGGAGCACAAGCCCGAGGTCATCGCGATAGCCGACCACGTGGTGGATCTGGGCCCCGGCGCCGGCACGGCCGGTGGGCGGATCTGCTACACGGGCGACGTGGCGGGGCTGCGCGCCTCGGACACACTGACCGGTCGGCATCTCGAACACCGGGCGCGGCTGCGGGAGTCGGTGCGTGAACCGAACGGACAACTGTCGATCGAGGGCGCCGATCTGCACAACCTCAAGAACGTGAGCGTCGACATCCCGACCGGTGTGCTGAGCGTGATCACCGGGGTCGCGGGGTCGGGCAAGTCCTCACTGATCCACGGCTATCTCTCGAACAGGGAGGGCGTCGTGGTGGCGGACCAGTCGCCGATCCGGGGCTCGCGGCGGAGCAACCCGGCCACGTACACGGGGCTGCTGAGCCCGATCCGTACCGCCTTCGCCAAGGCGAACGGGGTCAAGGCGGCGCTGTTCAGCGCGAATTCTGAGGGCGCCTGCCCCAACTGCAACGGACTCGGGCTCGTCTACACCGACCTCGCGATGATGGCGGGCGTCGCCTCGGTCTGTGAGGAGTGCGAGGGCAAGCGGTTCACTCCGCAGGTGCTCACCTACCGGCTGAACGGCAAGAACATCAGCGAGGTGCTCTCCATGTCGGTCGCGGAGGCGTACGACTACTTCCCCGGCGGGCAGGCCCACGCGATCCTCGGCCGGCTCAACGACGTGGGGCTGAGCTATCTGCGGCTCGGCCAGCCGCTGAACACCCTGTCGGGCGGTGAGCGGCAGCGGCTGAAGCTGGCGATCCAGATGGCGGAGAAGTCGTCCGTCTACATCCTGGACGAGCCGACGACCGGGCTGCACATGGCGGACGTGGACAAGCTGCTCGCGCTGCTCGACCGGCTGGTGGACGCGGGCAACACCGTGGTCGTCATCGAGCACCACCAGGCGGTGATGGCCCACGCGGACTGGCTGGTCGACCTCGGGCCGGGCGGCGGACACGACGGCGGGCAGGTCGTCTTCACGGGCACCCCGGCCGATCTGGTGGCGCACTCGGACACGGTCACGGCGCGGCATCTGCGGGAGTACGTCGGTACGGACGCGTAGTCCGGTGCCCTACGGGCAGGGGCCCGGCGGGTGGCGGCACCGACCGCACGCGTCCGCCGGGCCCGACGGCTCCGGGGCCGGACAGGCCCGCCGGCCCCGCGGGCGACGGCGGGCCCGCGCATATCCGGTGGGCTCGCGGAGTCCGTCCCGGCACAATCACGGTCATGTCACTCACGGTCGACCGTCTGCTCGCCGCACTCGAACCACTGTCGTACCCGGATCGCCTCAAACACCTCGCCGAGAGCGCCCGAGCACTCCACCCGGCCAATGAACTACCGTCCCTGGTCGACGAGTTGGCGGAGAGTGGCACCTATGGGCGACGGCTCGCCGCGTTCGCCGCGCTGGCCGGACGACAGCTCGGCTTCCTGGCCGAGCGGCTGACCGACCGGGACCCGGTGGTCCGCGCGTACGCGATACGGGCCGCCCGCACCCTGCCGCTCCCGGACGAGGCGATCGAGGCGGCGTACGAGGACGCCTCGGCCGACACCCGGCAGCGGCTGGGCGAGGCCGTGCTGGCGAGCGGACGCACGGCCCTGGCCGAGCGCCTGGTCCCCAGGCTGCGCGAGCAGTGGGGGGACCACACGGCGGCCAAACTGCTGCCCGTCTGCTCGGCGGAGTTCGTGGCGGCGGCCCTGCCCGAACTCTCCTACGCCGTCGACTCCTGGACCCGGATCGGCCTCAACTTCCCCGATCAGGTGCTCGACCACGCCGAGCGTGACCTCGCGTCCCGCCCGCGCGCCGAGCGCGACACCTCCTGGCTCCGGCACGAGGAGGGGGTGGCCGCGGCCGTCTCCGCCCGCGCCGAGCGGGTGCTGTCGATGCTGGAGCGGCACCGTCCCGACACGCTGCCCGCGGCCCTGGTCCCGCGGCTCAACGAGCTGGTGGCCGTCGACGCGGAGCGCGCCGTACGCCTGCTGATCCCGGCGGAGGGCTCCGGGCAGTCGTACCCGCCGCTTCCCTCGGCGTCCGTCCTGCGGCGGATCGTGCGGGCCGACCCGCCCTCGCTGCCCGCGCTCGGCCGGCACTGGATCGGCCGCGCGCACTTCGCCGTGCTCCTCAAGGCGCTGCCGCCGCACCGCCGGAGCGACTTCCTCGACCTGGCGACCGCAGGTGTGGAGCAGCACGACGCCGACGGCGTGCTGCCGGTACTCGGCCTGCTGCCGCGCGAACGCCGCTGGGCCGAGGCCCGCCGGTGGGCGGCCGAGCGGCGCGAGAGGGGCGGGTCCTGGTACGAGGTGCTGGAGCTGGTCGCGTACGGTCCGGTCACCGAGGCGCGCGCCGAACTGCTCGCGGGGACCCGCCGCCCGGACGCCGGTGACCGCGCCCGTGCCTGGCCGCTGCTGATCGCCAACGCCGCGCGCACGCGCGACCCCGCGTGCGTGCGGGAGGTGTTGGCCGAGCTGCCGCGGCTGCGCAACGAACAGGATCCGGTGCGCCGCGCCGCCCTCGGCGCGCTCGCGGATGTACGCCCCGATCTGTTCACGGCCGGTGCCACATCTCGGCTGGACCGGATCCTCCAGGACGCCCTGGAGGCGCGGGACATCTCCTACGGCACAAGGGAGGCCGTCCGGCGCCTGGCCGTCGCCCTGCTGCGTGAGCACGCGACGGACGGTGAACAGGCGCTGGTCGTCTGGTCGTTGAGGGCGCTGGAGCGTATCGCCGCGCATGTCGGGGTGGGACATCTGGGCCCGCTCGACCGATCGCTGCGGCGCGGTCAGGAGCACCAGGTGCTCGACGCGCTGCGTCCGTGGCTGGACGCGGCGATGGACAGGGCCGACTACCGGTTGCTGTTCACGCTGACCGGTTCGCTCGGCAGACGGGCCCACCGGATGCCGGAGCTCCAGGGGCTGCTTGAGGAAGCGCTGAAGTACGGCGACGACGGCGCGTTCACGACGGCGGTGAGGTACTGGCTGGAGCCGCCGCCGAACCGGCACGAGCGGGTGGCCAGGGTTCTGGAGCTCGAACCGTCGGCGGCCGTACTCGCCCCGGTCCAACGCATTCTGACGGAGCGTCGGACCGATCTCCTGGACGTGCTGCTCGACGCGCGACCGCCCTACGGCCGCTTCCTCAAGCGCGGTACGCGCCGCACGCTGCCCGAACTCCACCGCGCCGCACGCTGGTTGCCGCGCCAGCAGGAAGCGGCGGGCGCCATGGCCGCAGCGGCGGCCGACGACGAGTCGCAGCCGCTCCACGGCCGGGCCGCGGCGATCCGGGCCGCGGCGGCGGTCCCGGAGCACGGGCGCGCTCTCGCCCTGCGGTACGCCGGGTCCTCGGAGGTGGTGCTGGCCGAGGCCGCGCTCGCCGCGCTCGTCTGGGCGGACCAGCCGCAGGACGCGCTTCCCGTGCTGCTGGCGCATGTCGGTGACGACCGCGCGCGGGTCGCCGTGCACGCGTTGACGCGCGCCACGCGCTTCGCCGCGCCCTCCCTGCTCGCCGAGCGGCTGGGCGCGGTGCTCACCGCGGGCGAGGGCGTGAAGGTGACGAGCAGAAAGGAGGCGGTACGGCTGGTGGCGACGCGGCTGCCGATCCCCCGCGCCGCCGCTCTGCTCGCCGACGCCTTCGACGCGCCGCCCCGGCACCCCGACGTACAGGCGGCCGTGGTGGCGTTCTCGGCCGGACTGCTCGCCGAGGAGCGGACGTGGTCACTGCTCACGGCTGCCGCCGCAGGCCCGCCGCAGGTGCTCCGGGCGGTCGTACAGCCCGCCGCCTGGTCCCTGCCGGAGAGGCACCGGCCCCGCTACGCCCGTCTGGTGGGCGAGGTGTGCCGGTCGGCGGACCCGGCGGCGGCGACGGCCGGACTGCATGCGCTCCCCCTGTGGGCGCGGTACGCCCCCGACGTGGTGGAAGGCCTGTCCGCGCGGGTCACCGACCTCACCGAGGGGGCCGGCACACGCGCCGTCTGGCGGGCCGCGGTGACGGCGATCGGCCGGCTGGCCGTATCCGGCCTGCCCCATCCCGTCGGCGGCGCGGCGCCGGGAAGTCCGCTGCGGGACGCGCTGACGGTGCTGCTCCCCGCGATCGCCGCGGGTGAGCCGGACGCTCCCGAGGACCGCGACCTGCCGGCCCGGCAGCGGGCGCTCGCGCTCCTGCGGGCCCTTCCCGACCGGCCGGGTCCCGGCACACGCCCGGTCCTGGAGGGTGTGGCGGCGCTGCTCGCCGGTGAGCCGTCACTCGCCGGGGCCCGCGCGGACGTGCTCCGCGCCCTGGTGGACCCGGACGCCGGGCTTCCCGAACTGACGGCGCGACTGGGGGACTTGGCGGCGAACGCGGCCGGCCGCCCCGCCCTCGCGGCGGCCACGGCGCACCAGCTCCGCGGCCGTTTCGGCTCCGGCCCGCTCCCGTCCGACCCGTCCACGGTGCTGGCGGCCGCGACCCGGCTGACCACCAACGGCGACCCGGCCACCGGCCTCCTGGCGGTCGCCCTGGTCTCCGCCACGGGCAGCCGCCTCGGCTGGCCCGCCGAATGGCGCGCGTCCTTGCGCGCGCTCCGCCACCACCCGGCGCCGGACGTGCGGGACGCGGCGCTGGGGGTGGTGCTGCGGACGGAGTGAGCCGCCTCGCGCCCGGTCGGCCACAGCTGGCCGGTACGGCAACCGGCCCGCGCGTCCCGCCGTCCGCGCGGACCACGTGAACGGGCGGGACCGACGGGGACCGGCCCGACGGGCGGGACCGACGGGGACGGGCGCGGCAGGCAGGGACCGCGGGGCGTTCTCAGGCGTCCCGGTAGGTCTCCAGCAGCCGCAGCCAGACCTCGCTGATCGTCGGGTAGGACGGGACCGCGTGCCACAGGCGGCTGATCGGGACCTCACCGGCCACCGCCACCGTGGCCGAGTGGAGCAGTTCGCCGACGCCGGGGCCCACGAAGGTCACGCCCCGCAGGATCTCACTGTCCAGGTCCACGATCATCCGGGCGCGGCCCCGGTAGCCGTCCGCGTACAGGCTCGCGCCCGCGACATTGGCCATGTCGTAGTCGACCGCGCGGACCCGGTGGCCCGCCTGCTCGGCCTCCTTGAGGCTGAGGCCGACCGAGGCTGCCTCCGGTTCGGTGAAGACGACCTGGGGGACGGCCGCGTGGTCGGCCGTCGCCGCGTGGGCTCCCCAGCGGTCGTCCTCCAGCAGGGGGACGCGCCGGGCCCTGGCCCCGATGGCGGCGCCCGCGATCCGGGCCTGGTACTTGCCCTGGTGGGTGAGGAGCGCGCGGTGGTTGACGTCGCCGACCGCGTAGAGCCAGTCGCTGCCCTCGACCCGGCAGCTGTCGTCGACCGTCAGCCAGCCCGCCTTCAGCCCCACCGTCTCCAGCCCGATGTCCGAGGTGCGGGGTGCCCGGCCGGTCGCGAAGAGGATCTCGTCCGCCTCGATCCGCTCGCCGTCGTCGAGGACCACCGTGACCGGTCCGGTGCCGCCGTCGCGCTCGACCGAGGCGGCGGAGACGCCCGTACGTACGGAGGCGCCCGCCTCGGTCAGTGAGTCCGCGACGAGTTCCCCCACGAAGGGCTCCATACGGGGCAGCAGACCGTCGCCCCGTACGAGGAGGGTGACGTCCGAGCCGAACCCCTGGTAGGCGGTGGCCATCTCGACGCCGACCACTCCCCCGCCCACGACCACGAGCCGACCGGGCACGGTCCGGGAGCTGGTCGCCTCGCGGCTCGTCCAGGGCCTGGCGTCCGCCAGGCCCGGCAGGTCGGGCACGATCGCGCCGGTTCCGGTGCAGACCGCGACCGCGTGGCGGGCGGTGAGGACCTGGACGCCGCCCTCGGGGCCGGTGACGGTCACCCGCTTCTCGCCGTCGAGCCGGCCGTGGCCCCGGTGGAGCACGGCGCCGATCGAGTCGAGCCACGCGACCTGGCCGTCGTCCTTCCAGTGCGAGGTGAACCCGTCACGGTGGGCGAACACGGCCGGCACATCGAGCGGGCCCTGTACGGAGGGGCTCAGACCGGGCACCCGGCGTGCCTCCGCACGGGCGATGACCGGGCGCAGCAGGGCCTTGCTCGGCATGCACGCCCAGTAGGAGCACTCGCCGCCGACCAGCTCGCTCTCGACGATCGCCGCGCTCAGTCCGGCGGCCCTGACGCGGTCGGCGACGTTCTCCCCGACCGGTCCGGCGCCCAGCACCACGACGTCGTACTCAATGGCTTCCGTCATGGGGACAGTCTGGTGCGCTGCCCGGCGCATGGCCACACGATCTTCGGGAATGGGCCAGGAATACGGCGGGGGTACGCGCCGTTGTCCGAGGCGGCTTCATCCGGAGAGAACAGGAAGAGGTATCAGGTCATGGCCACTGTGGAACTCACCAAGGAGAACTTCGACCGGACGGTGTCGGAGAACGACTTCATCCTGATCGACTTCTGGGCTTCATGGTGCGGTCCGTGCCGGCAGTTCGCCCCGGTGTACGAGCAGGCGTCCGAGCGCCACGACGACCTGGTCTTCGCCAAGGTCGACACGGAGGCTCAGCAGGAGCTGGCCGCGGCGTTCGAGATCCGTTCCATCCCGACGCTGATGATCGTCAGGGACAACGTCGCGGTGTTCGCCCAGCCCGGTGCGCTGCCCGAGACGGCCCTGGAGGACGTGATCGGGCAGGCGCGCGCGCTCGACATGGACGAGGTCCGCAAGTCGGTCGCCGAGGCGGAGGCCGCGGCGAAGGCGCAGGGCGACGGCACGGGGTCCGGGACCGCCGCGAGCGCGTAGGGCGGGGGCGCGGGGCCCGCGCGTCAGCGTTCCAGTACGAGCGCGAGGCCTTGGCCGACACCGATGCACAGGGCGGCGAGACCGGTCCCCGAGCCCGCCGCCGCGAGCTGGTGGGCGACGGAACCGGCCAGGCGCGCGCCGGAGGCGCCCAGGGGATGACCGATGGCGATGGCGCCGCCGCGCGGGTTCACGACGGCCGGGTCCAGCTCCGGCCATTCGGCGAGGCAGCCCAACGACTGGGCGGCGAAGGCCTCGTTGAGTTCGAACGTGGTGAGTTCGGCGAAGTCCCGGCCCGCCTTCTTCAGCGCGCGGCGCACCGCCTCGACCGGGCCGAGTCCGAAGAGCTGCGGCTCGATGCCGGTGACGGCGGAGGTCCGGATCCGGGCGAGGGGTTCGCGCCCGGTCGCGCGCAGCCCCGCCGCGTCGACGAGGAGCAGGGCGGCGGCGCCGTCGTTGAGCGGTGAGGCGTTGCCCGCCGTGACCGTCCCCGCCCCCTCCTCACGGAAGCTGGGCCTGAGCCTGCCGAGGGCTTCGAGGGAGGTGTTGTCGCGGACGCATTCGTCGCGCGCGAGTTCCACTCCCGCGTACGGCACGACCTCGGCCCCGTAGAGTCCCTCGCTCCACGCGCGGGCCGCCTTGCGGTGGCTCTCCAGCGCGAACGCGTCCTGTGCCTCCCTGGTGATCGCGTGTTTGTCGGCGATCAGTTCGGCGCCCTCGCCGAGCGGGACGGTCCACTCGGCGGGCATCGCGGGGTTGGTCATGCGCCAGCCGAGCGTCGTGGAGTGCAGCTGCTGGTGCCCGGCGGGAAAGGCGCGTTCGGGCTTCTGGAGCACCCAGGGGGCGCGCGACATGGACTCCACGCCGCCCGCGACGACGATCGACGCGTCGCCGAGCGCGACGGCGCGCGCCGCCTGGATGACCGCTTCGAGCCCCGAGCCGCAGAGCCGGTTGACGGTGACGCCGGGGACGGTCACCGGAAGCCCGGCGAGCAGCGCCGCCATGCGCGCCACGTCGCGGTTGTCCTCACCGGCGCCGTTGGCCGCGCCGAGCACCACGTCGTCGATCCTGGCCGGGTCGAGGTCCGGCGTACGGTCCACGAGCGCCCGCACGACGTGCGCGGCGAGATCGTCCGGCCGTACGGAGGAGAGCGCGCCGCCGAACTTTCCGATCGGCGTGCGGACGGCGTCGACGACGTAGACGTCGCGGATGGTCATCGGATCGCTCATCGGCTCTCTCCCCTTCGGTCGGCTGTTCGCTCGCGCACTCTTTCATGGGAGGCGCGCGGAGAGTCGGGGGAGGGGGACGGCGTCCGGAGAACGGCGGGTGGCGGTCAGTTCGCGTGGGGCTAAGCGCCGCCCGGGGTGTCCGGACCGGCGGGGGCGTCGACGACGCGCGCCGACAGCCCGTAGTCCACCTCGTAGCCGTCGATCAGCAGCCCTTCGACGGTACGGGTCTCCGGGTCGATGTCCGCGACCATGCCGCCGCCCTCGTAGTGCGGGTAACCGGACTCACCGGTCTCCCCCGTCGCCTCCACGACGGCGGAGCGCAGGGCGGTCGCCGCGTCCGGCGGGCCCGCGCGGCCGTCGATGTGCTCCGGCACCAGCAGGATCTCGAAGCGCCGCGGATAGGGGTGCCACTGAGTGCTCATGCTGGTGACGCTAGACAACGGCCGGGGGCCGCGCATGTCGTCCGGGCCCGTGTCAGGTCGACTCGCGCCGTACCGCCCGCGCCCCCATCAGATCGTGCCGCTCCGGTTCCCCGCCGGGATCGCGCACCACGCGGTCGACCAGGGCCGCCAGCCGCTGCCCGGTGACGAGGTCGATCCGCACGGTGGATAGCCGGGGCCGCAGCAGCCTGCCGAGCAGCAGGTCGTCGGCGCCGAGCACGGCCGTGTCGCCGGGGACGGTGACACCGGCGTCCTGGAGCGCCCTCATCAGGAGCATCGCGTACTCGTCGTTGTAGGCGTAGACCGCGTCGAGCCCGAGGCCGTCCCAGCGGGCGGCGAGCCGGGCCGCCGACTCCTCGGTGTAGGCCAGCGGCAGCGGTTCGACGCGCGCGCCGGTGGGCGCCTCCGCCGCTGCGGCCCGAGCCCCGGCGAGCCGGGGCTCGGAGAAGAGGTCGAGACCCGGCTCCTCGGGCATCACCACGCCGATCCGGCGGCGTCCGCGCTCCAGCAGGTGTTCAGCGGCGCGAGCGCCGATCTCGCGCTGGTCCATGACCAGCGCGTGCGCGCCCTCGACCCGTCGCGGGCCGAGCGTGATGACGGCTTTCGCGCCGGAGCGCTTGAGTATCTCCACCCCTTGGGAGGTGAGCGCGATCTCGCCGAGGGAGACGACGGCCACGGGGCGCAGTTCGGCCCAGGCGCGCGCGGCCTCGTCACCGTCGAGGCCGAGGCTGCCGTACTGGACGACTGTGTAGTCCAACCGCCGCAGCGCCCAATGGAGTTCGTCGAGGAAGCGGCTGTAGAGGGGGCCGACGGGGACGTGCGCGGTGGGGAGCAGCACAATTCTGGTGTGCCCCGCGCGCAGGCTGCGCGCGGCGGCGTGGGGGACGTACGCCAGTTCCTCGGCGGCCTCGCGGACCTTGCGACGTGTGGGTTCGCTGATCCGTACGGCGGAGGTGTTGTTGAGGACGTACGAGACGGTGGCCCGGGAGACCCCGGCCAGGCGGGCGACATCGGCGCTGGTGGGAACGGGAGGGCCGGTGGTGCGGCGGGGGCGCTCGGCGGGCGGTTCGGACCGCCGAGCGGAGGGCCGCGGGGAGGGCTGTGGGGACGACTGCGGGGAGGACTGTTCAGGTAACTGGCTCATCGCCCTCGGCATCTTTCCAGACGGCTCGCCGGCGGGATCCGCGGCCTGTCGTCCCGCGCGGTCACCTCGGGTGAATCGCGCCTCTCAACTCACCTTTCGCGACAGGGGATTGTCTTGCGACTGCACACACGTACCTGGGGCGAGGGCGACCGGGTCGCCCTCCTGATCCACGGCATCATGGCCGACCACCGGACCTGGCGCCGGGTGGGCCCCGACCTGGCCGCGCGCGGGCTGCGGGTGATCGCCGTGGATCTGCGCGGCCACGGCGCCAGTGGTCAAGGCCCTTACGGGCCGGGGGACTTCGCCGACGACCTGGTGGAGACGCTGCCCGCCGGCGCGGAGGTGGCGATCGGCCACTCGCTGGGCGGACTGGCGCTCTCGCTCGCGGTGGACCGTCTGGCGCCGCGCCGCGCGGTCTACTGCGATCCGGCGTGGCATCTGCCGGGTCCGGCGGCGGGCGCCACCGAGAGCGGGGGACCGGCGATGCTGGCGGCGGCCAAGTCGTTCTCGCGCGAGGAGATATCCGCGCTCAATCCCCGTTGGGAGGACGTGGACGTGGACCTTGAGGTGGCGAGCCTCGCCGTGTGGGACGAGGGGACGGCGTACGGCATCGCCCCGGCCTTCGGCGCCGACCTGCGGCCCGCCCGTCCGGTGGTACCCTCGCTGGTCACGACTGCCGATCCGAGCCCGATGGTCCCGCCCGCCGATGTGACGGAGCTGCGTGCGCGGGGATTCGAGGTCCGTACGGTCACGGGCGCGGGACACACGGCGCACCGTGACGACTTCGACGCGTTCATGGCCTCGCTGGCGGGCTGGGTCTGAGACCGGGACCGGCAGAGCGCGTCCGGGGACGGTGCCGGGGCGCCCCGGCACGCGGGCGGCGGGGCGGACGCTCTACCGTCGGTCGGATGAAGCCCTTCACCGAATCCGGCGCCGCCGGCCACTCCCCCGGCGCCGAACTCCCCGGCCGGAGCGGTCCCTCGGCCACCACCGAGGCCGAACCGCGTGACGTCGGGCCCGTACGTACCTCGTACGCGCCCGACAGGGACGGCGACCCCGATCCCGGCGAGATCGTCTGGACCTGGGTGCCGTACGAGGAGAACGACGGGCGCGGCAAGGACCGGCCGGTGCTGGTGGTGGCCCGCGAACCGGCCGGGACCCTGCTGGCCGTCCAGCTCTCCAGCAAGCGGCACGACCGCGACCACGAGTGGGTGCCGATCGGGGTCGGGCCGTGGGACAGCCGGGGACGCGAGTCGTGGGTCGATCTGGACCGGGTGCTGCGGATCCACGACGCGGGCATGCGGCGTGAGGCGTGCGCGCTGGACCGGGCGCGGTTCGACCGGGTCGTGGAGCGGCTGCGGGAGCGTTACGGCTGGCGCTGAGCCGCCTGGCCGGAACGGGAGCCGGGGGTCCGGGGCGTGCCGTCCTCGCCGCCGGCTCCCGGGGAGACGTCGGCGAACGTCCGGCGGAAGGCGGCCAGCGTGGCCGAATCCGCCGTCCGGTCGAGCACCGCGAAGACGACCTCGTCGAAGTGTCCGGCGAACCGGCCCGCAGCCGCACCGGCACGCGCGGCCACCGGCTCCCCCGCGCCCGTCCCTGCGCCCTCCCCCGACGCCTCGACCAGCAGCGCCCGGAACGCGCCGGCCACGCCCGCCGGGTCGTTGCGGAAGACGCCGCAGCCCCACGCCCCGAGGACCAGCCGCCGGTAGCCGCCCGCCACGGCCACCTCCAGGACCCGTTCGGCGCGGGAGGCGAGCACGGCCGGCACACGGTGGCTCTCCCGGGGGTGGTCGCGGGCGACGATCCCGGCGTTCGGGGCGGGCGAGGTGAGGAAACCGACGGTGAACGGGGCGGCGAGCAGCAGGCCCCGGTCGTCGCGGAACACCGGGACGCCGGGTGAGTGGATCACGCGGTCGCTGTAGAAGGGGCTGCGGTCGGCCCGGTGGTGCGCGTAGTACTCGGGGGCCCGCAGCAGGGTGGCGTAGAGGGCGGAGGCCCGGCAGAGGGCCTCTTCCTGCGCCTGTGCTCCGTTCAGGTAGCCGCCGCCCGGGTTGCGCGCGGAGGCGAAGTTCAGGACGGCCACGGGGCCGCCCGGTTCGGCGGTCATCCGCCGGGCGGCCTGGAGGCTGCTCTCGCCGGTGACCTCGAAGGACGTCGTACGGGAGGTGTCGGGGGTGACCGGCACGGGCTCGGGGCCGTACAGCCGGGTCCCTTCGGTGGCGGCCTCCAGCAACGCGGCGAGCGGCACCCGGCGCCCGTCCCCGGCGTGGTAGCCGCCCGCCTCCACGATCTCCTCGGTGTGCTTCGCGATCCCCCGCAGCCGTGCGCTCATGACAGGCATCGTGCGCCGGGGAACCCGCCCGGAGCAACCATGTTTCCGCCCCGGAGGGGCACTCTTGTGCGGAGCGGCCGTAGTGGCCTTAGGTTGGACAAAGCGCTCCGCCCCGGACCCCGGGGCGGGGGCCGGTCACGGTCTTCGACAGGAGGATCCGACCATGCCGTCGGACGAATTCGCAGCTGAGGGCCCCGCTCTCAACGAGGGCGACGCCGAGGCGCTGCTGCGCGGCATATGTTTCAAGACAGGGCCGCCCCGCATCGTCGGTGTTGAACTGGAATGGCTCGTTCACGATCTGTACGACCCCGAACTCCCCGTTCGGGCCGCGCGTCTCGACAAGGTCTTCGGTGGCCTGCGGGACCTCCCCCTGCGATCGGCGCTGACGTTCGAACCGGGTGGCCAGCTGGAGCTCAGCTCGGCGCCCGCGGCCTCCCTGATGGAGTGTGTCGACTCCACCGCGGCGGACCTCGCCGCCGTACGACGCGCACTGCGTACGGCCGGTCTCACGCTCACCGGCCTCGGACAGGATCCGTGGCACTCACCGGCCAGGCTCCTCCAGGAGCCGCGGTACGACGCGATGGAGACCTACCTCGACCGGATCGGCCCATCGGGCCGCGCCATGATGCGTTCCTCCGCCTCCATCCAGGTCTGCCTCGACGCGGGTACCGAGGAGCCGGGCCCCCTCGGCTACGGCAGGCGCTGGCAGCTCGCCCATCTGCTGGGCGCGGTGCTGGTGGCCGCGTTCGCCAACTCGCCCGTCCAGGCCCGCCGCTCCACCGGCTGGCGGTCCACCCGGCAGGCGCTGTGGACGGACCTCGATCCGGCGCGCACCAAGTCGCCCGACATGCGGCGGGAGCCGCGGCGCGCCTGGGCGGCGTACGCGCTGGACGCGCCGGTGATGTGCGTCCGGACGGCGGACGGCCCCTGGGACGTGCCCGAGGGGCTGACCTTCCGTGAGTGGATCCGGTCGGGTGTGCCGCGCCCACCGGTCCGCGCCGACCTCGACTACCACATCACCACCCTCTTCCCGCCGGTGCGTCCGCGGGGTCATCTGGAGCTGCGGATGATCGACGCCCAGCCGGGCGAGGACGGGTGGATGGTGCCGCTGGCGGTGACCACCGCGCTGTTCGACGACGCCGAGGCCGCCGAGACGGTGTACCGCACCGTCAAATCGCTCGCCGAGACGGCCGGGCCGCTGCCCGCGCCGGGCAATCCGCTCTGGGTCACCGCGGCCCGGGACGGACTGGCCGATCCCGAGCTGCACGCGGCGGCCGTGGAGTGTTTCGCCGCCGCGCGGGAGGCCCTGCCCCGTACTGGTGCCTCCGAGGCCGTACGGGAGGCCGTCGCGGCATTCAACGAGCGGTACGTCGTGCCGGGCCGCTGCCCCGCCGACGACCTGGACGTCCCCGTGACGGGGAAGGAGCTCAGCACATGACCGAGCACGCCGGGACACCGGACGGGACCGCGCACAGGAGCGCCGGGGCGTCCGCCGACGGGATACCGGGCGGCGGGGACGTGGACGCGCTGCGGCGGCGGGCCGTCGACGCGCTGACCACCGCGCGCGAGCGCACCGCGCTCCTCACCTCCTGTGTGGACGAGCCCGAACTGACCGCCCAGCACTCACCGTTGATGTCACCGCTGGTCTGGGACCTGGCCCATATCGGCAATCAGGAGGAGCAGTGGCTGCTCCGTACGGTCGGCGGCCGTGCGGCGGTCCGGCCCGAGATCGACTCCGTGTACGACGCCTTCGAGCACCCCAGGGCGCTGCGTCCGGAACTTCCGCTGCTCGCCCCGGTGGAGGCGCGCGCGTACGCCTCCGACATCCGGGACCGGGTCATGGACATCCTCGGCAGCAGCCCGCTCCGGGGCGGTCCGCTGCTGGACGCCGGATTCGCCTTCGGCATGATCGCGCAGCACGAACAGCAGCACGACGAGACGATGCTGATCACCCATCAGCTGCGGCGGGGTCCGGCCGCGCTCACGGCGCCCGAACCGCCGGCCCCGGATCCGGCCGACCTGGCGGAGCTGCCGGCCGAGATCCTCGTCCCGGCCGGGCACTTCACGATGGGCACCTCGGCCGAGCCGTGGGCGCTGGACAACGAGCGGCCCGCGCACCACCGGCTGGTGCCCGCGTTCCACCTGGACACCGTGCCGGTGACCAACGGCGACTACCTGCGCTTCATCGAGGACGGCGGTTACCGGGACGAGCGCTGGTGGGCCCCGGAGGGCTGGGCGCAGATCCGGGAACACTCCATCGCCGCACCGCTGTTCTGGCGGCGCGAGGCCGGACAGTGGCTGCGCCGCAGGTTCGGGGTGGTCGAGCCGGTCCCCGCCGACGAGCCGGTGCTGCACGTGAGCTGGTACGAGGCGGACGCGTACGCCCGCTGGGCGGGGCGGCGGCTGCCGACGGAGGAGGAGTGGGAGAAGGCGGCCCGTCACGATCCGGCCACCGGTGGCTCCCGGCGCCATCCGTGGGGCGACGAGGACCCGACGCCCGAGCACGCCAACCTCGGCCAGCGCCATCTGCGGCCGGCGCCCGCCGGGAGTTATCCGCTGGGCGCGTCACCGCTGGGCGTACGGCAGTTGATCGGCGACGTGTGGGAGTGGACGTCGAGCGACTTCCTGCCCTATCCGGGCTTCGCGGCCTTCCCCTACCGGGAGTACTCCGAGGTGTTCTTCGGCGGTGCGCACAAGGTGCTGCGCGGTGGTTCGTTCGCCGTGGACCGGGTGGCGTGCCGTGGCACGTTCCGCAACTGGGACCTGCCGGTGCGCCGCCAGATCTTCGCCGGTTTCCGTACCGCGCGCAGCGCCGGTGATGTGTGATGTGCCGTCACATCGCTTACGTGGGAACGCCGCTGGCGCTGCGCGAGGTGCTGGTGAACCCCGAGTACGCGCTGTACCGGCAGTCCTGGGAGCCGCGCAGACAGCGGTACGGGACGGTCAACGCCGACGGTTTCGGCGTCGGTTGGTACGCGGACGGCGACCCCGTGCCCGCGCGTTACCGCCGTGCCGGGCCCATCTGGGCTGATCAGAGCGTGGTCGACCTGGCGAGGGCGGTCCGCAGCGGTGCGGTGCTCGCGGCCGTGCGGGACGCCACCGAGTCCGGCGCGGACGGTGAGGCCGCTGCGGCGCCGTTCGCCTCCGGTCCCTGGCTGTTCAGCCACAACGGCGCGGTGCGCGGCTGGCCTTCGAGCCTGGCGCCACCGGCCGCCTCGCTGTCCTCCGCCGAACTGCTGGCGCTGGACGCGCGCACGGACTCCGCGCTCGTGTGGGCGCTGGTGCTGCACCGGCTGCGGGAGGGTGACCCGATGGGCCAGGCCCTGTCCGACACGGTCCTGGAGGTGGCCGGGGCGGCGCCCGGCTCCCGGCTGAATCTGCTGCTCACCGACGGTGCGACGATCACCGCGACCGCCTGGGGCGACACCCTCTGGTATCTCACCGAGCCCGGCCGGGGCACCGTCGTCGCCTCCGAGCCGTACGACGACGACCCGCGCTGGCGCGAGGTCCCCGACCACACCCTGCTGGCGGCGACCCGCGCCGACGTCCTGCTCACCCCCCTCAAGGAGCCACCCGCGTGAGCCCGTACCTGCTGACCCGCACCCTGCCCGAGGACACCACCGACGCGGCGCTGCGCGCCGACGTGCTGCACGGGCTGACCCGCAGCCCGAAGTCCCTGCCCCCCAAGTGGTTCTACGACGCCAGGGGAAGTGAGCTGTTCGAGGAGATCACCGCGCTCGACGAGTACTACCCGACCCGCGCCGAGCGCGAGATCCTGCTCGCCCGCGCGCCCGAGATCGCCGCGGCGACCGGGGCCCGCACCCTGGTCGAGCTGGGCTCGGGATCCTCGGAGAAGACCCGGCACCTGCTCGACGCGCTGCCGCTGCTGCGCGGCTACGTACCGGTGGACGTGAGCGAGAGCGCGCTGCGGGGTGCCGCGGACGCGCTGCTCGCCGAGCGGCCGGACCTGCGGGTGCACGGGCTGATCGCCGACTTCACCAAGGACATGGAGCTGCCGGCGATGCCGAGGCCGCTGCTGATCGCGTTCCTCGGCGGGACGATCGGCAATCTGCTGCCCGGGGAGCGCGCCGAGTTCCTCACGGCCGTGCGCACGCTGCTCGCGCCCGGTGACGCGCTGCTTCTGGGCACGGATCTGGTGAAGGAGGAATCCGTACTGGTCAGGGCCTATGACGACGCGTCAGGGGTGACGGCCGCCTTCAACAAGAACGTCCTGGCCGTCGTCGACCGCGAGCTGGGCGCCGACTTCGACCCGGCGGACTTCGACCATGTGGCCCGCTGGGACGGGGAACAGCAGTGGATCGAGATGCGGCTGAGGGCACGGCGGGCCCTGACCGTGAAGATCCCCGAACTGGATCTGGTGGTCACCTTCGAGGCGGGTGAGGAGCTGCGTACGGAGGTGTCGGCGAAGTTCACTCAGGACCGTGTCCGCACCGAACTGTCAGGGGCGGGAATGGAGTTGACGCACTGGTGGACCGATGAGGCCGGCCGGTTCGCGCTGTCGCTGGCGACGGCGGTCTGAGCGGCGCGGGCCGGCGAGCGGCGGTCCGCGTGACGCGCGGCGGGGATCAGGGGCAGCACCTCGATCTCCGCCGTGAGCCCGCGGGCGAGGACGATCCGCCACAGTGAGACGGCGAGCGGGTCGTCGCCGACGAAGGCGGCGGGACCCAGCGGCCGGTAGTCGGCCGGTGCACCCGCGCCCGTCGCCGCGCGGGCTACCGCAGCGCCGCCGCGATCTTCGCGTCCGCCGCCGCGGCGGCGGCGTTCGGGTCCTCACCTTGGAGAACGGCCGTCATGTACGGCTTGATCGGGTTGTCCAGCTCGACGTTGGCCCACTTCGGCGAGTTGGGCGTCGCGCGCCCCTCCGCCGCGCCGGCCGCCATCGCGGCCGTTGCCTCCTGGCCCTCGATGACGTCCGCGAGCGTCGTCTTGTTCGGCACGTAGCTCATCGTCTTGGCCAGATCCGTCTGCCACTTCTCGCCCGCGAGCGCCTTGACCACCTCGACCGCCGCCGACCGGTGCGAGGAGTTCTTGGGGACGATGAGGTCGGAGCCGCCGGTGAAGACCGCGCCGGGTGCGTCGGCGGTCTTGCCGGGGACCGGGAAGAAGCCGAGCTTGCCCTTGAGGTCCGGGTTCTTCTCCTCGATCTGGACGGCGGAGTTGGGGGTGTCGATGATCTGCGCGATGTCGCCCTTCGCGAACTCGGCCTCCTGCTCCGGCTTGACCTCGTCGGAGTCCTTCGGACCGTCGCCGAGCGCCTGGAGCTGCTTGTAGAACTTCATGCCCCTGATCGACTCGGGGGTGTCGAGCCTGCCCTCCCACTGGCCGCCCGACTCGACGGCCAGTTCGCCGCCCTCGTCCCAGATGAAACCGGAGAGGGTGTACCAGTCCTGGCCGGCGAGATAGATGCCCTGCCCGCCCCCCTCGTCGAGCTGCGCCGTGATGTCCAGCCACTCGGCGCGGGTCTGGGGCGGTTCCTCGATACCGGCCTCCGCGAAGAGGTCCTTGTTGTAGATGACGACGCGGTTGGCGGCGTACCACGGTATGCCGAACTGCGAGCCGTTGATGCTGCCGGGCTCGGCGAGACCCGGCAGCCAGTCCTCGCTGCCCAGGTCCCGTACGGACTCCAGCGTGAGGTCCCGCAGGCCGTTGCTCTCCGCGTACTGCGCGACCTGGGTGTTGCCGACCTCGATGATGTCCGGCGAGTCGTCGGACTCCAGCGCGGCCATCACCTTCTTGCCGATCCCGGTCCACTCCTGGATCTCGACCTCCAGCTCGACCGAGGGGTTCTCCTTCTCGTACGCCTCGGTGAACCGGTCCAGGTACGCGGCCGAGACGCTGTCCTTCATGAGCCAGATGGTGATGACCTTCTCGTCGCCGCCGGGGAGCATCCCGCATCCCACGAGTGCGAGTGCGGACGCGAACACGGCGGAACCGACAAGGAAGCGGTTTTTCACGTAGGTCACCTTCTGGCATGCGGCAGATAAGAGTGAAACCCGACGTGGGGGGAGCAACTGGCGCTCGCACGGGCATTGGCGCGATTTTGGTATGGACCAGGTGGCCGGTCAAGCCCCGTGCCCACGCCATGGGCGGCCGGCGCGGACTCCGCGGCGCCCCGTCCTGCCGCGCGCACCGCCGCGCGGTGGGGCACGGTGGAGTGAGACCGCGACCGGCGCGGAGAGGAGATCGGCCCATGAGCAACCACACCTACCGGGTCACCGAGATCTACGGCACCTCCGAGGCGGGCGTCGACGAGGCGATCCGCAACGGAATCGGCCGGGCGTCCCAGACCCTGCGCGGGCTCGACTGGTTCGAGGTGACGCAGGTCCGCGGCCATATCGTCGACGGGCGGATCGAGCACTACCAGGTCGGGCTGAAGGTCGGCTTCCGCCTGGAGGACGGCGAGACGGCGGGCTGAGCCCGGTACCGAACCGCTCCGAGGTACGACTCCGAGGTGTGACACGCACCCGCCGCGCGCCTACGCGGCGGTCCCGGTCTCAGGTGCGCCCCTCGCGCTCCTGCCCGTCCTTCAGCGCCTGGGACGTACTCGCCCAGCGGGCACGTACGACCCGGAACCCGGCGCGCTCGACGGCGTCGCACACCAGTTCGTCGTCGTCCACGAGGACCCGTACCTCGCGCTTCGCGGCCAGCGCGCGCAGCCGCTCCACCTTGGTGGTGCGGGCGGGCCTGCGGTCGTCGTTGCGGCGCATGAACACCTGGCCGTCCGGCAGTCCGTTCGCCCGCAGCCAGGTCAGTGTGTCGGCGCGGCAGCGCTCGGGACGTCCGGTCAGATACACGACCTCGCACTCCTCGGCGCTTTCGAGGACGAGTGCCACTCCCTCGGCGAGCGGCGTGTCCTGGCCCGCCGCGTCGAAGAAGCCGTTCCAGTCCTTGGGCCTGCGCTCCAGGAAGTGCTGGCGGTGCGCGGTCTCGGCGAGCGTCCCGTCCAGATCGAACACGGCCAGCGGCCTGCCGGCGCCCGCCGCAGGCCTGTTGCCGGCGGTGCGCCCGTTGCCCGCGGTACCCCGCTTGCCCGCCGTACGCCCGCCGCCCGTCCCGCGCCCGTTCTCCGTCACGCGCCCAGCCTAAGGGCTGTCCCGTAATCCCCGGCGGGCGCGCGACGACGGCTACGGCGCCTCGCCGCGTTGTCGGATCGCCCGAACACGCCCAGTACGAGGACGACCATCCGCCTTGCGACGCACCGCATCCGACGCCGCACACTGATCCACCGGGGATGACGGGACAGCCCTTAGAGAACGGACCGGGAATCCTGGCGCCGGGTCGCTGTTGGAAAAGACGTGACCTCAGTGATCGCGAACACCCCGTTCTCCGTACTCGACCGGTCCCGCACCCGCGAGGGCCGGGACGCCCCCGAGGCGCTGCGCGACACCGTGGACCTCGCGCGGCGGCTGGAAGCGCTCGGCTACCACCGGTTCTGGGTCTCCGAGCACCACGGCGTGCCGGGTGTCGCGGGTTCCGCGCCCACGGTCCTGGGGGGGGGGGGGGGGGGGGGGGGGGGGGAAGGGGAGGGGGGGGGGGGGGGGGGGGGGGGGGGGGGGGGGAGAGGAGGCGAT
>NZ_JBVJNN010000001.1:369756-375411 GCF_055583685.1 Streptomyces sp. NPDC104581
CCGAGCGGAGGTGGGGAGTGTTAGGTAACCATGGTTTCGGGTTCTCAGAGCACAATGCGGTGCGGGTTGCGGCGGTTCCCGCCCCCGTGGTCTTGGCCCCCCCCCCCCCCCCCCCCACCTCCACGATCCGCGTCGGTACGGGCGGGGTGATGCTGCCCAACCACCGTCCGCTCGTGGTGGCCGAGCAGTTCGGGGTGCTGGAGTCGCTGTTCCCCGGCCGGATCGACATGGGCATCGGCCGCTCGGTCGGGTTCACGGACGGGATCCGCCGGGCGCTCGGCGCGGGCAAGGAAGCCGTCGAGAACCCCGGGGACTTCGCCGGGCGGATCGGGGAACTGCTCGGCTGGTTCACCGGGGACCAGGACCTGTTCCCGCAGGTCCACGCCCTGCCCGCCGAGGGCCTGCGACCCGAGCCGTTCGTCCTGGCCATGGGGGAGGGCGCGGACGTCGCGGCGGCGGTCGGTCTGCCCATGGTGGTGGGCGACCTGCGCGGCCGTGAGCGCATGCTGCGGGCCGTGGAGCGCTACCGGGAAGGCTTCCGCCCGTCCGTCTGGTCGGACCGGCCGCATGTGGTCGTCGCGGGAACGGTGGCGGTCGCCGCGAGCGAGGACGAGGCGCGCCGGCTGCTGATACCCGAGGCGTGGTCGATGGCCCGCTCCCGCACCCGTGGCGCCTTCCCGCCACTGGCGCCGGCCGAGCGGATCGAGTCGCTGACGATGACCGCGAAGGAGCGGGAGTTCTACGAGTCGGGGCTGCGCGGCCATGTCCGGGGCACCGAGGAACAGGTCGCCGAGGCCCTGGAGTCGGTGATCAGGGAGAGCGCCGCCGACGAGGTGCTGGTGACGACCAGTACGTACGACCGCGACGCCCTCCTGGACTCGTTCACGCGCCTGGCGCGGATCGCGGGTCTGGGCGCGGGCAGCGGCAGTTGACGCGTGCCCGGCTCGGGACACCCGCCCGGAAGCACCCGGGCCGTCTGACAACGGCTCGACAGGTCCTGGTCGTGTCTTCGAAGTCCCGCCCGGCCCGCGGCGGCTGGCGCTCCTTCGAAGACTCGGCCTAACGCCCCACCCTGCGGGTCGCCCGCAGCCACTCCTTGTTCATCGCCGTGATCGACGGGAGCGGGATGCCCTTGGGGCAGGCCGTCGCGCACTCGCCCGCCAGGGTGCAGCCGCCGAAGCCCTCCTCGTCCATGGTCGCGACCATGTCCAGCACACGGCTCTCGCGCTCCGGCGCGCCCTGGGGCAGCACGTTGAGGTGGTTGACCTTGGCCGAGGTGAAGAGCATCGCCGAGCCGTTGGGGCACGCGGCCACGCACGCGCCGCAGCCGATGCACTCGGCGTGCTCGAACGCGAAGTCGGCGTCCGCCTTGGGCACGGGGGTGGCGTGGGCCTCGGGGGCCGATCCGGTGGGGGCGCTGATGTAGCCGCCGGCGCCGATGATCCGGTCGAAGGCCGACCGGTCCACGACCAGGTCCTTGACGACGGGGAACGCCCCGGCCCGCCACGGCTCGACGTCGATGGTGTCGCCGTCGGTGAAGTGGCGCATGTGGAGCTGGCAGGTGGTGGTGCGTTCCGGGCCGTGGGCGTCGCCGTTGATGACGACGCCGCAGGCGCCGCAGATGCCCTCGCGGCAGTCGTGGTCGAAGGCGACCGGGTCGTCGCCGTCCAGGATGAGCCGCTCGTTGAGCGTGTCGAGCATCTCCAGGAACGACATGTCCTCGGAGATGCCGTCGATGTCGTACGTGACCATGGCGCCGGTGGCGTCGGCGGCGCTCTGCCGCCAGACGCGCAGGGTGAGCCTCATGCGTAGCTCCGCTGGGTGGGGTGGACGTACTCGAAGACGAGGTCTTCCTTGTGCAGGACGGGCGCGGTGCCGGTGGCGGTGAACTCCCAGGCCGCCGCGTAGGAGAAGGCGTCGTCGTTCCGTTCCGCCTCGCCGCCCTCGGTCTGGGACTCCTCGCGGAAGTGGCCGCCGCAGGACTCGGCGCGGTGCAGTGCGTCGAGGCACATCAACTCGGCGAGTTCCAGGTAGTCGACGATGCGGTTGGCCTTCTCCAGCGCCTGGTTGAGCTCCTCGCCGGTACCCGGCACCTTGATGCGCCGCCAGAACTCCTCGCGGATCTGCGGGATGCGGTCGAGTGCCTTGCGCAGTCCGGCCTCGCTGCGGGCCATCCCGCAGTGCTCCCAGAGGAGTTCGCCGATCTCGCGGTGGAAGGAGTCGGGGGTGCGGTCGCCGTCGACGGCGAGCAGCAGCCGCAGCCGGTCCTCGGTCTCGGCGACGGCATCGGCGACCGCCGGGTGGTCGTCGCCGATCTCGTCCTGGTGCGGGTTGCGGGCCAGGTAGTCGTTGATGGTCGACGGCAGGACGAAGTACCCGTCGGCGAGGCCCTGCATCAGGGCGGACGCGCCGAGCCGGTTGGCGCCGTGGTCGGAGAAGTTGGCCTCGCCGATCGCGAACAGTCCGGGCACGGTGGTCTGGAGGTCGTAGTCGACCCAGAGTCCGCCCATCGTGTAGTGGATCGCCGGGTAGATGCGCATCGGCACCCGGTACGGGTCCTCGGCGGTGATGCGCTCGTACATCTCGAAGAGGTTGCCGTACTTCTCCTCGACCGCCTTGCGGCCGAGCCGGCGGATCGCGTCGGCGAAGTCGAGGTAGACGCCCTGGCCGCCGGGGCCGACGCCGCGGCCCTCGTCGCAGACGTTCTTCGCGGCGCGCGACGCGATGTCGCGCGGGACGAGGTTGCCGAAGGAGGGGTAGATCCGCTCCAGGTAGTAGTCGCGCTCGTCCTCGGGGATCTCGGCGGGCGGGCGGGTGTCGCCGTGTGCCTTCGGCACCCAGATCCGGCCGTCGTTGCGCAGCGACTCGCTCATCAGGGTGAGTTTGGACTGGTGGTCGCCGGAGCGCGGGATGCAGGTGGGGTGGATCTGGGTGAAGCAGGGGTTGGCGAAGTGCGCGCCGCGCCGGTGGGCGCGCCAGACGGCGGTGGCGTTGCTGTTCTTGGCGTTGGTCGACAGGTAGAAGACATTGCCGTAGCCGCCGGAGGCGAGAACGACCGCGTCGGCGAAGTAGGTCGAGATCCTGCCGGAGATCAGGTCGCGGGCGACGATGCCGCGCGCCCGCCCGTCGACGACGATCAGGTCGAGCATCTCGGTGCGCGGGTGCATCTCGACACTACCGGCGGCGATCTGCCGGGACAGTGCCTGGTATGCGCCGAGCAGGAGTTGCTGGCCGGTCTGGCCCCGGGCGTAGAAGGTGCGGGAGACCTGGACGCCGCCGAAGGAGCGGGTGTCGAGGAGACCGCCGTACTCGCGGGCGAAGGGGACGCCCTGGGCGACGCACTGGTCGATGATCTCGACGGAGATCTGGGCGAGCCGGTGGACGTTGGACTCGCGGGCCCGGAAGTCGCCGCCCTTGACGGTGTCGTAGAAGAGGCGGTGGATGGAGTCGCCGTCGTTGCGGTAGTTCTTGGCGGCGTTGATGCCGCCCTGGGCGGCGATGGAGTGGGCGCGGCGCGGGGAGTCCTGGTAGCAGAACTGGACGACGTGGTAGCCCTGTTCGGCGAGGGTGGCTCCGGCGGCGCCGCCGGCGAGTCCGGTGCCGACGACGATCACGGTGTGCTTGCGCCGGTTGGCCGGGTTGACCAGTCTGGCCTCGAAGCGGCGGGTGTCCCAGCGTTCGGCGACGGGCCCGTCCGGGGCCTTGGTGTCGGCGAGGGGCGCGCCGGTCGTGTAGTCGGTGTACGTGGGCGGGAGGCGGTCGTCCATGTCAGCTCACCACTCCGGTCATGACGCCTACGGGCAGGGAGATGAAGCCGACGGTCAGCACCAGCGCGAGGCCGTTGGCCATGGTCTTCAGTACGCGGTCACGGGTGGCGCTGCCCATGCCGAGGGTCTGTGCGGCGCTCCAGAAGCCGTGCCGGACGTGCATGCCGACGGCGAGCATCGCGGTGATGTAGATGACGTTGCCGTACCAGGTGGAGAAGGTGGCGACGACGTTCTCGTACGGGTGGCCCGGCTGGGCGTTCTCGTTGACGGTGAGCGTCGTGAGGTCCAGCAGGTGCCAGACGATGAACAGCGCCAGGATGATCCCGCCCCAGCGCATGGTGCGTGTGGCGTAGCTGGCGCGGCGGCGCTTGTGCACGTAGGCGGTGGGGCGGGCGGCGATGTCCCGGCGACTGAGCTGGTAGGCGCAGACGCCGTGCAGGACGACGGCGGCGAGGAGCACGACGCGCACGATCCACAGGGCCCATTCGTGGTGCAGGACGGGCGCGCCCATGGTCCGCAGCCAGTGTCCGTAGGCGTTGAACTCGCCGGGACCGAAGAAGATCTTCAGGTTGCCCAGCAGATGCGCGACGAGGTAGCCGAGCAGGATCAGGCCGCTGACGGCCATGACGGCCTTCTTGCCGACGGTGGAGCCCCAGAGGGTGCCGAGCGTCGAGGGCCGCTTGCCGGGGCGCCCGCCGGCCGGTCCGCCGCCCGCCTTCCGGTCCGCCCGTTTGTCCGTACGCGTTGCCAGTGCCATGACACGCACGGTAGGGCCGGGGACACTGAGAGGTCCAAGACATGGTTCGGCTCATGTCCATAGACTGTGCCTATCGTGACCTAGGATGGCCGAATGCAGTTCCAGCAGCTCGTGTACTTCGTCGCCGTCGCGGAGACCCTGCACTTCACCAGGGCCGCCGAGCGGGTGCACGTCTCCCAGCCCTCGCTCTCCCAGCAGATCAGGGCGCTGGAGAAGGAGCTCGGCGCCGAGTTGTTCGGCCGGGCGCGGGGCAATGTCGCGCTCACCGACGCGGGCGAGGCCCTGCTGCCGACGGCCCGTCGGATCCTCGCCGACGCGGAGACCGCGCGCCACGAGGTGCAGGAGCTGGTCCAACTGCGGCGCGGCCGGGTACGGCTCGGCGCGCCGCCGAGCCTCTGTACGGGGCTGCTGCCCGAGGTGCTGCGCGAGTTCCACGACCGGCACCCGGGCATCGAACTGCTGATCGAGGAGAGCGGTTCGCACGATCTCGTACGCGAACTGGCGCGCGGCGCGCTGGACCTGGCCCTGGTGGTGTTGCCGCTGCCGACCCCGTCGCCGGCCCTGACGACCGTCGAGCTGCTGCACGAGGACCTGGTCGTGGTCTCGTCGGCGGCGGCGCCGGGTCCGCGCAGACCGGTCCGGATCTCCGATCTGCGCAGGGAGCAGCTGGTGATGTTCCGGCACGGTTACGACCTGCGGGAGCTGACCGTGGCCGCCTGCCGGGCCGAGGGTTTCGAGCCGGTGTTCACCGTCGAGGGCGGTGAGATGGACGCCGTACTCGGTTTCGTGCGCGCCGGTCTCGGGGTGGCGGTGGTGCCGAGCATGGTGGCGCGGCAGGCGGGGCGCGATCTGCGGGTGACCCCGTTGGCGCCGCCGGGGCTGCGCCGTACGATCGCGCTCGCGCACCGCAGCGACGTCGCGCCGCCGCGCGCGGCCCGCGAGCTCCAGAAGGTGCTGTTCAGCGCGCGGGCACGGAGCGGCACCGGCGGCGGCGGTGCCGGGGAGCCGGGCACGCGACGCGCGTAGCGACCGCGGGGGGGCGGTCGGGCGCCCCCGTCCGGGGGGGGGGGGAACACGTTGGTCAACGAGAAGGGGTGTGGCACGTCGGGGGGGGCCGGACGCGATTAGTAC
>NZ_JBVJNN010000002.1:0-71674 GCF_055583685.1 Streptomyces sp. NPDC104581
TCACGCCGTCCGGGCATGACCCCGGAGCGGCACCCGGCAACCGGCCCGCACCACCCAAGCCCGGCCGGCGATTGAGGCCACCCCACCGGCACCCCGCCCCGGCCTGCAGGGGCAGCACCCCGCCCCCGGGCGCCGGCCCGCACCACCCCAGCCCGGCCGGCGATTGAGGCCACCCGGGCCCCGGCCCGCCACCCACCCGCACCCGCCAAACGAACCCCGCACAGCGCAGCGCTACGCGTCCTCCCGCCGCACCGACAGCAGGTCCTCCAGCTGCTCCTCCCGCGCCTGCGCCGCCACGAACAGCAGCTCGTCCCCCGCCTCCAGCGTCTCCTCCGGGTTCGGCGTCAGCACCCGCGAGCCCCGGATGATCGTCACCAGCGACGTGTCCTCCGGCCAGTTGACGTCCCCGACCTGCGTCCCCGTGACCGCCGACTCCGGCGGCAGCGTCAGCTCCACGAGGTTCGCGTCGCCGTGGCTGAAGCGCAGCAGCCGGACGAGATCGCCGACGCTCACCGCCTCCTCCACCAGCGCCGACATCAGCCGGGGCGTCGACACCGCGACGTCCACGCCCCACGACTCGTTGAACAGCCACTCGTTCTTCGGGTTGTTGACGCGGGCCACCACCCTCGGCACCCCGTACTCCGTCTTGGCCAGCAGCGAGACGACCAGGTTGACCTTGTCGTCGCCGGTCGCCGCGATCACGACGTTGCAGCGCTGGAGCGCCGCCTCGTCCAGCGAGGTGATCTCGCACGCGTCCGCCAGCAGCCATTCCGCCATCGGGACCCGTTCGACCGAGATGGCGGTGGGCGCCTTGTCGATCAGCAGGATCTCGTGGCCGTTCTCCAGCAGTTCGCCCGCGATGGAACGACCCACCGCGCCTGCTCCGGCAATCGCGACGCGCATCAGTGACCGCCCTCCTCGGGGCCCTCGGCGAAAGCGGCCTCGACCTTCTGGATGTCGTCCGTACGCATCATCACGTGGACGAGGTCGCCCTCCTGGAGCACGGTCTGCGACGTGGGCAGTACGGCCTCGCCGAGCCGGGTGAGGAACGCGACGCGGACGCCCGTCTCCTCCTGGAGGGTGCTGATCTTGTGGCCGATCCAGCCGGCCGACGTGTGGACCTCGGCGAGCTGGACGCCGCCGCTCGGGTCGCGCCACAGCGGCTCCGCGCCGGACGGCAGCAGCCGCCGGAGCATCTGGTCGGCGGTCCAGCGGACGGTCGCCACGGTCGGGATGCCGAGCCGCTGGTAGACCTCCGCGCGCCGGGGGTCGTAGATGCGCGCGGCCACGTTCTCGATGCCGAACATCTCGCGGGCCACCCGGGCGGCGATGATGTTCGAGTTGTCCCCGCTGCTGACCGCGGCGAACGCCCCCGCGTCCTCGATGCCCGCGTCGCGCAAGGTGTCCTGGTCGAAGCCGACGCCGTTGACACGCCGCCCGCCGAAGCCCGATCCGAGCCTGCGGAACGCCGTGGGGTCCCGGTCGATCACCGCGACCGTGTGCCCCTGCCGCTCCAGGCTGGTCGCGAGCGCGGCTCCCACTCGGCCGCAGCCCATGATGACGATGTGCACGTCCTCTTTACCCCGCAGTCCTGTTCGCCGAGCTGACCTGCGTAAACACCTGGTTCACTCTTCTCTCTCCGTGCGCCGGGCCACGGACGGACAACCGTACGGGGCGCCGCCCGGTGATGAGCTTATGCGTCCGCGTCCGCCGTGCCGTCACCCGTGTCGGGGAGGCGTCGGGGGACCCTGAGACGACCCCGACTTCCCCTCAGTCCACCCTGATATGTGTCAGGTTTCTTTGACAGGTCCCGCGGGCTACTGTCAGTCTTCTCTGACAGGTGCTGATGAAGGGCGCTGCGATGCGAGAGGTCCCGACCGGCGACGAGCTGCTGAAGGTGCTCGGCGCGCTCGGCAATCCACACCGGATGCGGATCATCGGCGCGCTCCTGGAGGGCCGGAACTACGTCAGCAGGCTCGCCCGCGAACTCGGCATCGGCCGCCCGCTGCTGCACATGCACCTCCAGCGGCTGGAGGCGGCCGGTCTGGTCGTCGGGACGCTGGAGCTGTCCGAGAGCGGCAAGTCGATGAAGTACTTCGAGCTCACGCCGTTCTGTTTCGCCCTGACCCCCCAGTCCGTCGCCACGGCGGCGCAGACGCTCACCGAGGAAGAGGGAACGACCATGAAGGAGTCCGCGAAATGAACGATTCGGGATGGACGGACCTGGCCGGGGCCATCGGCGCCGGCGGCGTCTTCCTGTTCCTCATCGTGGTCGTCTGGCAGGTCGCGGCGACCTGGCGCGCGCGCATGCTGGCCGCGCGTGAGGAGCAGTACAAGCAGCTCGCCATGAAGTACGCGCAGCTGCTGGAGGACAACGTCGAGCTGCACCGTCGCACGCTCGACGAGCTGACACAGGCCCGCGGCTCGATCGCGTCGATGGAGAAGATGATGCGCGAGATCGAGTAGCGCCGGCGCCAAGTGAAGCCGTACGGCCGGGAGTTCCAGCTCCCGGCCGTACTCATGGAGATCCGTCACCCGGGGCACCACCCCACGCGCCGCGGCAGGTCGGCAAACCATCACGCCGCGGTGCGGAAGGAGTGTGCCCCTTCACTCACTCCATACCGAGGAGATTACTCATGACCACGTTGCCGAAGCGGCTCGCCGGGGCACCCGGCGGCAGCCGCGGGAAGTGGTTCGTCCTGCTCGCCTGGCTGATCCTCGTCGTCGCGCTCGGCCCGCTCGCGGGCAAGCTCGGCGAGGTCGAGGAGACGGGGCCGAACGCGTTCCTGCCCCGAGGCGCGGAATCGGCCCGGGTCAACACCGAGCTGGAGAAGTTCCGCACCGACACGCTGATGCCGGCGGTCGTCGTCTACACCGGCGAGGGGGCGGCGGCGAAGGCCCGGGCGGACCGCGAGCGCTTCGCGCCGTACGCCGCCGAGGGCGAGCAACTGCCGCCCGCCGTACCGTCCGAGGACGGCGAGGCCCTGATGGCCGTCGTGCCCCTGTCGTACGAGGACGAGATCACCGACACCGTCGACAGGCTCCGCGACATCGCCGGCGCCAACGCCCCACCCGGCGTCGAGGCCGAGGTCGGCGGCCCCGCCGCGTCCCTGACCGACTCCGTCGCCGTCTTCGGCACCCTCGACGCCACCCTGATGATCGCGACCGGACTCGTCGTCGCCGTCCTGCTGCTCATCACCTACCGCAGCCCGCTGCTCTGGCTGTTCCCGCTGCTCGCCGTCGGCTTCGCCGCCGTACTCACCCAGGTCGGTACCTACCTCCTCGCCAAGTACGGCCACCTGCCCGTCGATCCGCAGAGCGCGGGCATCCTGATGGTGCTCGTCTTCGGCGTCGGCACGGACTACGCGCTGCTGCTCATCGCCCGCTACCGCGAGGAACTGCACCGGCTGGAGGACCGCCACGAGGCCATGCGGACCGCGCTGCGCCGCTCGGGTCCGGCGATCCTCGCCTCGGCGGGCACCGTCGCCATCGGGCTGGCCTGTCTGGCGTTCGCCGACATCAACTCCTCCCGCTCCATGGGTTTGGTCGGCGCCGTCGGAGTGGTCTGCGCCTTCCTCGCGATGGTCACCGTGCTGCCCGCGCTGCTGGTCGTCGCCGGCCGCTGGGTCTTCTGGCCGTTCGTCCCGCGCTTCGGCACCCCCGTCCGCAAGGAGGCCACCGTGTGGTCCCGGATCGGCGCCCTGGTCGCCCGGCGCCCGCGCTGGTCCTGGCTGATGTCGGTGGGCGCCACCGGAGTGCTCGCGCTCAGCGCGGTCGGCATCGACATGGGGCTGAGGCAGTCGGAGATGTTCCAGGAGAAGCCCGAGTCGGTGGTGGCACAGGAGCTGATCTCCGCGCACTACCCGTCCGGCGCCTCCGACCCGGCGAAAGTCGTCACCCGCGCCGACCGCGCCGCCGACGTCGAGTCGGCCCTGCGGGACGTCGAGGGCGTCGCGCGCGTCGAGGGCGGCGACCGTACGCCCGACGGCAGTCTCGCCACCCTCTCGGTGGTGCTGACCGACGCCCCGGACAGTACGGCGGCCAAGGCGACCGTCGACCGGCTCCGGGACGCGGCGGGGGCCGTGGACGGCGCGGACGCCCTCGTCGGCGGGGCCACCGCGCAGACCCTCGACACCCAGCGGGCCGCCGACCGCGATCTGCGCACCGTCATCCCCGTGGTGCTGGTGGTGGTCCTGATCGTGCTGGTCCTGCTGCTGCGCGCCCTGGTCGCCCCCCTGCTGCTGCTCGCGACGGTCGTCCTGTCGTACTTCGCCGCGCTGGGCGCCTCGAACCTCCTGTTCGAGCACGTCTTCGGCTTCGCCGGTGTCGACTGGTCGATCCCGCTGATGGGCTTCGTGTTCCTGGTCGCGCTCGGTATCGACTACAACATCTTCCTGATGCACCGGGTCCGCGAGGAGGCACTGCGGATCGGACACCGGCGCGGCGTACTGGAGGGCCTGACCAGCACCGGCGGCGTGATCACCTCGGCGGGTGTGGTGCTCGCCGCGACCTTCGCCGTCTTCGCGGCGCTGCCGCTGGTGACGATGGCGCAGATGGGGGTGATCGTCGGGATCGGAGTCCTGCTGGACACCTTCCTGGTCCGTACGGTGCTGGTCCCCGCGCTCGCGCTGGACCTGGGGCGCCGGTTCTGGTGGCCGGGGCGGCTCTTCGCCCGGGGCGCCCACGACGGCCCGGGCGGGCCGTCGCGGCGGCCGGCGGGGGAGCGCTCGCCCGAACACGTCTGACCCCGTTCGCCGGAGCCCGCCGCCCGCCTCGCCCGAGCCCCGCCGCCCGGTGCGGCGGGCGGCGCGGCTCGGGCCCCGTCCTGGCGGGGTGGTGCTTGGGAGGGCCGCGCCCGGACGGCTTACGATCCTCATCGTGCCGAAACTGACCGACGTGCCCAAACGGATCCTGATCGGGAGGGCGCTGCGTAGCGACAGGCTGGGAGAAACGCTCCTTCCCAAACGCATCGCACTGCCCGTCTTCGCCTCCGACCCGCTGTCCTCGGTGGCCTACGCGCCGGGAGAAGTCCTCCTGGTGCTCTCCATCGCGGGCGCTTCGGCGTACCACTTCAGCCCGTGGATCGCCCTGGCCGTCGTGGTCCTGATGTTCACCGTCGTCGCCTCCTACCGTCAGAACGTGCACGCCTACCCGAGCGGTGGTGGCGACTACGAGGTCGCCACCACCAACCTCGGGCCCAGGGCCGGTCTGACCGTCGCGAGCGCCCTGCTCGTCGACTACGTCCTGACCGTGGCCGTGTCGATCGCCTCCGGTGTCGAGAACCTCGGCTCGGCGGTCCCCTTCGTCATCGAGAACAAGGTCCTGTGCGCGATCGGGATAATCGTGATCCTGACGCTGATGAACCTGCGGGGCGTACGGGAGTCGGGCAAGCTCTTCGCCATCCCGACGTACGTCTTCGTCACCGGCGTCTTCATCATGATCCTCTGGGGCGCCTACCGCGGGCTCGTACTCGACGACACCATGAGCGCGCCCACCGCCCACTTCGAGATCAAGGCGGAGGAGAGCGGCCTGGCCGGGTTCGCGCTCGTCTTCCTGCTGCTGCGCGCGTTCTCCTCCGGCTGCGCCGCTCTGACCGGCGTCGAGGCCATCAGCAACGGCGTCCCCGCCTTCCGCAAGCCCAAGAGCAGGAACGCGGCGACGACGCTGGCGATGATGGGCACCCTCGCCGTCACCATGTTCTGCGGCATCATCGGCCTGGCCATGGCCACCGATGTGAAGATGGCGGAGTTCCCCGGCAAGGACCTGCTGCGCGACGGTGTGCCGGTCGGTGACGGCTACGTCCAGAACCCGGTCATCACCCAGGTCGCCGCCGCCGTCTTCGGGGCGGACACCTTCTTCTTCGTCCTGCTCGCCGCGGCCACCGCGCTCGTCCTGTTCCTGGCCGCCAACACCGCGTACAACGGCTTCCCGCTGCTCGGCTCGATCCTCGCGCAGGACCGCTATCTGCCGCGCCAGCTCCACACCCGGGGCGACCGCCTCGCGTTCTCCAACGGCATCGTGCTGCTGGCCGGCGCCGCCATCCTGCTGGTGTGGATCTACGGGGCGGACTCCACCAAGCTGATCCAGCTCTACATCGTCGGCGTCTTCGTCTCCTTCACCCTCAGCCAGACGGGCATGGTCCGGCACTGGAACCGCCATCTGCGCACCGAACGCGACAAGGCCAAGCGCCGCCACATGATTCGCTCACGCGCGATCAACGCGTTCGGCGCCACGTTCACCGGACTCGTCCTGATCGTCGTGCTGGCCACCAAGTTCACCCACGGGGCGTGGGTCGCCCTGCTGGGCATGGTGATCTTCTACGGGACGATGAGCGCGATCCGCCGGCACTACGACCGTGTGGCCGAGGAGATCGCCGCCGCCGAGGCGCCCGGCCCCGACAGCGTACGGCCGTCGCGCGTCCACACGATCGTGCTCGTCTCCAAGGTCCACAAGCCGACGCTGCGGGCGCTCGCCTTCGCGAAGCTGACGCGCTCGGACCGGCTGGAGGCGCTCTCCATCAACGTCGACCCCGCCGAGACGAAGCAGCTCAGGGAGGAGTGGGAGCGGCGCGGCATCAACGTCCCGCTGAAGATCCTCGACTCGCCCTACCGCGAGATCACCCGCCCCGTCATCGAGTACGTGAAGGGCCTGCGGACCGAGAACCCGCGGGACGTCGTCAGCATCTTCATCCCCGAGTACGTGGTCGGCCGCTGGTACGAGCAGGTGCTGCACAACCAGAGCGCGCTGCGGCTCAAGGGGCGGCTGCTCTTCTCCCCGGGTGTGATGGTGACCTCCGTCCCGTACCAGCTGGAGTCCTCCGAGGTCGCGAAGAAGCGGGACAGACGGCGCGCGGAGTGGACCGCGCCCGGCTCGGTGCGCCGGGGGCCGGTGGACACCCGGCCGCGGAAGGAGCCCACGGGCAAGCCCTGAGGGACCGCGGGTGGCGGTGGGCGCCGCCGCCCGCACGTAGACTGGATCGCTTCCGCCGCCGTACCTTCCCGCCTCTGACCTCGCCCTGACCCTTTGGAGCCCAGCCCCTCATGCAGACAGAACCACAGCCTTCAGAGCAGGCTCCTGAACAGGCTTCGCTGGTCGGGCAGGAGTACGAGGTCGAGGTCGGTCCCGTCGCGCACGGCGGCCACTGCGTCGCCCGCACCGACGAGGGCCGCGTGCTCTTCGTACGGCACGCGCTGCCCGGTGAGAGGATCGTCGCCCGGGTGACGGACGGCGACGAGAGCTCGCGCTTTCTGCGCGCCGACGCGGTCACCGTCCTGGAAGCCTCCAAGGAACGCGTCGAGGCCCCCTGCCCGTACGCGGGTCCGGGCATGTGCGGCGGCTGCGACTGGCAGCACGCCAAGCCGGGCGCCCAGCGCCGCCTCAAGGGCGACGTCATCACCGAACAGCTCCGGCGACTGGCCGGGCTCACCCCGGAGGAGGCGGGCTGGGACGGCACGGTCATGCCCGCGCCCGGCGACAAACTGCCCTCGGGCGAGGTGCCCCGGTGGCGTACCCGCGTGCAGTACGCCGTCGACGCCGACGGCCGGGCCGGACTGCGCAAGCACCGCTCGCACGAGGTACAGCCCGTCGACCACTGCATGATCGCCTACGACGGCGTCAGCGAACTGGGCGTCGAGAAGCGCGAATGGCCGCAGATGGCCTCCGTCGAGGCGATCGCGGCCTCCGGCTCCGGCGACCGCCAGGTGGTCCTCGCCCCGCTCAAGGGCGGCCGGCTCCCGCTGGTCGAGTTGGACCGGCCGGTGTCGGTGCTGCGGATCGAGGAGCACGACGGGGGAGTGCACCGGGTCCACGGCCGCGCGTTCGTCCGCGAACGCGCCGACGACCGCACCTGGCGCGTCGGTATGGGCGGCTTCTGGCAGGTCCACCCGAAGGCCCCCGAGGTCCTGGTGGAGGCCGTGATGCAGGGCCTCATGCCCCGCAAGGGGGAGACGGCCCTCGACCTCTACTGCGGGGTGGGCCTGTTCGCCGGGGCGATCGCCCAGCGCGTGGGCGAGACGGGCGCGGTGCTCGGCATCGAATCCGGCAGGCGCGCGGCGGAGGACGCCCAGTACAACCTGAAGGACCTCGCCCGGGTCCGCATCGAACACGGCAAGGTCGACACGGTGCTGCCCCGCACCGGGATCACCGAGACGGACCTGATCGTCCTCGACCCCCCGCGCGCGGGCGCGGGCAAACAGGTCGTCAACCACCTCGCGGGCCTGGGCGCCCGCCGCATCGCCTACGTGGCCTGTGACCCGGCGGCACTGGCCCGCGACCTGGCGTACTTCCGGGAGTCGGGCTACAAGCCGCGCACACTGCGGGCGTTCGACCTGTTCCCGATGACGCATCATGTGGAGTGCGTGGCGATCCTGGAGCCGGTCGCGAAGGGCGCCTGACCTGCAGGTTTGGGTGATGTGCAATATGTGCACTGTGAGCGTTACGGGCGATATCTTTACGCTGAAATGACGCCCTGCGAGGCATCTTGACGCTCATTTGACGCTCGTTCTGATGGGTCGTCAGCCACGTCGAATTGCTGGTCAGACGCTCTGTTGATTCCGCGAGTGCGGCGCCTTGGCGGGAAATTCATGGTGCCAATGCGCCCATGAGCAGGCCCTCGAAGCAGAGAGGAAGCGCTTCGCTCTGTTTCTTGTGAAGGGGTTGGCGCCAGCGTCGGCGATGTCACCAGGTGTGCAAGCACCGCGCGTTGCCATCGCCGTGGTCGTCCGCGACAGCGACGTCCTGCTGGTCTGCCGGCGGACCACGAGGCCGCTGGCATCAGCTGGCAGTCCCCGGCCGGAGAGGTCGAGCCGGGCGAGACCCGCGAAGACGCCGCCGTGCGCGAGACCCAGGAGGAGACCGGGACTGGAGGTCTCTGCCGTGAAGCTGCTCGGCGAGCGTATCCATCCGAATATCGAGGGCTGGGCGAACTCGCGGGGGGGGGTGCCTCTATGTCTTTCGTCAAGCGATGCGAGGCGTTCGGGGTTCGTAGAAGGTGCCGTCGCGGAGCATCGCGAACAGCACGCTGATGCGTTGCCGTGCGAGCCGGAGGAGGGCCTGGGTGTGGGTCTTTCCTCTGGCTCGGCAGCGGTCGTAGTAGGTGCGGGAGGTGGGGTCGTGCAGGGCGGCGAACGCGGACAGGAACATCGCGCGTTTGAGCTGTCGGTTGCCGCCTCTGGGGGCGTGTTCGCCGTGGATCGAGGTGCCCGACGATTTCGTGGTCGGGGCGAGGCCGGCGTAGGAGGCAAGGTAGGCGGCGGTGGGGAAACTAGTGCCGTCGCCGACGGTCACCAGCAAAACGGCTGCGGTCCTGACCGCGACCCCCGGCATCGAGGTCAGGACCTGGGAAAGAGGGTGTTGTTCCAGCAGAGTGTTGATCTGGGCTTCCAGGGCCCGGCGCTGTTCGTGGACTGCGGCGAGCTGGCGAGCCAGGGACGGGACGACGATGTCGAGGGTGCCGGTGCCGGGAACCACCACGGTCTGCTCGTCGAGAGCGTCGAAGACGTCGTCGATCAGCCGTTTCGCCATCCTGGGCGCCTTGGGCCGGATCACTTCAACGAGCCTGCGTCGTCCGGCTTTTCGCAGGGCGGCCGGGGAGCCATAGCGTTCGAGGAGCCAGGTGACGGCCTGGTGATCGAGACGCGGGCCCAGGACCCGTTCCAAGCTGGGGTGGAACTGGGTGAGCAGGCCGCGTATCCGGTTGCTGGTGCGGGTGGCCTCGGCTGCGAGGTCCTGGTCGAAGCCGACCAGGACGGTCAGCTCGGCGGTGATCTCGTCGGTCACCTCCAGCGAGCGCAGGGTGTGCGGCATGGTGCGGGCCGCGTCCGCGATGACCGCGGCATCCTTCGCATCGGTCTTCGCCTCGCCCGGGTAGAGATCGGCGATCCGCCGCATCGCCAGGCCGGGCAGGTAGGCGACCTTGCAGCCCGTGTCGCGGGCGACGGTCAGGGGCAGGGCGCCGATCGAGGCAGGCTGGTCCACCACGACGAGAACGGTGCCGAACTTCGCGGCCAGCTTGTCGAAGACGGCCCGCAGCTTCGGTTCGCTGTTGGGCAGCGGCTTGTCGAAGACCTTCTTGCCTGCCGGGGTGAGCCCGTGGCCGTGATGGGCGCTCTTGCCGACGTCCAGGCCGAGGAACACGCCGACGTCGCCGGTGTCGAACATCGTGCTCTCAACTCCTTTGGTGCGGCTGGCCTTGGCGTCGGTGTCGTACTCGCGCATCCACGTTATGCAGACCTGCCGTCCGCGAACTGTCCGGCATTGCGCCGGGCCGGACGGTGGTCGGACCTCTCATCAGCGTCTCCGACAACACCTCTCGGGCCCGGTGAACACCACCCCCCAGGTCATCGAGGACAGGGGGACACAGTCATGCCGGGCCCGGAGGCCAGCGGCCCTCTTGCAGGACCGCGGAAAACATAACGGGGATCTCGCGGCACGTGCCGTAAGGGCTCTACAAGCCGGTGCAGGATACCTCGACGAAGCCCTGCCCGCTTGAGCAGTCACCTGGCCGGGCTGGGAGAGCGGCCCCCTCACTCAACCTGCTCGGGCAATGTCGTCGCCCCCTCACTGAGTGCACGGAGAAGGGTGTTGCTGAAGCCGACGAAAGGGGCAGAGGCAGCACCCCCGCGCCCTGTGGATGTGATGATCAGAACGGTGCCCCTGTGGTCGTGGAATACAAGCGCGGCATCGACGCCGCGGTGATCAACCAGGGCCTCTTCTACATGTCCTGGCTCCTCGACCACAGGGACGCCTTCCACCGGCTGGTGCGGGAGCGGCTCGGATCGGCGGTCGGGGCCCAGGTCGTGTGGAGCGCGCCGCAGCTGATCTGCGTGGCTGGCGACTTCACCCGCTACGACGTCCATGCCGTGTGCGAGCACCGGCGCAGCATCGACTTGGTCCGCTACCGCTTTTACAGGGCCGAGCATCTCGGCCTGGAGACTGTGGCTTCCGTGACCCGGCAGCCCGTGGGTTCCCCGGCAGGGAGCCGCGTGGCGGGAGCCCCACGCGCGCGTGCGGGCATGGGCGCGATGGAGGAGCTAGCGGCGGCGGTCGACGAGGTGCTGCGTGGTCTGGGCGACGACGTGATCGCGGTGCAGCGCCGACAGTACCGCGCCTTCCGGCGCCTGCGGAACTTCGCTTGCGTATGCACCCCGCGGCAGTCCAAGGTCCTCGTGTACCTCAAGGTGGACCCCAAGCAGATGGATCTGGTACCGGGGTTCACTCGTGACGTCACGGGGCTTGGGCACCACGGCACGGGAGACCTGGAGGTGCAGGTTCGCACGGACCGGGACCTGGAGCGTGCCGAAGAGCTGTTCCGTCTGGGCTACGCAGTGGCATCGCGGCTCAGCAGCTGAGAGGACCGCAAGGCGAGTTATTCGGTGGTGAGTGGTCGTCGTGCGCTGTCCTTTCACAGTGGCTGTCAGGGATTGCTGTGGACTACCAATGGTGCGGCGGAGTCCCGGTTTCGCTAACCGGGACTCCGCCGATATAGTGCGCGCCTGCATCTGGCACGGCAGTACGAGCCATTGATGGCTTGGATGATCGGCCGGATGAAGAACTACAAGATCCTTCGTGACCGTCGGCAGCGCGGCGACGGCCTCCATCACGCCGTCCAGCCGTCACCCGCATGCACAACCTCACCCTCGCCGCATGATCAGACGAGCCGACGGCATACCTCAGGCTGCATGATCACATCCTTCTGCAACGCGCTCTATCGGCCGAGAATGGATCAATAACGTCGCTGCGTACGAGTCAGACCCACTTTTCTGGCAAGTGGGTCTGACTCGTTGACACCGCATCAATGCCTCAGTTGCTCCAGGGAATCCCATAGGGCTTCAGAAGCCGTTCGGGCTCACCCCCCAAGTACTCGCGCGCGGCCGGGGATCCATCCCGGGCTGCCTGCCGAACGTCTTCCATCCGCGCGATACGCCAGGCCGACTCCCACTGCGGCCACTCCTCCTGGGGAACATCGCTGACCGCGAGAACGGCAAACATGATCGTTCGCGTGGGAGAAGTACGTCGAGTGACGAAGTTGTGGAAGGTGGAACGACTGATCGGCTGCTCAATCACGCCTCGAGCAGCCAGGCGCTTGGCCTTCTCTTCTGCCCTTCGGTAAGTGAGCCCAGAGAGCGCGTACTGTGATACGAGCGCGTTCCATAGGTCAGCAGGTGTCACCACGAAGTCTCGTGGATTCCTCTTCTCACCCTGGAGCATCTGCCTGATTCTGAGTTCCCACAGTCCTTTCCGATGCAGTCGTCTGCCGACGTTTACATCGGCGCCGCATGCCCGGGCGATCTCCTCGACCATCGTGAGCGACGGCAACGTGGTGCCACTGACCGCCCTACTCAGAGTGGACTTGTTAACCTCCAAACGTTCTGCCAGCTGCGCATAGGTCAAGCCTGTTCGTTGCCGCTGTTCGCGCAGCCAGCGCGCTAGTTCTACAAGAGGAGACGGCTGCTCGGGCAGCTCTTGCAGCTTTCGTCCCATGGGCCATCACGGCCGGAGGGCGGGACCGACCGGATCAGGCGTGCCCGCCCTGAACAGGGTCGAGATCACCGCCATTCCGCCGAGCATCTGCAGTACGTCCGCCACCGGGTGCCCCAGGACGACCAGAACTGTGGCGAGCGTCATGGCAATCACCACGATGACGACTACCTGTGTGCTCGGGGACTCGGGTGTCTCACGGGCCCCATGAACAACACACTCGAGATGAGATGTCCTGCCAAATGCCATTGCACCTCTTCCTTTCCGCCCTGCCTGTTGGCCTGCGGGCCGTCTTGCGCCACGTCCCTACGAGGCGCCATGTGACCCATGTTCAGCGCGTTGACGACCTCAACGCCATTCGCGTTGTTGCACAGATGTCCAACACCTGGACTGCAACAATCCGTCTTGGTCACCCGGAGGCTTCGTCAACTTGGAAAGGGAAACAGCAGGTCAGCGACTTGTCGAAATGGCCCAGGCGTTGGGATGCTGCCAGGCTGTCCACGAAGCCAATGTGGTATACATCACTGGCTCCATACGTGCGCTCACCTCTGCGGCATGCCAAGTCTATTGTCAAGCACAAGACTTGGCGCGCACTCAGCAATCCCCGATCACAGGCCCAAAGCCACGACGAGCCCTCCGAGGGTTGTGGACCATTCCTGGACACGGCCCAGACGACGAGTCGGCTGCAACCCGGGGGCGAGCAAGACTCAGCTAGGTGTGCTGTCCGGACAGCACACCTAGCTGTATTGATCACGAGCGTTGTTGACACTGGCGGGTCTTGAACATGGCGAAGACCTCCGATGTGGTGGAGCTGTCTAGGAACGCACCGCACGGAGGTCTTCGTGTCCCACCGTAACGCCCGGCTCACCGTTCATGGCAGGCGACTGCTCGTCGAGCGTGTCTGCGCAGGCCGTCCCGTCGCTCATGTGGCCGCCGAGATGGGGATCTCCCGTGCCACGGCCCACAAGTGGGTCCGCCGCTGGCGTGCTGAGGGCGAGGCGGGCCTCGCCGACCGCTCCAGCCGCCCCCGGACAACACCGCACCGAACCCCGGCGGCCGTGGAGGCCCGCGTCTGCCGGCTGCGGCAGGAACGCAAGCTCGGCCCCGCGCGGCTCGGCCCGACGCTGGGCCTGCCCGCCTCCACCGTGCACCGCATCCTGACCCGCCACCACCTGAACCGGCTCGCGTTCCTGGACCGACCCACCGGCCAGGTCATCCGCCGCTACGAACGCGACCGGCCCGGCGAACTGGTCCACGTCGACGTCAAGAAACTCGGCCGGATCCCGGACGGCGGCGGCCACAAGGTGCTGGGCCGCCAAGCCGGCCGCGCCCGCCGCAGCGGCGTGGGCTTCGACTACGTCCATTCCGCTGTCGACGACCACACCCGACTCGCCTACAGCGAGATCCACGGCGACGAGAAGGCAGCCACCTGCGCCGCTTTCCTGCGCCGGGCAGCAGCTTTCTTCGCGGACGTGGGCATCGGCCGCGTCGAGCGGGTCCTGACCGACAATGCCTGGCCCTACCGCAAAAGCTTCGCCTGGCGGCATGCACTCACCGACCTCGGCGCGACCGGCAAGCTCACCCGTCCCTACCGCCCGCAGACCAACGGCAAAGTCGAACGATTCAACCGCACCCTGCTCGACGAATGGGCCTACCAGCGGCCCTACACCTCAAACGACGAGCGGACAGCAGCCCTGGCAGACTTCCTGCACACCTACAACCACCACCGCTGCCACACCGCACTCGGAGGCAAGCCCCCGATCAGCCGCGTCAACAACCCTGCGGGTCAATACAAGTAGCGGCCGTCCGCAGTCACCACAGCGACGTGACCACTGCCGCGCCAGGTCCTCTTGATCAGCCCTCGCTGCTCCAGCGCCCATGCCACCTGTGTACGGGCGGGTGGAACGTGCACTGCATCGGAAACCGCCGCGATCTCGCGCAGCAAGTCGGCCTGCGATGCAGACAATGCATACCTCACCACTCCGGCTCCACTTGAGGGTGCAGATGGGATTGTCAAGGTAGAGGGAAGGGAGGCGACCGAGGTGCGTTGGCCCCTCATACGCGTGATGCCAAGGCTGAACTCGACCACGGCCGACGGCATCTGGTGTAAAGCCCTGCTGATCCTCCACAGGACAGATCTGCCCGGAATGCGCTGTTCGGCATCGTTTTGGTGCCCTGCATCCGCAACCGAGACGCGCTGCTCAGGCGCGACAGCGAACGACCCGGTCGAGCAGGAGAGCAGGGGCCGAAGGCGACGTTTGTCTCTCGCGGAGTCATCTATGCTCGCGCCAGTTGGTATGACCGGTTCGCTTCAGGGGGCGGAGAGCCGCATGGTCGATGAGATCAAGTACGAGTACAAGGTCGTGCAGACGGTTCGGGGCACCGACGGTTTGGTGATCTCGAAGATGCAGAAGGACGGATGGGAGCTCGTGGAACAGCTCCCAGGCAGACTTCGCACCACCCTCAACTTCCGTCGGGCGAAGAGGCCGCTGCCTTGGCGTCTGATCGGAACTGGGGCTGCCGTCCTCGTGGTCTTGGCCGCCATCATCGGCACGGGCGTTGCGCTCGGCGACGGCGACGAGGAGAAGGGCGCGTCAGCCAGTTCGCCGGTCGCCAGTGAGAAGTCTTCCGCTACGCCGCCCGTAGACGAGCCGACCACCGCTGAGGTGATCACGGCGCAGAACAGTCCCGAGTTCGCCACGTTGTTAAAGGCGGATCCGTGTGGCGAAGCGAACGTGAACTTCGCAACCAAGCACGAGGGGCAGACGGTCGCCTTCGACGGGTCAGTCAGGCACATGGCGGCCCACGCGGATGACCAGACCCGCTACGACTTCCTTCTCGGTCCGGGCGACAAGGGGCCGCAGACGACGGACGGCCCGAACTTCAAGTACGAGGACGTCAACACCGGCAACCTCCACCTGACCGGCAAGGAGGTCCCTGCCACCATTGCAGTGGGCGACAAGTTCCGCTTCATCGCCGAGGTGATCGAGTTCAACACGATCCAGTGCCTATTCCGCCTCTCCCCGGTCTCGACGGAGACTCGGTAGCCGAGATGGCCAGCCTTCCCGTCATGGAGGGAGCTGCCCGATGGAACGGCCCCCTGCTCCATCCATTCGAGAGTTTTGAGCTTTCCCACCAGCTTGCCAGACGGCAGCGCCATCCTTGACCCATGCTCGCATCCAGCTCTGCCCAACGGCTCGCCGACCACGTTCGACAGTTCCTTGGCAGCGGACCGTTTTTCCAGCCGGGCGGATGGACCCACATGGGTGCTGTCATCTGCGACGTCAGCTTCCAGCCACGGTGCAACTACGAGAGGACTCTCCGACCGCGGCTCCTCCATTTGCAACGGAGCTGGGCTGATGCAAGAACAGTCCGCGGATTCCAGCGCCGGCTCGTGACGGAAGACCTTGCCGTGGCCATGAAGTTCAACCATGCACAGAAGGTCGCGACGGCCCACGCCATCACCGACCTTCTCGCTGTCCACGGGGTAGATACCCGCGAGGACCTTCACGCCTGGCTCGATCATCAGGCCAATCGCGCCGCTCTGCGCACGGTGAAGGGAGTGGGGCCGAAGAGCATCGACTACATAGGCAATCTCGTCGGCCGTTCGCACGTCGCCGTCGACGTACACCTACGTGCCTTCGCCGGGGATGCTGGTGTTCCGGACCTCCCATACGACCAGTTGCGCGCCGTGTATGAGGAAGCCGCCGCGCTTCTCGGGCACGACAAAGGCGGGCTGGAGCATGCCGTTTGGCGGCATAAGTCGAAGGCCACGTAGCCACCCAGCGGGCCTGGCCGTTGTAGGTGCGGTTGCAGCAGGCTGATCTGCCGAACCGAGGCGGACGCGCCGTCTAGCAGGTCGTCAGCCCTCGCGACCGGCTGTACTGCCTGGACCCGGAGCGCGACACGATTGAGAACGGCCCCTCCACCCCAGCGCGGGTCGCGAGGCTGGCGCGCGAAGACTCCCGTCCGACCGAGTGGTGGCTCGGGAAGCCCCTGAAGCGGATGAGGGACGGCGACCGGCTGTGGATCTACTTCGGCGGGGTCGAAGGAAAGATCGCGCCGATGGCACATGTGAAGTCGTCGCCGCGACCGGCGCCGATCGGTTCGCAAAAGCCATACGAGTTCGACGCCGAACTGGACCTGAAGGCGACCATGGCTCTGTCCAAGTCGCCGGTACGGCATGAGGAGATGGATCAGAGGCACCCGCAGGCATGCGGGGAGATGCGGGCGGCGGACGTGAAGCTGGCCGAAGCGCGTGCCAACCTCTGACCGTCCCTCCCGCTGGGCGCGCACCGCACCGCGGTGCGTGCTCAGCTCTTGAGGGCTTGCTCGATCCGCTCGAAGTTCTCAGGGCTGAAGTTGCCCCGGCTCATCTGCACGCTCCGGTTTTGTTTCGGCGTCACCACATTCGAATACGACGCCAGCTCCGGCACGGCGATCTTCCAGATGGCCGCGATGCGCCCGAGGACGATCACCGCGTCACGGGACATGGCGCGGCGCACCAGGTAGAAGGCGAAGGACTGGGAGGGCAGTGTGTAGGGGATCGGCCGCCACAATTGCGAATGGTAGCCGTGGAACTGCACGGCAAGGATCTGCCGGGCGAGTTCGTCGTGACTGTGCCCCTCCTTCGTCAGGCCGTTCAGGGTCCGGGACCACCACCGGAGACCTGGATGGTCCTTCTCGGGGTGCATCAGGAAGTGGTTGCGGGTCCCGCCGGCGATCGCGATGTGTTCCAGAGTTCGCTCGGTCACGCCGGGCCGGGCGTAGGCGGCCGGGTCTGCGTCGCTCACACCTGGGTTGGCCAGCAGCATGACCAGGGGCGCGTCGTGGAGGCCGATGAACGGTTCCGGCGGGAGTGTCAGGTTGAGCTGGTACGGCGCGTGCGAGGGGTGGACTTGGGTGTCGCTGAGGGCTTGCAAGTGCGGCAGGTCTTCGGGGACCGCGTACGGTGCGTTCCTGGTCGTGCGGGTCCACGGATTGAGCACCTGATCCCCCGCTATCCGCGTCGTCATGGCATGCAAGCCTACGAGCATCCTGAGAGCGGACCGTCACCGTTCCGGCCAGCCATCGGTGCAGGGAGCCCTTCCCATCCTGATCAGGTGGCGAGTTCGAGGCCAACGACGGCACGGACAGCGGCTGTGATCCGGGTGGTGCTGCAGCGGAGTTTCCGCAGGAACCGCAAGACTTGAGGATGGCCATGCGTGTTCGCCGAGGCTGCGGATCTTGGCGTGATCGCGATTGTGGCGTCGGCGCCAGCCGCGCAGGTGCTTGCCGCGCATCGGGACATGGATCGCACGGCCGGCGCCCTGGTACGCCTTGTCGGCCCAGCACTTGATGTCGTCTGCGGCGAGGGCGGTCGTGCCAGCCCCGTCTGGCCCGAGTGGGCGGGATGGGCTATCGACCGTGACGCTCGTTTGACGCTCTGGGCGCACTCACGCTGTGTAGGGAGCAGGGAAAGCGGCTCTGACCTGGTCTTTTCCGTGACTTGCTCAGGTCGACCTCTTCCCGATGACCCATCATGTGGAGTGCGTGGCGATCCTGGAGCCGGTGAAGAAGGACGCCTGACCTGCGGGTGCGAGTGGTGTGCGCTGTGGGCGGTACGGGCGATATCTTGACGCTGAATTGACGCTCTGCGAAGCATCTTGACGCTCATTCGGCGCTCGATCTGATGGGTCGTCAGCCACCTCGGGTTGCCGGTCAGACGCTCTGTTGACTACGCGGGTGCGGCGCCTTGGCGGGGAACGCATGGTGCCAAGGCGCCCGCGAGCAGGCCCCCGAAGCAGTGAGGAAGCGCTCAGCTCTACTCCTTCTGAAAGAGCTGGCAGCGGCGTCGGCGACGTCACCAGGTTTGCAGGCACTGCGCGTTGCGGGCCGGGCTCGTCCGGGGCACGTGGAGCATGGCGGGCCGGCCGTCGTGCTTCGGTGCCGCTGCGAGGACCTGGTCGCCGCGTGACGGATGGGCGCGGCGGGCGGAGGGCGCCGGAATCCGAAGACACTTCATGCTCGGCGGGTGCGGTGACAGGGCCGGCGGCAGCTGACTCACCTGGTGGTGTCGTGGCGGAGGTGGTCGGTGTGGCGGGTGACGGCGTCGACGCGGTCGGCGAGGTCGGGGTGGGTGGTTTCGAGGTGGGGCCGGGTGGCGGTGAGCGGGGCCACGAGGGTGGCGGGGTCGTTGTCGGCGAGGGCGGTGGCGAGGAGGGCCTGTCCTCGGCGGGCGTCCGGGGGGAGGCCGGTGAGGGCGGTGATCTGTCCGGCGAGCTGCCGGAGGTCGGAGGAGTTGTCGCGGGCCCAGTGGGTGACGCTGCGGTCTGCCGCGCGGCGGTCGCGGGTGGTCTGTACGCGCTGGTCCCCGGTGGTGCCGGGCGCGCCGGGGCGTACGCGCAGGTAGCGGCGTTCGGCGGCCTGGCGGCTGGCGACGCCGAGGGGGCCCGCGAGGTCGGCCCAGCTGGCGCCGGCCTCCCGTGCGGCTTCGATCAGGCCGGGTTCCCAGGTGGCGAGCCGCTCTCGCAGCTCGCGGAGCAGGAGCAGGGCGGCCAGGGCCTGTTCGCTGCTGGTGCCGGGGCTCTCGCCGGGGGCCGCACGGGGGGCGTGGGCGGTCTGTACGGCCTCGTCGATCGCGTTCAGGGCCGCCGACGCGGCGAGGAAGGTGGTCGGGGTGGGAGCGGATTCGGGGTATGGGGAGGGCTGGTCTGCCGCGGGCACGGTCACTCCTTCGTCGTGTCACCCTTTCGACGACATCAAACTTGTCATCGTTTCGATGACATGTTACAACAGTGGCAGCAGCAGCGCATTGGCAGTTTCTGCCCAGACCAATCGGAGGTGTTTCGCGATGTTGATGCGCACCGAATCGTTCCGCGAACTCGACCGTCTCTCCCAGCAGCTCATGGGCGCGACCGGCACCTGGTCCAAGCCGTCCGCGATGCCGATGGACGCCTACCGGGAAGGCGAGGTCTATGTGATCGCACTCGACCTGCCCGGCGTCCCGCCCGAGGCGATCGACATCGACGTGGAGCGAAACATGCTGACCGTCAAGGCCGAGCGACGGCCCGCCGCCAACACGGACGACGTCCGCATGGACCTCTCCGAGCGCCCCCTGGGCGTCTTCTCCCGCAAGGTCGTGCTGGCCGACACCCTCGACACCGAACGCATCGAGGCGCACTACGACGCAGGCGTCCTCACCCTGCGGATCCCCGTCGCCGAACGAGCCAAGCCACGCAAGATCAGCGTCGGCGCACCGGCACGGCGCAAGGAACTCCACACCTGAACAGGCTCCCCACCGCCACAGCCCCCCAACACCCCGATGAAGAAAGGCATCGCCCGATGCACCCCCAGGCAGTGCCGTCGGCGCCGGCGACGACGTACGACCAGATGCTCGAACAGATCAGGTACGACGGCGCCTACCCCACCCGGGAGCGCGCCGAGCGTACGGCGCGCGTCGTACTGGCGGCCCTCGGCAGACAACTCCGCACGGACGAGCGCGACGAACTCGCCGCGTGCCTGCCCCCTGAAGCCGCACACATCCTGACGGCGGAGCCCGCCGGCGCCGGAACGCTCACCGGCTGGGGCTTCGTCAAGGACCTGGCCACCCGCACCCACGGCACCCCCGCCACCACGCGATGGGACGTCGGCACCGTCCTGGCCCAGGTCGCCCACCTCGCCGACGACGACATCATCGACCGCGTCCTCGCCCAACTCCCGCCCGGCTACGCCCTCCTGTTCGGCCGCGCCGAACTGGTCCAGGCCGCCTGACACACCAGGCGGACAAGGCCGTGTCCCGCCCGCCCCCCCGAACGGGACACGGCCTCCACCACCGGATCAACGTTCTCGCCCGGAGGAATTCAAGGCGTAGTGCCCAGACGGGATCGGTGCCGCGAGGGCGGCACCGATCCCGAAGCCGCGAACGGCGGCGCGCCCTGACACGGCGCAGCCGGGCTATTGGGCGACCGGAGCGCTCCCCGTCCTGTGGCGGCCGCAGCTGGCAGGGACTCCCCGGCATGACGATTGAAGACGCCCGCGGTTACGGGCACCTGCGTCGTGATTGTCTGCGCCGCGGGACTCTCTGCCTGTGCTCGCTTCGGCACCGGGACGGTACGCCGGACAGCCGCGACCTGGAGGGAGTGTTCCCCCGCCCCGGGCGGCTCCGTACTGGAGCCGGACCGGCGCACGCCGTCAGCGCTGCAACGTCAGCAGAGCCGGACGGTAGGGCAGGAGGCCGTAGTCACCGCCGGAGTTGGGGCTGCGCCCCTGGTAGAGCAACCGCAGGTTGCAGGGGTCTACGGTCATGGTCTGATCAGGGCCGCTGCGGATCAGTTCGCCGTGGCTGATGTCGTTGGTCCAGCCGGCCCCACTGTTGGCCTTGCCGGCGAAGGGGTTGCTCTCGGTCGTGGCCTGGGGCGTCCATGAGCCGTCCAGACTGGTGGCTGTGAACGAGCGGAAGTAGCGGCCCTGCGAGCCGATCGCCTCGACGATCATGAGGTAGCGGTTCTGGCCCTGCAGCTTGTAGACCTGCGGAGCTTCGAACAGGTTGTTCGTCGTATCGCTCATGACCACTGTCGAGTTCGCGCCGAAACTGCCAGGGAAGTTCCCGATCGGCATACTGGCCCGGTAGATCTTGCCGTTGTCACCGGCGAAGAACAGGTACATGTTCGTCCCGTCACCGATGAGGGTCTGATCGATGGGTCCCGTTCCGGAGCCGGAGATGGTTCCGGAGAAGAGTTCCCGCTGGGACGACCAGCCATTCGGGTTGGCCGGGTCGCTCGACGTCCGGTAGGAGAAGGCGGTTCCGCCCCACTGGTAGGCGAGCACCCAGATGTTCCTCGGTGCGAAGTAGAGGAGTGTGGGGGCCACGGTGGAAGTCGACATCGCGTTCTGGCCGGCCGAGGCCATCTCCGACCAGTTGGTGAACAGGCCGAAATTCATCGACCCCCAACTCGTCCCCGTGTCGTGCGTCGTCGCATAGACGAGCTGCCTGCCGTTGTAGGGGGCCACGGTGAAGTCCTTGAGCGAGACCCATCCCGGCTTGGGCTGCGCGAGCGCGCCCGTTGATGTCCAGCGGTATGTCGACGGAAGATCGCAGGGGCCGGTGTCGCCGCCGCCGCCCCTGACGAGCCGCCACTGCTGGTTGGTGCCGCCCCAGTCGTCGTATTGGACGATGTTCGCGTTGTCGGCGGTAGAGGCGCCTTGCGCTTCGAGGGCCTTGTCGCTGTGGCGCGAGATGAACCTCACGTAGCCGTCCGGGCTGTCGGCGAGCCGCCACTGCTGGTTGGTGGCGTTCAGGTCGGCCCACTGGACGATCGGGGCGCCGTTCGCGGTGGACCAGTTGTGGACGTCCAGCACCTTGCCCGAGTGGCGGGACTTGATGCGGTAGTAGCCACCCCCCGAATCGACGAACTGCCACTGCTGCTGGTACTGATCGTTCCTGGTCCACTGGGTGATGCGGGCGCCGTCGTTGGTCGCCATGTTGTACACGTCCAGGGCCTTGCCGCTGTTGCGGTTGACCAGCACATATGAGGCGTCGGGGTCGACGGTCGCCGCGTCGGCGGGCTGGGCGCCGAGGAAGGCAGCCAGAAGGAGCAGGGGCGCGAGGACGGCCAGTAAGCGTCTTGGGCGGACCGGGGACGGGTGGCTAAACCACATCAGAGGGGCTCCTTCGGGGACGGGGGCGAGGCGACAGCGATGAACTGCGGAGCGGCCGCTCCCGGACACAGGGATGCTTCGAAAGAGTTTCGAAAAATTCCCGGATTCTCTGACGCCACAAGCTAGGAATACGGCACGCCCCGGTCAAGAGTCGGCGCCGATCTGTCCATAAACAGCGCCTGCTCTTTGGTCTTGAGAAGCTTCGCGCCGACCGGAAGCACCCCCCATTCCGGCCCTGGTCCGGCCCCGCGACGTCGGCGATCGACTCGGCGCCGGGCTCGCCAGGGCTTCTGAAATTCTCGGTACTTAGATCGAAACTTTCTCTGTTGAGTGTATTGACGGCCTCTCGTCAGTGCCTCAATCATCTCTTCCTGTGAGGCGCCGGTCACAGTTCGCGATCTCGAACTCCGTTGGTCCTGGGCCGGCGCGCACAACAGACCCGCCCACAGTCGCGCAGTGCATCCGCTTACCCGAGTGCCTGCGCCACTGACGTTCACCGGTGAACTCGCGCTGTCCGTATTCCGGCCCGCCCCGTCCGTCCGCCCCGCCGTCCGTCCGCCCAGAGGGAGCGGACGCCGCATTCTCCTGCGCTTCGTCACTTCCGTCCTACCTACCCTGGAGGCACAGCCATGGGCTCGAACGCCCTTCCCGGAACCGTTGTCCACCGGAAGATCCGAAGACTGCTTCTGGCACTGGTCGCCGGCGTCCTCGGTGTCGTTGCCGCACTGGGCGCAGCGCCGAGAGCACAGGCCGCCGAGAGCACGCTCGGCGCTGCGGCGTCGCAGAGCGGCCGCTACTTCGGCACCGCCATCGCATCGGGCAGGCTGGGTGACTCGGCGTACACGACGATCGCGGGCCGTGAGTTCAACTCGGTGACGGCCGAGAACGAGATGAAGATCGACGCCACCGAACCGCAGCGGGGCCAGTTCAACTTCACCGCCGGTGACCGCGTCTACAACTGGGCGGTGCAGAACGGCAAGCAGGTGCGCGGCCACACCCTGGCCTGGCACTCCCAGCAGCCCGGCTGGATGCAGAGCCTCAGCGGCGGCACGCTGCGTCAGGCGATGATCGACCACATCAACGGCGTGATGGGCCACTACAAGGGCAAGATCGCCCAGTGGGACGTGGTGAACGAGGCGTTCGCCGACGGCAGTTCGGGAGCCCGGCGCGACTCCAACCTGCAGCGCACGGGCAACGACTGGATCGAGGTCGCCTTCCGCACGGCGCGTGCCGCCGACCCGGCCGCCAAACTCTGCTACAACGACTACAACGTCGAGGACTGGACCTGGGCCAAGACCCAGGCCATGTACGCCATGGTCCGAGACTTCAAGCAGCGCGGCGTGCCGATCGACTGTGTCGGCTTCCAGTCGCACTTCAACAGCGGCAGCCCTTACAACAGCAACTTCCGCACCACCTTGCAGAGCTTCGCCGCCCTCGGCGTCGACGTGGCCATCACCGAACTCGACATCCAGGGTGCCTCGGCCACTACCTACGCCAATGTGACCAACGACTGCCTGGCTGTCCCGCGCTGCCTCGGCATCACCGTCTGGGGTGTTCGCGACTCCGACTCCTGGCGACCGGAGCACACGCCTCTGCTGTTCAACAGCGACGGCAGCAAGAAGCCCGCCTACACCGCCGTCCTCAACGCGCTCAACGGCGGCTCCTCCATGCCCCCTTCCGAAGCCGGACCGATCAAGGGCGTCGGTTCGGGCCGTTGCGTCGACGTACCCAACGCCGGTACCACCGACGGCACCCGGGTCAACCTGTGGGACTGCCACGGCGGAACACAGCAGCAGTGGACCTATACCGCCGCCGGCGAGTTCAGGGTCTACGGCAACAAGTGCCTGGACGCCGCCGGCACCGGCAATGGCGCCCAGGTCCAGATCTACAGCTGCTGGGGCGGCGACAACCAGAAGTGGCGCCTCAACTCCGACGGATCGATCGTCGGAGTCCAGTCCGGCCTCTGCCTCGACGCCGTCGGGGCCGGCGCCGCCAACGGCACCCAGATCCAGCTCTACTCCTGCTCGAACGGCAGCAACCAACGCTGGACACGTACCTGATGGGACCTGCCGGAAACGGCAGGCCGAATCGCTGAGGACTCAGTTGCGGCTCCCCCCGGGCCCTCCACGAGGACATCGCCGGTGGTCCCGGGGCACCGCAGTGCCGCTGTGGCGGCGCCCCCGCGCTGATGGGGTATCAAAAGATTTGTCGAGCAGGTCAGGGCTGTCAGGGGCGTATTTCGATGCGCTTACATCAACTCCAGGCCACGGAACAGCTTATGCAAGATCCGCAGGACGCTTCGACGGATCGCCTCGTCCGTCGGTCCAGGGATCGACAGACACGCTACGAGGTGACCGGCCCCCCGGACTCCGCCGGTGTCCGTTCCACGGCTCAGGAACGCCCTGATGGCGACTGGGACGAACCCGACCACGGACGGTGGCATGTGGTATGTAGCCCTGCGAGGCTGATGCGGGCCGGAGTTCGCCGTCGCGGGCGACTATGCGGTGACACGCTGCCCCGGCTACGTCGGCTCCTACAATTCCGATCCGGGATCAGAATGACCGATCCGAGGGATGCGGGTCACCCGTCTGCTGTACGTTCCTGGCATGGTCACGGGCAAAGTGAGTGAGAACGCGGAGTCGCGCTTCTCCACCGTTCTGGTCGGCGCGGCAAGACTTCCGGGCGTGCGAATCGACAGGGAGGCGTACCTCCGGACGGCGCTTGCCCGTCATTGCTCGGAGGATGAACTGCGCAGAGCGATAGAAGAGACCCCCGCAGCGGCGGGTATCCCTCTTGCTGTTCTGGACAGAGTGGCCGACGACTCCATTCGCTACGAAACCGCCAAGGTGAGCGCGGTCTCCGCGGCTGCTGGGATTCCTGGATTCATCGCCCTGCCCGCCACGGTGCCGGCCGATGTGGCCCAGTATGCAGCCCACATGCTGCGCATCGCGCAGAAGCTCGCTTATCTCTACAGCTGGCCTGATCTGTTCTCTGTCGACAACGAGGACCTGGATGACGCTACCAAAGGGGTGCTCACGCTCTTCCTCGGAGTGATGTTCGGAACCCAGTCCGCGAACGCCGCTGTGGGGAAGGTGGCGGGGATGATGTCGGAGCAGGTAGCGAAGAAGCTGCCTCAGAAGGCACTGACCCAGGGCATCGTCTACCCCATTGTGAAGAAGGTCGCCGGCTACCTCGGCGTCGAGATGACGAAGCAGACCTTCGCCAAGTCGGTCTCGAAGGCCATTCCCGTCGTCGGGGCTGCTGTGTCCGGAGGGCTCACCTTCGTGACTTTCCGCCCCATGTCCAGAAGGCTCAAGGCGCACCTCTCCGGCCTGGAACTCGCCAAGCCTGTTGGCCAGGTCATTACGGGGGAAGTCGTTCAGGGCGGGGGCTACCCGACCGCAGACGGGGCGCGGATCCGGCAGCCGGGCCGTTGAAGGCGTGTCTTCAAGCGTGGTGCGTAGCGGATCAGGCCATGGGCAAGGGCGATCAGGTCGTGGAACCCCATTGACGCGCAGGTGGAGAACGGTGGTCAGGGACCTCGTTGTCGAGGGTGAGCCGGGGTAGGCAATCACGACAGGTTTCTCCTTGCCGGGCAAGGGGGTCTGGATGGACTGCTGCAATTGGTGTGGGGACAGCCCGCTATACGGCATCGGCGGCAGCAGCCGGATTGCACTGGGGGGTCGGTGGTCGACCCTTCCTATCAGCCGGGATGGGACTTCGTGGCTACTCGGCGGGTAAGGGTCGTAGTGGTACCCCACGAGACGGCCCTGCCAAATCCCGCAGCGCTGTGGACGGCTTCACGTCGTGCGGGCCAGCCGCTTCAGGCTCTGGGCGTAGCGGTGCGCCACCGCCCGCTGAAGTGAACGTCCGCACGGGCCCAGTGCCTTGGTGTACCAAGCCGAGGGCCGGCTGATGGCGACGACGACGAAGTCGGTGGAGTCGTCCGGCAGGCGTTCCAGAACGAACGCCTCTTCACCGCACTCGGGGTGTCCGGTGAGCGTCCCGTAGGCGAACCCGGTCCGATGCCGCTCGTCGACGGTCCACACGACCTCGCACGGTGCCGTGAGCGGTCCCGCCCGCAGCGTCACCCGCACGCCCTGCGCGGCGTGCGGGGTGTCGTTCGGGACGCCGAGAAAGGGAGTGGCCCGGTGCATCTCCCACCCGAGGAGCGCCTCGGCGGCACGGTCGTACGTGCCGAGCCCCAGTGATGTACGGAGCCGCAGCACGTGGAAGCCCGGGGGCGCCGGTCCGTCCTTCGCCGTCATGCCCACGTCGGCATAGGTCAGATCGCGCATGCGCTCCATCATGCCCCGCCGCCACGGGGGAGCGGGGCCGACAGCCCCCGAGCCCGTAGGACGGCGGCGAAGGGAGGGGCCGGGCGGTCAGAGTCTGCTCATCGAGGCCATCGCGAAGAGCAGTTCGTTCAGTGCGACCCGGTCGCCCTGCTGGCCCGCTGCCACGTCCTGGGGTTTGAGGCGGCCCGCGGAGAGGCGGCAGAACTCGACCTCGTCCAGGACCACTTCGCCGACGCAGTTCTCGGGGCCGGCGGTGGAGGTGGGGTCGTCGACCGGGAGGTACCAGTCGCCGCCGCTCTCGCCCTCGATGGTCAGGCGCAGCGAACGGGGGTTGAGTGTCGGGTCCAGGGTGGGCAGGGGCGGGGAGGCCAGACCCGCCTGGCGCCGGGCGGCGAGGATCGACGGGAGCATCTGGACGGCGACGCCCACCAGCGTGCGCAGATGCGCGGGCACCGGTGGCGGGTACGGGTAGTCGACGGCGTCGGCGATGTCCGTGGCGTGGATCCAGGTCTCGAACGCCCGGTCCAGGAGGGCCAGGCGCAGCGGCAGCATGACGCCCTCACCGTAGGGAACGGGGATGTCGGCGATGCCCGTCCCGCTGAACGCGCAGGTGCGGATCAGCTCGTAGGCGTGGTCGCGCCAGGTGTCGCGCAGTGCGTCCGGGCCCGAATCGGCGAAGGGCATCTCCTGTGCCCAGAGGGCCTCGGTCCGGTCCTGCGGGTCGGTCGAGGAGGTCGTACCCGGCCGGAGCGGGTCCGGCAGGCCGAGCGACGCGGAGACCGCGCCGTCCACCGCCAGGAGGTGGCCGAGCACACCGGCCACCGAGGTCCTGCGGCTCGTGGAGTCCGCGCCGTCGAACCACTCCAGCCTGACCTGCGCCGCCCACTCCGAGTCGTCCAGGTCCGTCAGCAGTGCGTCCAGACGGGCGGCCTCGGCGTCGTAGGGCTGCGCGTAGTCCGGTACGGCGACCTGGGGTGGACGCGCGCTCAGGCATGCCCCGATGACCTCGGCGCGCAGCGTGGTCGGCAGGTCGAGGTCCATGTGGGGGTGCAACAGGTCCATGGCCGACCGAAGCCGTCCGGCCTCGCGGGAGCAGTCGCCGCATTCGGCGAGGTGCGTGTCCACCTCCGCCGCCTCCTCGGGCGAGCACGCGCTGAGCGCCCAGGCGCCGAGCAGACGTTGCAGGCGCGCGTGTGCGCCGGAGTCCGCTGTGGAGTCGCTGTTCATCGCCCGTCCTCCCTGACGGCCTCGGTCCGTGCGGCGATCATCTGAAGTCCCAGACGCAGTCGGCGCAGGGTCTCCTCCTCGGAGACTCCCAGGGTGGCGGCTGTCTGACGGTAGTCCAGCCCCGCGGTGCGGGTGAGGTGCAGAGCGCGGCGCACCCCGGGGCGCAGCTCGCTGATCGCCTCGTCCGCGCGGCTGCTCTCCTCGGTCCGGGCGGGGTCCCCGTATCCGTTCGTCCGTGCTTCCGGTACGTGCTCCGCGGCCATCTCGCAGGTCCGTACGGCGAGCCAGGTCGCCAGGCGGTAGCGCGCGTGGTCGAACGAGCCGGGGTGCAGCCAGAGTTCGGTGAAGACGCGTGCCACCAGTTCACGCGTGGCCTTCTCCTCGCCGGTCAGCCGGGCGGCGAGAGCGTGCACGAGGCGGGCGTGCCGGTCGTAGAGCTCACCCAGTGCCGCGGCCTCGCCACGAGTCAGCCGGAGCTGTATCTGACGTTCCCATCGCGCCCAGTCCTCGGGTGTGTCGGTCATGGCTCAGTACCTCCCGGCTCGCGCGCCGGTCCCCACTATCCAGCATCCGGCCCGAAATGGGGAAACGCCCTTGACAGGGCGGAGGTTGGGGATTTCTCGTCCGGTTCGGACGAGGACGGCCGACGGCCGTCGGGCCCCTTGCCGGGTGGCCCGCTCGTCGTGTGCGGCGCCGGGCACCGGACCCGGCGGCGTCCACCGGGTCGGGTGTCACGTCGCCCGCACGGGGCGCAGCGCTCATGCTGGACGGAGGACGGGTCGAGGGTCGCCGTCGCCGTGGCCGTCGCAGGAGGTGTGTGCAGCATGACCAGCAAGGTGATCGTCGGTGTCGACGGGTCCCCGGAGAGTCTGGCCGCCGCCCGCTGGGCGGCCGACGAGGCCTGCCTCCGCCGGGTGCCGCTGAAGCTGCTGAGCGTCTGGGAACCGGCGCCTCCCGGGCCGGAGCCGGTCATGGGCGCCGAGACCCGGCGGCACTGGTCGGAACGCATTCCCAGGGACGCCGCGGAGGAGCTGCGTGAGAGCCGTCCCGATCTGGAAATCCTTGTGGAACAGACCTCCGGCCGACCGGGTGAGGTGATTCCCCGCGCGGCGGGCGACGCCGACCTGCTGGTCCTGGGATCCCGGGGGCTGAGCGGCTTCCGCGGGTTCCTGGTCGGCTCCGTGGGCCAGGCGGTCGTCGCGCGGGCCGGACTGCCGGTCGTCCTGGTCCGCCCACCGGATCCGGTGACGGGCGGGCCGGAGCCGGCGGGTGACGCGGCCACGACCCGATACCGGCCGGTCGTCCTCGGGCTCGACGCGAACGCCCCCGACGACACGCTCATCGAGTTCGCCTTCGAGGAGGCCCTCCGCCGCGACACCCGCCTGCACGCCGTCCACGGGTGGCAGCTGCCCGCCTACTACTCCTACGGGCTCGCGTTCGGTGGCTCTCCGGGGTCGGCTCTGGACGAGAGCGAGATCGCCGCTCTCTCGCAGGCCCTGCGGCCGTGGCGGCAGAGGTATCCGGCTGTGCAGGTGGACGAGCGGTCCCTGCCCGGCCGCGCCGTCAACCATCTTCTCGACGCGGCCCGTGACGCCTCCCTGCTGGTCGTGGGCCGTCGTGTCCGGCGCACGTCACTCGGCGGCCGTATCGGATCGGTCACCCACGCCGTCCTGCATCACTCGCCGGCGCCCGTCGCCGTGATTCCCCACCCGTGACCGATCCGCCCCCGGGGCGGCGCCGCACCGCGTGGGACCCGGGCAAGTGGCGGGCGGAGGCCCGAAGACGCACGATGGTGGGGTTCCCGCATCCGTAGGACCGACCGCGCGGGCGCCGAATCCAGTCATCGCGCCGCGCGGCATCGGAGGGCGGTTCCACCGTCCCCCACGAGCGGAGAGGTAGCCATGACCGGAGAAATGAACCTGGCAGCCGACTATCCGATCCTCGGCGCTTTCTGGACGGTCCTCTTCTTCGTCCTGAGCGTGCTGTGGCTGATCCTGCTCTTCCGGATCATCGCCGACATACTCCGGGACGACATGACCGGAGTGGCCAAAGCCGGCTGGCTGCTGTTCGTGATCCTGCTGCCCTTCCTGGGCGTCTTCGTCTACGTCGCGCTCCGCGGCCGTGGCATGGGGGAACGTGAACAGCGCCACGCGCGGGCCCGGCAGCAGGATCTCGACTCGTACATCCGCGCGACCGCCGGATCCGGCACCAGTCAGGCGGAACAACTCGCGAAGCTGGTCGAGATGCACGACAAGGGCGCCATCAACGATCACGAGTTCCAGAAGGCGAAGACCAAGGTGCTCCACTGACGCCACCGGAACCACGTTCACCGCTGAGGCACCGCTGAGGCCGCGGGAGCCGCGTTCAGTGGGTGTCGATGATCCGGCCGCTGATCCGTTCCGGCAGCAGCCGGATCCACAGGGGCCGCGACCCGCCCGCCCAGGGGCGTGAACCCACCCGGTCCGCGAGGGCGTCCCTCTCCGCGTGGTCCGTGACGTGCGCGGCCGTCCCCGTCAGCAGTACGCTCCAGCCGCTCGTCCGCCTTTCGTCGAGACGGTCCGCCTCGAAGGAGAGCGACGTACCCGTGTCGACGGCCGGGGCGCTTCCGGGCTCCGTCCGGTACACGACGCTCCGGCCGTCCACCAGGAAATTGACCGGCACGACCACGGGCGCGGTCTCCCCCGGGAGCCCCAGACGTCCGACGCCATGGGTGTCGAGCAAGTCCCAGCACTCGCGTTCCGTGAGCCGCCTCAGCCGCGGACGGGCCGCTGCGGCGCCCTGCCCCGGCGGTGGCTCGGCGCGCCCGCGGAGCAGTTCGGCGGTCGTCATGTCCAGGGCGCCGGCCAGCCGGGTCAGCCCCTCGGGGTCGAAGTCGCCGTGCGTCGAGGCAAGCGTGCGCAAGTACGTCGGGGACATCCGGGCGCGGTGTGCCAGCTCGGCCGGTGAGAGGCCCAGCTGGATCCGGCGCAGTTCCACCCGGTCGGCCATGTCCTCCGGCGCCCCCGGCCCGCTCTCGGCCCCTCCGTCCGACGGCGTGCGCTTGTCCTCGACCACCCTCGTCTCCTTCGCCGGGGCTCCCGATACCGTTCCCAGAGGAACACAGGGTTCCGGTGCGCCGCGAGCGCTGGCGGCCCGGCCGGGCCCTTCCGGGAGGACGGGCGCCGGAAGACACGCCGACGGCCGCTACGGCTCAGGCGCGGGGTCCCCCATTCGACGGTCCGGCCGGTGGGGGAGAGGAGAGGGAGAAGTAGCTGTCCTCCTCCTGGATGAAGTGCAGACGCAGCACGGTGTGGAGTCCGTAGAGGCAGGCACGCAGGTCGTCGACCTGCTCCAGGCGCAGTTCCCCGGCTTCGTCCGCCAGTCGCAGATGCGTGGCGATACGGCGGGCGAGCCGGTCGATCTCGGTGTGGGCGCGGCTCATCGTCTCGGTGTTCGCCGGGCCGCCGAGCTGTCTGTTCAGGGCCGGGTAGAGCTGCTGTTCCTCGGCGTGTTCGTGCGGGAGCAGCCGTTCGGTCAGCAGACGGTCGACGCGGCGCAGGGTGGCCAGGGCCTTCGGTCCCTGGTCGGTGGAGACCAGTCCGGCGGCCTCTCTGATGGCGTCCAGGGTGTCCCGGAGATCCTCGTGTTCCATCGCGAAACGGTGGATCAGCGTCTCGGTGTCCGATTCCAGGACCGGACCCGCGCCCCGGGCCGGCAGGAGCGCGCGGAGGGCGTTGAGGATGACGGCCGTGTCGATGGCCTCCTGAAGAAGCGCCCCGGGGGCCGGGCGCAGCCAGCCGGCCAGGGCGGCTGCCATGGCGACCAGGGACATCAGCATGCCGCCGACGGCGCTCTGTACGGCGATCCGCCGGGCCCGGACCGCGATTTCCATCGCGTCGGCGAGGCGGTCGACCCGGTCGGTGGTCAGAACGATGTCGGCGGCTTCGGAGGTCGCGGTGGAGCCGCGGGCGCCCATGGCCACCCCGATGTCGGCGGTGGCCAGGGCGGGCGCGTCGTTGACACCGTCGCCCACCATGATCGTGACGGCGCCGGCGCACTCCTCCCGGACCGAGGCGACCTTGTCGGCGGGCAGTTGCCCCGCGCGGACGTCGTCCAGACCCAGCACCGCTCCCACCTCACGGGCCGGCTCGGCGCGGTCGCCGGTGAGCATCAGCAGCCGGGTCAGCCCCGCCGCCCTCAGCCGCCGGATCGTGCGCGGGGCGTCGTGGCGCAGGGGGTCCTGGAGCAGTACGGCGCCGGCGAGCGTGTCGTCGACGGTGAGCCAGGCGACGGCGGCGCCGTCGAGCAGCGCACGGTTGTCAACGGCCCGTGCCCATCCGGGCAGGGCCCGCGCGGCGAGACCGGTCTTCCCGACGGTGACGCGGTGGCCGTCGACCGTGCCGGCGGTTCCGCGTCCGGCCTCCTCGTCGGCCCGGTCGGGCACCGACAGGGTCAGTCCCCGGGCTCCCGCCTCACGGACGATGGCCTCGGCCAGGATGTGCGCCGAGATCTGGTCCAGCGACGCCGCGAGCCGCAGCACCTCGGAGGTCGTCCTGCCCGGGGCCGCCGCGACCTCCAGCACACGCGGCCGCCCGGCGGTGAGGGTTCCGGTCTTGTCGATCACCAGTGTGCGGGCCCGCCCCAGCCGCTCCAGAGCCCCGCCGTCGCGCACGATGACGCCCCTGCGTGCCGCTCTGGAGAGGCCCGAGACGATCGCCACGGGAGCGGCGAGCAGCAGGGGACACGGCGTCGCGACGACCAGAACCGCCACCGCGCGCACCGCCGACCCGCTGACCGCCCAGGCGAGCCCGGCCATCCCCAGCGACAGGGGCAGGAACCACGCCGCGTAGCGCTCCGCCAGCCGTACGGTCGGTGCCCGCTCCGCTCCCGCGTGCTGGGCCAGCCGCACGATCTCCGCGTAGGTGCTCTCCTCCGCGGTCGCGCTCGCCTCCAGCTCGAAGACGCCGCCCGCGTTGACCACACCGCTGCGTACGGCGTCGGCGGTGCCCCGCTCCACCTGCGCGGACTCTCCCGTCAGCACGGACTCGTCGAGGAGCGCGGTGCCGGTGGTGACCCGGCCGTCCACGGGCACCACCTCGCCCGTTCCCACCACGATCGTGTCGCCGACGGCGACATCCGCGAGAGCGACCACGGACACCGTCCGCCCCCTGCGGCGGCGCGCCGATCGCGGAGCGTGTTCCAGGAGCGCCCTCAGATCGTGCGAGGCCCGGCGCTCGGCGGCCGCGTCGAGCGCCCGCCCGGTGGCCAGCATCAACGCGATCAGGGCGCCCGCCAGGTACTCCCCGACGACCAGCGTGCCGACCAGCGCCAGTACGGCGATCAGGTCGACGCCGGCCCGCTTCCTGCGCAGCGCGGCGACCACCCAGCCGATCGCGGGGGCCAGGGCGACGACCGTACCCGCCGCCCAGAACGCGTCGGCCACGGCCACGTCGCCGGTCAGCCGGGCGACCCCGCCGCCCAGCAGGGCGATCGCCGTCGCCGCCAACAGCGCGGGCTCCAGCAGCCGCCGGACAGGTCTTCCCCCGGTCGCTCCCCGACGCCTCGGGTGTCTCACGGCTTCTCTCCGCCCCTCGCGCGAATCACTCAGGCGCCATGAAAGCCGTCCGCGCCCTCTCCCCCCGGCCACCGCGCCAGGACGCGGGCCGAACGGGCTACCAGGCGCGCGGGGCGGCTCGGCGCCGGAGAGACGGGCCGCGGCCAGGGACGGGGCCGTATCCGGCGACCGGCCGTCCTCAGGGACGGGCCGTCACCCGCGCTTCACCGGCGAAGCCGCTGGTCCGCCACGAACGGCCGTCGGGCAGCACCGCGAACCCCTCGTAGCCGTCCAGCGACTCCAGCCAGTCCCGCGCCGACTCTCCCCTGGCGAAGGCCGCGGTGGCGTAGGCGTCGGTCATCGTGAGTCCGTCGCCGGTCACCGTGACCGACGCCAGGCCGCCGGCGGGTACGGCGAGGTGCGGGTTGACGATGTGGGTCCCGCGTTCGACCGTTCCGGAGGTGGCGACGGCCAGGTCGCCACCCTCGACGACGGCGCACAGTTCGCCGGGGCGCAGGGGGTGGGCGATCCCGACGCGCCAGGGAGTGCCCGGTGCGGCCTCGCCTCTCAGCCGCAGGTCACCGCCGCCGTTCAGACAGGTGTTGCGGGCTCCCGCCTCGTACAGGATCCGGGACGCGCCCTCCACCGCCCATCCTTTGACCAGCCCCGACGGGTCGAGGAGCCCGGTCGCGAGGTGGCTGAACCAGCCGCCGCTGGTCCGCACCGCGTCGCGGCACAGACCAAGGACCTCGCGCACCTCAGAGGAGCAGTCGGCGGGCCCGATCTCGTGCCGGGCCAGCCGGCTGATGGCGCTGTCGGGCCGGTAGGGCGAGTACACCTCGTCGACATGGTGCAGCCAGTCCACCGCCTCGCTCAGCGCCGCCTCGATCGCGGGGGCGCGTCCGTCCCGGATGTCGAAGGAGACGACGGTGCCCATGACGTGCTCGACATGGCGCAGACCGCGCCCGGTGTCAGGCACCGGCCCTGTCCAATGCGCTCTGGAGGGACTGGATGTACCCCTGGCTGGTGTAGCTCGCGCCGGAGACGGCGTCGATGTGCGCGCTGTGTGTGGCCAGAGCCTCCTTCGTCAGGCGTGGCACGGCGTACGCGGCGATCTGCTGGTCGCGTCCGTTCCCGGACGGCACCTGGATCACCCTGACGTCGGTCAGCTTCCCGGCCTTGACGGTGGCCGCGACCTGCACCGTGCCGTACTGGGTGGACACGGCGTCACCCGTGTAGGTGCCTGTGCCCGGCCGGGACCCGCCCGGTGGCGACGCCGGCGCGGTCGGGGCCGGTGACGTCCCCGCCGGTGGTGACGCACCGCCCACCGGGGTGGTCGGCTGGTGCGGTTTGAGCGTCAGGAGCAGCACGACGAGGGTGCTGGTCGACGCCGCGGCGAGTACGGCTCTGCGCATGGTGGGCGCTGCGCGCACGGTGGGCCTCCTCAGAACTCGAACGACTCGTGGTGGATGTGACGGCGGGGCACACCGGCGTCACGCAGGGCGTGCTCGGCGGCGTCGGTCATCCCGGGCGGACCGCACACGTACACCTCGTGGGCCGCGAGGTCCGGTACCAGGGCGCCCAGCGCACTCGCTGTCAGTGGGGAGCGGCTGGTGGCGGGCTCGCCCGCGATGTAGTGCACGACGGCCCCACGCGCCGCCGCTATGGAGTCGAGTTCGGCGCAGAGCGCCATGTCCTCCGGACGGCGGGCCCGGTAGATCAGGGTCACCTCTCCCGGGAGGGTCTCGAAGAGGGCCCGGAGAGGGGTGATGCCCACGCCGCCCGCCAGCAGCAGGATCCTGCGCGATCTGCTGCGGGCCGCGGTGAAGGCGCCGTAGGGGCCCTCCGCCCACACCCGGGTGCCCGGCCGCAGCCCCGCCAGTGCCGCGCTGTGCTTTCCCGTCGCCTTCACGGTGATCCGCAGCTGACGGGGGAGGGGCGGGGCGGAGAGGGAGTACGGATTGGCGGTCCACCACAGGCCCGGTGCCAGGAAGCGCCAGCGGAAGAACTGTCCCGGCCGCGCGTCCAGTTCGTCCAGGTGCTCCCCCGTCAGATGCACCGAGACGATGCCGGGGGCTTCGTGCCGGACGTCCGCCACTCGCAGCCGGTGACGGAGCGAACGCCGTACGGGGACCAGGAAGCGGTACCAGCCGATGAGGGCGGCGACCCCGAGATACAGCGCGTACCAGACCGCCTGGGCGGTCGGGTGTCCGACGAAGTCGGCACCGTTGCTCAGCTGGTGGAAGAAGGCCAGGAAGACGGCCAGATAGGTGGCGAAGTGCAGGTAGTGCCAGGTCTCGTAGCTCATCCTGCGGCGCGCGGCGCGTGCCGAGACGAACGCGGTGACGACGAAGAGCAGGAAGGCGGCGGTGGCCTTGAGCATGTCCGGGTAGTGGAACACCAGTGTGCTCGTCTGACTCACCGGCCCGTTGCCCGACGTGAGCGCGTATCCCCAGATGATCAGCAGGGTGTGGGCGAGGATGAGCGAGATCGTGTAGCGACCGCCGATGGCGTGCCAGCGCGCCAGCCGGTCGGTGCCGATGCTGTGGTCGAGCAGGGGGACGCGGGCCATCAGCGCCACCAGCACCGCGCAGGCGTAGCCCGCGAGAAGCCCGGTGATCCGGCCCGCGTCCGTCAGCCACGCGCCGGCGCCCACCACCGACGCGGTGTGACTCCACCACAGGCCGATGACCCCCGCGGCGCCCAGCCAGATCACGGCCTGCACCACCAGGGGCACCACCGAACGCGGGCGTCGCGGTCGCGGGGCACGGTCCGCACGGTGTCGCGCGGGGGTCGTGGTAGTCATGGGCCTTCTTTCCGCCGGGTGCTGACCACCGTCGCAACCCGACCTCTGAGGCTCCTCTGAAAGAGGCCGCCGCGGCCGTATTCAGAGGAAACTCAGAGCGAGTCCGGAACGCCGCGGCCCCGGTCCGGAGGGATGCTGGAGACACCATGGACGACCGAAGCTCCCCGCCCCGTATCCCGCACAGCGGTGACGGCGACCCCGTGCGGGTCCTCGTCGTCGACGACGAGCCGGACCTCACGGAGGTCCTCTCCGGCGCCCTGTCGGGTGAGGGCTGGCAGGTGCGTACCGCAGCCGACGGCGCTTCCGCCGTGGCGACCGCCAGGACGTTCCGTCCGCACGCCGTCGTACTGGACTGGATGCTGCCCGACATGGACGGTCTCCACGTACTGCGCCGCCTGCGCGGCGATCTGGACGGCGTGTGCGTGCTGTTCCTGACCGCACGCGATTCCGTCCAGGACCGGGTCGCCGGAATCACCGCGGGCGGCGACGACTACGTGACGAAGCCCTTCAGCCTGGAAGAGGTCCTGGCCCGGCTGCGCGGCCTGCTCCGCCGGGCCGGTACGGCGAGCGGGCCGGGCGGTGACAGGCTGGTCGTCGGGGAACTGGTGATGGACGAGGAGGCCCGGGAGGTCACCCGCGCGGGCGAGATCGTGGAGCTGTCCCGTACGGAGTTCGAACTCCTGCGGTTCCTGATGCGCAACCCCCGCCGAGTCCTCTCCAAGGCACAGATCCTCGACCGTGTCTGGTCCTACGACTTCGGAGGGCGTGCGCATGTCGTGGAGCTGTACATCAGCTATCTGCGCAAGAAGATCGACGCCGGCCGGCCCGCGATGATCCACACCGTGCGCGGTGTGGGCTACGTGCTCAAGCCGGAGTGCTGATGCGGCCGCGGTTTCCCCGGGTCCCGCTGCCGCGCACCCTGCGGAGCCAGCTGACCACCGGAATGGTCGTTCTGCTCGCCCTCGCCTGCCTGGCGGTGGGGTTCACCACCGTCCTCGCGCTCGAAGGTTTCCTCGTGAGGCGCCTCGACCAGCAGCTCGCCGCCTCCGGGGGACGATTCGCGCAGAGCCTGGAGCACGAGTCCCGGCCCGACGCCGACAACATGCCCGACACCCGCGGTCAGTCCGAAGGCACGTTCGGCGCCCGGCTGCTGAGGGGGGCGGTCGTTCAGGCGGCGGTCGTCCGGGACGAGACGGACGCCGGAGTGCCCCTGGACGCCGCCGACCGGCGGACACTCGAACGCCTGCCCGCCGACGGGAAGGCCCACGGCGTCAGGCTGTCGGCGCTGGGTCCGTACCGCCTCGCCGCTGTCCGCGGGGACGACCAGGATGTCCTGGTCACCGGTCTGCCCCTGCGGCCGGTCGAGGAGACGGTGCACCGACTCGAACGGGTGGAGGCGGTGGTGTTCGCCGTCGCCCTCGCGGTCACGGGCATCCTCGGAGCGCTCTGGGTGCGCTTCTCGCTGCGGCCGCTGCACCGGGTGACCAGCACCGCGGTGAGCGTCGCGGAGCGGCCCCTGGCCAGCGGCGAGGTCGCCATGCCGGAACCGGTACCGGTCGGTGACCCCCGGACCGAGGTGGGGCAGGTCGGCACGGCCGTCAACCGCATGCTGGGCCATGTCGGCGACGCCCTGGAGCGCCGCCAGGCAAGCGAGCAACGCCTGCGGCACTTCGCCGCGGACGCGAGTCACGAGCTGCGCACACCGGTGGCGAACATCCGCGGGCACGCGGAACTCGCACTCCGCACCCGGAGTCCCGTACCGCCCGAGGTGCGCCGCGCGCTGGAACGCGTCCAGTCCGAGTCCGAACGCATGAGCCGCCTGGTGGACGACCTGCTGCTGCTCGCCCGTATCGACGCGGGCAGCGCCCTCGGCCGATCCCGGGTCGACCTGACCCGGCTGGTCCTCGACGCCACGGACGACGCACGGGCGGCGGGCCCGGATCATCGCTGGCTGCTGGACCTGCCGCGGGAGTCGGTGACCGTGGACGGCGACGAGCACCGTCTGCACCAGGCCATCGGGAATCTGCTGGCCAACGCGCGCGTCCACACCCCCGCGGGCACCGAGGTCACCGTCCGGCTCGCGGCGGAGGACGGCCGCGTCGGGCTGACCGTGACGGACGACGGGCCCGGCATCGATGCGGACCTGCTGCCCGAGGTCTTCGGCCGCTTCGTCCGTGCCGACCACGCCCGCTCGCGCACGACGGGCAGCACCGGACTGGGCCTGGCCATCGTCCACGCGGTGGTCACGGCGCACGGCGGCACGGTGGAGGTCGGGAGCCGGCCCGGCCGCACCGTGTTCACCGTGACCCTGCCCGTCTCGGCGCCGGGCCCGGCCCCGTGACTCCGGGTCAGGGGCCCCCGTCCCCCGGCGGCTCTCCCGGCCCGTCGAGGGCTCGCTCCCGGGACGGGTCGCCGGGCCCGCCCGTCACGTTTCCCGCCTGCCGGCGGATTCGGCCGGGCCGGTGAGCGCCGACGGGTGTTTGAGGTCCTCGGAGACCGCGACGACCCCGTCCACGCCGCCGCACAGCCGCAGGAGTACCGCGACGGTGTGTTCGTCGTCGACGGCGCCGTGGAGGGAGACCTGCCCCTGCTCGACGTCGGCGGTGACGGCGGACGGCGCCAGGTTCAGCGTGCGCGCCAGGATGTCCCGTGAGATCTCCTCGTGAATGGCGCTGTCCCGCCGGAGAAAGACCCGCAGGAGGTCCGACCGGCTGACGATGCCCACCAGTTCGTCCGTCTCGTCCACCACGGGCAGGCGTTTGACGTGCCGCTCGGCCATGGAGCGTGCGGCCTCCACGACTGTCCAGCCGGGGTACGCGCACAGCGCCGGGGCCGACATGATCTCCGCCGCGACCACGCCCTCGGCCCTGGCCCGCTCCCACGCCTCCAGATGGGGGAGTGGGGTCCTGCCGGACTGATCGGACCTGTTGGCCGCCTTGCGCAGCAAGTCGGCCTCGGAGACCACGCCGACCGGACGGCCGCCGTCGTCCAGCACGGGCACGGCGCTGACGCCGTGATCCGCCAGGGCTCTGGCGATCTCCTTGAAGGGGGTGTCGAGTCGCACGCTCACGACATCGCGGGTCATGAGTTCACCAATGCTGCGGTGGTCCATGTCCTGCACTCCTTCCGGGCTGGGCGGGCCTCCAGGGTGTGGGGCCGCCGGAGACCGGGGGACACCATCCAGCGTGACTCCGCTCGGCGCGGCGCAGCAGGTGCCACTCAGCCCTATCGGGCGACGACAGGCCCCGGAAACCCTCCGGACGGGTGCTTACGGGTGCTTACGGGGCCGTCGGCGCCGGTGTGCCCGACGCTTCGGCGAGGTGCGCGTGCGCCCGGTCGAGCAGCGAGGTGGCGCCGGGGTGCGCCTGGAGCGCGGGCAGCAGGAGCAGCCACAGGTCGTGGAGCCGCTCCTCGATGTGCTCCCGGCCGTCCATCGCGTCGGAGACGGTGTGCAGTCCGAAGAACGCGGACACGACGGCGTTCCCCGCCTTCCGGGGGTTCACGGACGGGGTGAGTACACCCTCGCGGGCGGCCTCCTCCAGCAGGCTGACGACCGTCTCGATCCAGCCCTCGAACGGAGAGGGAAGGGACGCGTCGACGGACTTGCGTTCGGCCCAGAGCCGTGAGCCGCCCCGTACCACCACATCGTCCCGGAAGGCGCGGGCGACCGAGAAGCTGAGCGCGACGAGTTTCTCCAGGGCCGGAATGTCGGCCTCGCGGTGGCGTCCGACCAGTGTGGGCCAGGTGTCGAACACTTCCTCCATCACCGCGAGGGCGAGATTCTCCTTGCACGCGTAATGGAAGTAGATCGCGCCGCTCGTCCGCCCGGAGAGCGCGCTGATATCGCTGATGCTGGTGCCCGCGTACCCCCGTTCCTCGAACAGTTGCGCAGCCGCCTCCAGAAGAGAACGCCGTGTTGCTTTCGCCCGTCCCTGCACATGCACCCCGATGCCGCGCCGTCCCGTTACCGCGAGGAAATCTAGTCCATGAAGCCGTCGTGATCGAAAAGACGGAGTGCGGACCTGAAGGGGATGAGTTCTTCTGGTCATATGGATAATTCGGTGGGTGAATTCACCGGTGAATCCCGGCTGAGCTGGTCACGGACCGTCCCTCGTGAACTGGTGCACCGCAGGTCGGCGGCAGAGGTGCTGCTCACCGACGTACGTCCCGGCGGGGACAGGGGTGAGTTCGACGTGGCGGCCTCCTGGCCGAGATCACATCCCACCTTTCCCCGGGACGGCGCGGATCTGCACAGTCCGCTGATGGTCATCGAGACGGTGCGCCAGCTCGGTATCTATCTGCCGTTGCGTCATTACGCCGTGCCGCCCGAATCCCGGCTGCTGATCACCGACCTGCACTTCCGGATCGATCCGGAACGGGAACCCCGAGCCCTCTCGAATTCCACGGACGTGACCTGCCGCGCGCGCGTGAGCGACCTGCGCGTGGGGGCGGACGGCTCCGTCGGCGGACTGCGGATGGAGATCTCCGTCCGGTTCGGCTCCGAGACCTTCGCGCGGGCGGGCGGCGGGGCGCGTTTCCTGGGCCCGGAGAAGTACGCCGCGATACGCGGGGCCGCGGCGACCTCGCTGCCACCCGCGGCCGCCGGCCGCTGGGAGCGGCCGGACATCGGACGTATCGCCGTGGCAGATCCGCGCGATGTGATGATCGCGGTCGACGGTGGCGCCGTGCGGCTGCGGCCGGCCGATCCGCGGCACCCCTTCTTCTTCGACCATCCCTCGGACCACGTACCGGGCATGGTCCTGCTGGAGGCGGCGCGGCAGGCCGGCGCGCTGGCGAGCGGCGGCCGGTGCGCGCGCCCTACCGCCGGTCGGCTGAAAGCCCTGAGCTTCGCCGAGTTCGCGCCGGCCGCCCGCGTGCTGGCCGTGCCGCACCACCGGACCTGCGGTTTCCGTGTCCGGCAAGGGGGTCGGTATGTCGCCTATGGGGCCTTGGAGTACCGGTAAGTACATTTTCATAACTATGTGTCACTCCTTGACGACTTTTCGTAATGCTTCATACCGTAGCGATCGTTATGTTCTCGGCTGGGCCCGGAGAAACCTTCCTCCCGTATGCGCGCCCACCGGGAACCGATCCCGCCCCCGGATCCGGCGGCCTGCGCGTCGACCGTGCCGTGCCTGACGGCACACCTCTCGGCGTTCCGCCCTCCGCGGGCACTGCGGAACGGAACAACTCCCATGACCTCTGAACGAGTCCTCTCCTGGACCCCCTCGGCCATCGTCTTCGACTGCGACGGCACCCTCATGGACACCGAAAAACACTGGATGGACGCGAGAGAGCACGCGCTCGGCGAATTCGGCCTCACCTCGTCCCCGGGCTTCGCGGACCGGGCCAAGGGACTGCACTACACCCAGTGCGGCAGGCTCATGGCCGAGGAGGCCGGACGGCCCGACCTCGCCGAGGGCATGACCGGCAGCCTGCTGCGGATCTTCCGCGACCTGGTCGCCGAGAACCCCGTGACCATGCCCGGAGCCCGTGAACTGGTCGTGTCCGCGGCCACGTTCGCCCCGCTGGCCGTGGCCAGCAACTGCCCGCGCGAGGTCGTCGAGTCCTGCCTGGACACGGCGGGCCTGCGGGACTACTTCGGCCACATCGTGGTCCCCGACAGCGGCATCCGGCCCAAACCGCAGCCCGACGTCTACCTGGCGGCCGCGCGCCACTGCGGTGCGGACCCGGCCGACACCCTCGCCGTGGAGGACTCCCTCTGCGGGGTCGAAGCCGCGTCACGGGCCGGTATGCGGGTGCTCGGGGTCGGCCCCTGGCCGGGGGAGCGGACCACGGCCCTGGTCGACCTCTGGGTCACCTCGCTCGCCGAGCCCGACCTCTCGCGGTGGGCCGACGCGCGGATCCCCCGGCAGGCCACGCGCTGAAGCCCCAGGGCAGGGGCGTGCCGCCTGCCCCGATTACGGCCGCCGGGAGCCCGACAGCGGCGGGCCTTCCGCCCCGGGCCGCGCCTCCCACCACGGGCCGCGCCCGGCCTCCCACCACGGGCCGCGCCGCGCCTCCGGGCCGCGCCTCCCACCGACGGCGGCGCCTCGCCCCGTGGGCCGCGCCTTCCCGTCCTGGGCCGGCTGGCGCGAGAATGGTGGCATGAGTCCCTTCAGGTCGACCGCCCCGGATCTGCGTGGCCGCCTCGGCGGTGCTCTCTTCGCCCGGGTCGCGGGCCCGGCGGGGAAAGAGAACCGGGCGCGCATCCACGACACTCCGGGGCCCCGGTGGTTCGACGCGGACAGGCCGGTCCGAACCGTCCACGGCGACGCCTCGATGTTCATCGGCGGCCTCAGAGCACTGCTCCTCCAGTCCCTCCACCCCCTCGCGATGGCGGCGGTGGCCGCCCACTCCGGCTACCGCGGCGACCCGTGGGGCAGGCTCCAGCGCACGAGTACCTTCCTGGCCACGACGACATACGGAACCGCCGCCGACGCACAGGCCGCCGTGGACCGGGTGCGGGCCGTACACGAGCGCGTACGCGGGCGGACCGCCTCGGGGGAGGCGTACCACGCGGGCGACCCCCATCTGCTGGGCTGGGTCCACGCGGCGGAGGTGGACAGCTTCCTGATGGCCCACCAGCGGTACGGGGCGCATCCCCTGGACGAGGCGGGACTCGACGCCTACGTCGCCGACACCGCCCGGGTCGGGGAGGCGCTCGGCGTCGTGGAGCCCCCGCGCGACCGGGAGCAGCTGACGGCGGTGCTCGCGGCGTACCGTCCCGAACTGCGCCCCACCGAACAGGCGCGTGAGGCCGCCCAGTTCATCCTCCACCACCCGCCCCTGCCCCTCGCCGCCCGGCCGCCCTACGCCGTACTCGCCGCGAACGCGGTCGCCGCGCTTCCCCCGTGGGCCCGCACCGCGCTGGGCGTCCGGCCCGCCGCGCTGCTTCCGAAGGGCTGCGTCGTCCCGGCCGGCCGCCTGCTCACCCGCACGATCCGCTGGGCCATGTCTCCGGCCCCACCGCTCACCACCGCCGGTCCGAACACCGGGTGACGGGGGACGGGCGGGCGTCCGGCGTCCGGCGTCGCGGTGCGGCCCGGGCGGCGGTCCCGCGTCAGCCACCCATCGCCGTCACGCGGTCCATGCGTGACAGCTTCTCCGGATCGCGGACCGCGTAGAGGCCTGGTGACGAGGTCGGCGGCCAGGCGGAGGGCCACGATCGTGTCGGGTCCGGCCGTCGCGGTGGATGATCAGCGCCGAAGCGCCGTTGACCAGTCGATTGACTCGGGCCCCGCCGAGTCCGGCCAGGACCTCGATCACGCTGTCGACGCCCACCACCGTTCCACGGCCGCCCGGACCACTCCACCGCCGTCCGTCAGAAGGACGGCGTCCGGGGCGATCATCTTGTGGAGCCGCGTCAAGTCGCGTGTCTCCACCGCTTGTTGGAAGGCGGCGGTTGCGTCGCGGGACTGCGACGGGGAGACCGCCCCGCGGGGGCGGCGCGCGGCGACATGGGCCCGACAACCGTCGCCGGTTGACGCCCCGTGCCCGGTCCCGATCGAAGAACCGGTGCCGGAGCGCGGTCATCGGGTGCGGCGTGCGCAGGCGGGTGATGTGGCGTGTCCCGCTCGCCCATGGTCCGTTCGCGCCCTGATCAGGACGCTGCCCGCTCCTACACGGCGGCCGGACCCGCTCGCCGGCGGGAGGAGCGCGGGTCACGCCGGTGCGGTCGGCGAATTGCCGAAGTGGACATTCGTGCGGAGAAACGTTGCTCCTGGCCGCGTACCCCACCCGCCGTCACGGCATTCACGTCCTTTCGTGTGATGACAGGTGAAGTAGGTAAGAGGGAGGGTAATTCGGCGTACCTACAGGAGGGCTGAGGATCACATATGACCGTCGAAGCCGACCGGGAAGCCGTACTGGCACGGGCGTCCGGGCAGCAGAGTCTGGCGACCGCGGCCGCGCGGAATCTGGCGACGATCGCCAAGTCCGTTCCGCAGATGCAGGAGACCTCGTCGCGGTGGCTGATGAGGATGCTGCCATGGGTGGATGTGCGGGGCGGCACCTACCGGGTGAACCGGCGGCTGAGTTACGCCGTGGGCGACGGGCGCGTGACCTTCGTGCAGACCGGCGGGCGCGTCGCGGTCGTCCCGGCCGGGCTGCGGGAGCTGCCGGTGCTCAGGGGGTACGGCGACGACGCGGTGCTGGACGAGCTGGCCGGCCGTTGCGAGCAGGTCGAGTTCGCACCCGGCGCGGTGCTGGTCCGGGCCGGTGAAGTGAAGGACCGCCTCTTCCTGCTGGCGCACGGCCGTGTCGAGAAGATCGGCACCGGGCCCTACGGCGGGGACACCGGACTGGACGTCCTGGCCGACGGCGCCCACTTCGGTGACGAGTCCCTGACCGGCGCGGACGCGACCTGGGACTGCGCCTTCCGGGCCACCACCGCCTGCACGGTGCTGGTGCTCTCGCGCGAGGACGTCGGCGACGTCGCCGCACGCGAGGGCTCCCTGCGGCGCCATCTCGGCGCCGGCGCGGCGCTCCCGAGGCAGCGCACCAACGCGTACGGCGAGGCCGCGATCGACCTCTCCGCCGGACACGTCGGTGAGCCACGGGTCCCGCACACCTATGCGGACTACGAGCCCGAGCCGCGCGAGTACGGGCTCTCCATCGCGCAGACGGTCCTGAAGGTCCACAGCCGTGTCGCGGACCTCCTCAACGATCCGATGAACCAGACCGAGCAGCAACTCCGGCTCACCCTTGAGGCGTTGCGCGAACGCCAGGAGTACGAACTCGTCAACAACAAGGAGTTCGGGCTGCTCGCCAACTGCGACTACGCGCAGCGCCTCCAGCCCCACGACGGGGTGCCCGGCCCCGACGACATGGACGAACTCCTCTCGCGCCGGCGCGGCAACAAGTTCTTCCTCGCCCACCCGCGCGCCATCGCCGCGTTCGGCCGTGAGTGCAACAGACGCGGCCTGCTCATGGAGCCGGTCGACGTCAACGGCCACCATGTCCCCTCCTGGCGGGGCGTGCCGATCTTTCCGTGCGGGAAGATCCCCGTCAGCGACGCCCGTACGACCACGATCATGTGCATGCGTACGGGGGAGGACGACCAGGGCGTGATCGGGCTGCGGCAGACCGGCATCCCGGACGAGATCGAGCCGAGCCTCTCGGTGCGGTTCACCGGCATCGACGAGCAGGCGATCCTCTCCTACCTCGTCACCGCCCACTACTCGGCCGCGATTCTCGTCCCCGACGCGCTCGGCGTCCTGGAGAACGTCGAAGTCGGCCGCCGGCACTGACACTTCCCGGCCCCCTCCGCTCCAGGGCCCCGGCCTCCGCGCCCCGCGACCACCCTGCCCCGCCCCGGCCCGCGCACTCCGGGCCGCCGACGGGCGCGCCCATCTGCCCCCGTACGAAAGGCACCTCACGCATGACCCGAACCAGCGGGGCCGACGGCCCCCCGTCGGCGTGGCACGGGCCACCGCCCGCACGCCCACCGGTCCTCCCCAGGGCCCGGGCGCTGCCGGCCCCACCCCCCTCGCCCGCGCTCGAACGCCTGCTGGCCGGTCCCGCCGGGCTGGGCACGGCCGCCGCCCGGGCCTTTCACTACCCCGAACCGCCGGTGCGGACGGATCAACCGCCCGGCCAGGAATCCGGCAGACCCACGGACACGGGTGCGGGCCCGGGTCCGCACGCCGACAGGGACGGCGACACGGCGGTGCGCATCCCGCCCCTGTACTGCCCCGACGCCCTGCGGGACGACCCCGCCCTCGGGGAGGAGGTCAACAACCGCCTGGTCGACTGGGCCGAGGAGATCGGGATCTTCACCGGGCGCCTCGAACGCCTGCGCTCACACCAGTTCGGGCACCTCTTCATGCTCGCCCATCCCGACTGCGACGACCCCGACCGTCTGATGGCCGCCGCCCGCTGCGGACTCGCGGAGTGGTCCGTGGACGACCACTGGGTCGACGAGGGCGACGAGACGGAGCCCGAACTCCTGGGCTCCCGACTCGCGATGACCCACGCGGTGGTCGATCCCGTCCGCCTCCCCGCCCGCTATCTCGCGCAGTTCGAGGAGGTCGTCGGGCAACAACCCGTACTGCGCGCCTTCCGGTCCAGCCTCGCCCATCTCTCCCAGATCGCCAGCACCACCCAGATGGCACGTCTGCGCCACGAACTGGCCGTCATGTTCGTCGGATACGGGCAGGAGGCCGAATGGCGCAACAGCGGACGCAGACCCGCGGTCTGGGAGTACCTGCTGCACCGCTACGAGAACGCCTTCTACCCCTGCATGGTGCTGATCGACCCGGTCGGCGGCTACGAACTGCCCGCCCACGAGTTCGCCGATCCCACCGTGCGGCGCACCTATCTCTACGCGGGCATGGCCAACGTCCTGCTCAACGACGTCTATTCGATGGCCAAGGAAGATCCCGGAGACACCAACCTGCCCAACCTCATCGCCACCGAGGACAACTGCTCGCTCCAGGAAGCGGTCGACCGCACGGCCGCCATCCACGACGAACTCATGCACACCGTCGAGGCCGACTGCGCCGTTCTCGCCGCGGCCGGCTCCCCTCAACTGCGCCGGTACCTGGCGGGGTTGTGGGCGTGGATGGGCGGCAGCAAACAGTGGCACGCGACTAGCCCCCGGTACCGGACCGCGCCGTGAGGCCGCCCCGTGGAGCCCGCCCGCCGAGCCCACGGGGGGACCCCGTACCGAATCCCGCGACGAACCCCTCAGATCCGTAACGCCTTATGAAGGAGATGTCCATGACCGTTCAGAACACCACCGCCCACCCGCTGCGCAGCCTCTACCAGAAGTCCGTCGCCAATTACTGGAACCAGGAGCGGAACCCTGTCAACCTCCGCCTCGGCGAGGTCGACGGCATCTACCACCACCACTACGGCATCGGTGACGTGGACCGGTCGGCCCTCGACGGCCCCGAGGAGACCCGGCAGGAGCGCCTCACGGCCGAACTTCACCGGCTCGAATGCGCCCAGGCCGATCTGCTGATGAGCCACCTCGGCGACATCACCCCGGCCGACCGTGTCATGGACTCCGGCTCGGGGCGCGGCGGCAGCAGTTTCGTCGCCCACAGCCGCTTCGGCTGTGAGGTCGACGGTGTGTCCATCTCCGAGACCCAGGTCGCCTTCGCCAACGGCCAGGCCGAGGAGCGCGGCGTCGACGACAAGGTCCGCTTCCACCTCAAGAACATGCTGCACACCGGCTTCGAGAGCGACACCTTCCAGGCCATCTGGAACAACGAGAGCACCATGTACGTGGACCTGGCCCTGCTCTTTCCCGAGTACGCCAGGCTTCTCAGGCACGGTGGCCGCTACGTCACCATCACCGGCTGCTACAACGACGCGTACGGACTGCCGTCCCGTGCCGTCAGCGAGATCAACGCCCACTACATCTGCAGCATTCATCCCCGCAGCAAGTACTTCAAGGAGATGGCCGCCAACCGCCTCGTCCCCGTCAGCGTCGTCGACCTGACCGCGGCGACCATCCCGTACTGGGAACTGCGCGCCGAGTCCCCGCTGGCCACCGGTATCGAGAAGGCGTTCCTGGACGCCTACAACGACGGCAGCTTCCAGTATCTGCTGATCGCGGCGGACAAGGTCTGACCGCGGGCGCCGGCTACAGATAGCCGAAGAGCGACAGCCACCGTCGCTGATCGGCGTCAGCCGCGCCGAGCAGGGCCTTGGGTTCGAAGCGGACGACCTGCCCGCTGTCCACGGTCGGCAGGTCGTGCCCCAGCACCTTCGGCGGCGTCACATCACTGCGCGCGGGGAATTCGCCGATCTGGCGGAAGACGTCCTGGCCGCGCTGCGACATGTTCCAGTCGAGGAAGAGTTCGGCCGCGGCCTCGTGCTCCGCCGACGTGGCCTTGCCGAGGTAGTAGTCGTACGCGGCCATGCCCTCGTCGGGCACCACGAAGTCGACCGGCGCGTTCTTGCTCGCCGCGATGTTGACGCTGCTGACGACCGCGGTCGCCACGGAGATCTCGCCACGTGCCAGGCTCTCCAGCGCCGCGCTCGACGAGTCGAAGATGCGGGGCTGCTGATCGGCGAGGGCCGGCAGATAGTCCGGCCCGAGCCGGTCCTCCTGGAACCTGGTCAGGGCGAGCGAACTGCCGCCCGCGCCGACCTGGGTGATGCCGAGGCTGCCCTTCCACTCCGCCTCGGTGAGCTCCTTCCAGGAGGTCGGCGCGTCCTTCTCGTCCACGAGGACGGTGTTGTAGGCGAAGGTGTAGAGGGGGTCGAAGACACGGTAGAACTCGCCGCCGTGGTAGCGGACGGTGTCGTCCAGCTTCTCGTAGCCGGGCACCTCATGGGCCCGGAAGACCCCGGCTTCGCGCATCCGTGAGGCGATGTCGTAGTCGGAGGTGCGGACGACGTCCGCACCGAGCCGGCCGGCGCCCTGCTCGCTCAGCACGCGCTCGGCGAGGCGGTTCGGGACGAGGCGCACGAGGTCGACCTTGATGCCGGTGTCGTGCTCGAAGGCGCGGATGACCTGTTTCTCGGAGTTCTCGATGTAGCCGCTGTAGAGGGAGAGCGAGCCCTCCTTCCTCGCGGCGGCCAACAGCTCGGCGTCGGCGATCTGTTCGCCGTCCACGACGAGCCCGCCGGAGGTGTCGACCCGGGCCGACAGGTCGACCACGGCCGTGGTGGGCGGCGGTGCGCAGGCAGCGGCGGCGGTCAGCGCCCCGACCGCCGCCAGGGCGGCCAGGACGCGCGAGCTCTTGCGGTTCATCGGGCTCCGTCCACGGTCTTGGCGCCGAGGGACTTCGCGAGGAGTGCGATGACCAGGATCACGCCGCAGTAGAGCAGGCTCACCGTCGCCGCGCCCTGCATGGCGCCGTTGTCGAAGTTGTCGAAGATCATGATTGAGAGAAGCCGGGTGTCGGAGGTGAACAGGAAGAGGGCGGCGGACAGTTCACGCATGCAGAGCATCAGCAGGAGCAGCAGCGTGGAGACCATCCCGACGCGCATCAGCGGCAGCGTCACGTGCGAGATCGCCCGTGCCCGCGGCGCGCCGAGCAGTACCGCGCTGTCCTCCAGATCGCGGTCCACCTGGAGGATGGACGAGGCCACGCCCCGGTACCCCTGCGGGAGGAACACGGCGAGGAACGCCACGACGAGGACGGCCATCGTCCCGTACACCGGAAGCGGCATGACCAGCCAGGTCCACAGCAGACCGAGCCCGAGGACGATCGCGGGCACCGCGAGCGGCGCCATCGCCACGAACTCCAGCGCGCGCCGCCCCGGGGCCTTGGTGCGGTAGACGGTGTAGGCGAGGGCGAAGCTGATGCCCGTGCCCAGCACACCGGCCAGTACGGCGGTGAGCACGCTGTTGCGTGCGACCTCGATGAAGTCGGCCGAGGTGATCATCTCGCCCAGCGCGTAGAACGACAGCGCGTCGCTCTCGGCGAGCTGGCCGATGCTGGAGAGATACGGCGAGCTCTGGAGTGAGGCGACCGTCAGCGCGCCGAGCGGCAGTACGACGGCGAGCGCGAAGTACAGGAGCGCCGCGGCGAACGCGGGTCCCCGCCAGCGTCCCAGCGGGACCGTGCGGGCCCGCACGCCCTTGCCCGTGACGGTGGTGAACTTCCGCCGCAGCACGGCTCGTTGCTGCACGGCGGTGACGATGAGCAGGACGAGGGTGAGGACGATCGAGACGGCGGCTGCCTCGTTGCCGCGCGACGGCGAGGCGTTCATGAGCCGGTAGATGAAGCTCGGCAGTGTGTCGATCTGGCCCGGATTGCCGATCACCTGCGCGACCGGGAAGTTCTCCATCGTCAGCGCGAATATGAGGATCCCGGAGCCCAGGATCGCGGGCATGGCCAGCGGGAACGTGACACGCCGCATGGTGCGGCGCAGGGTCGCGCCGTGGACGAACGCCGCCTCTTCGAGGTCGGGGTTCATCAGCGACAGCGAGGCGTGGACGAGGAGGAACGCGTACGGCGCGTAGTAGAGCGCCAGGACCATGATCAGTCCGGGCACGGTGTAGATGTCGAGCGTGACGTCGAGTCCGGCGCCGTGCAGCAGCAGGTTGAGGAAGCCGGTCGCCGGGCTGCCGAGCAGCGACCAGGCGATGGCGCCCACGAGGGACGGCAGGAACAGCGGCGCGATACCGACGAAGTAGAGGAAGCGCCTGCCCGGGGTGTCGGTGCGCGCGGCGAGGAAAGCAAGCCCGCAGCCGATTGCGAGCGCGAGCACCGACGCGGCGCCGGCGACGAGCACGGAGTTGCCGAGGGCGCCCACGGCCTGCGAGGTGGAGAGGATGGAGAAGTTCTCCAGCGAGAGCGAGTCGAGCCCGATCGCGCCGGGCCTCGGCACCTGGGTGCTGAAGGCGGCGAGCAGGATGAACAGCATCGGTACGACGACGAGGATGCCCAGACAGGTCAGCAGGACTCCGGTCGGCATGCCGCGCCGCAGCCGCGTGATCACGGCGCTCATGCGGGCACCTCCGACGGCAGCACCTGAACGGCGGCCGGGTCGGCGGCGGCCCAGACGGACGCGCCGGGCCGCAGCAGTTCGCGACCGCGCCGGGGGACGATCGCGTCGAGTTCGGGGCCGCCCTTGAGGCTGACGCGGTAGCGGACGTAGCTGCCCTGGAAGCTGACGACCTCGACGCGGCCGGGCCAGTTGTTGACGCCGTCGGCCGCGGGGGCGTCGGTGAGCCGGATGTCCTCGGGGCGGATGCAGACGCTGGGGTCGGCGGGGGGAGCGGTGTCGCAGTCGGCGAGGACCTCGACCTCGTGGCCGGTCAGACCGAGCAGCGCGCCCGTGCCCCCGTTCCCGCCGGTCCCGGTCCCGTTCCCGCCGGTCCCGGCACCGTTCGTGCCGTTCCGCGCCTCGTGCCGCCCGGTCGTCACCGTGTCCCGCGAGCCGATCGCCGTACAGGGGAAGATGTTGGACACCCCGAGGAAGTCGGCGATCGACGCCGACGAGGGGGTGTCGTAGATGCGTTCCGGGCGGTCCGTCTGCACGATGCGGCCGTTCTGCATCAGCGCGATCCGGTCCGCGAGCGCGAGCGCCTCGGACTGGTCGTGGGTGACGTAGACACAGGTCAGGTCGAGCCGCTGCTGGATTTCGCGCAGCTCCACGCGGAGCCGGTCGCGCAGCCGGGCGTCGAGGTTGGACAGCGGTTCGTCGAGCAGCAGCACACTGGGCCGCATGACGAGGCTGCGGGCGAGCGCGACGCGCTGCATCTGGCCGCCGCTGAGGAGGCTGGCGCCCCGGTCGGCGAATTCGGTGAGCCCGACCAGGTCGAGCACGTCGGCGACGCGTTCGCGGATCTGATCCCTGGGAAGCTTCTGCTGCTGGAGGGGGAAGGCGACGTTCTGGTGGATCGTACGGTGCGGCCAGACCGCGTACGACTGGAACACCATGCCCACGTTGCGCTTGTTCGGCGCCACGTTGATGCCGCGTTCGCTGTCGAAGACGACGGTGTCACCGATGGTTATCCGGCCGCTCGTGGGGGTTTCGAGGCCGGCCACGCACCGCATGGTGGACGTCTTGCCGCAGCCCGACTTGCCGAGCAGGACCAGTGACTCACCGTCCTCGATGTCGATGCTGAGGTCGTCGACCGCGGTCGCGTCGCCGTAGGCGAGCGTGATGTTCTCCAACTGGACTTTCATGACAGCTCCTTTGCTGCCGGACAGGCGCGTCGGGTGCGTCAGACGCTTTCCTGTAGGAGGGCGGGGACAAGGAGTTCCGCGGTCGCGATGGCGCGCGCGGCCCGGTGCAGGGTTACCGCCCGGACCGCGCCGGTGTCGTCGAGCGACACGTCCGCCGTGATGACGCCGGCGGGTGTGCCCAGCCGGAGCAGAGTGGCGACCGGCCGATTCTCGGCCAGTTTGGCCGGAATCGTATCTGGTGAGAGTGCGGCGGACGCAATCGCGACCGCCGAGGTGAGCCCGATGGCCGGATGCGGGGCGTGCATGGACAGCATGCGGACGGCGATGTCGTAGTCGGCGGCCGGGATCCGTTCACCGAGCGACGTCACATAGTCACCGGCCGGCGCGACGACACCCACCTTCGGTACGGAGTGGCTGACGGGGTCATGGGGCCCGGCGAGGCCCATCCGCAGCGCGGCGGCGCGGCGCAGCCGGGTCAGGGCGGGGACCAGGGACGAGAACGCGTCGACCGTCTCCAGGGCGTCGGAGCCGAAGGCCGCGGCGTCGGCGAGTACGGCGGGGGCGCCCGCGTCCACCAGGGTGGCGTCGACGCCGTACGCCGGGTGAGACCCGTCCGCCCACCGCGCACCGTCCGCCAGGTGCGCACCGTCCACCGCCTGGGGCCGGCCGGCGCCGCTCACCTCCAGGCGGTCGACCGCGTTGCCGGTCGGCAGCAGGGCGCCGGTGGTCGCGCCCGCCGGATGCCGGAAGCCGAGCGCGACGGGTACGCCGAGGGCGCGCGAACCGGGCACGGTCGCGTCGCCCAGCTCCGGCACCACGCCGCCCGGCGTGGGCACGGTGGCCGAGAGCCGTACGCCCGTGTTCTCGTTGCGCAGCTCGACCGTGGTGGTGGGGTGGACCGGCTCGGCGAGCCCGGTGCGCAGCGCGTACAGGCCCACGGCGGTCGCGCAGTTTCCGCAGTTGCTCGCCCATTCGACCCCGGCCGTACCGATGCCGACCTGCGCGAAGAGGTAGTCGACATCGACGCCCGGCTCGGCGGACGGGCGGACGATCGCCGCCTTCGATGTGGTGGACGTGGCCCCGCCGACGCCGTCGATCTGGCGCGGGTCCGTCGCGCCGAACGCCGACGCCAGGACGGTGTCCAGCCGCCCGTCGGGCCCACCGTCCACGCCCGCCGCGCGCAGGTCGTCGGCGTCGAACACCCAGCACTTGCTGGTGCCTCCGCGCATGAGTGTTGCCGGCAGCCGCAGCACGTGGCCCTCCCGTCGTTCGAGAAAAGCCCGGTGACGATCTCCGGGCGACACCGAGCATGCGCGTGCGACGACTTCAGTACAATCTCGAAAAAATGGATGCCCATTTAGCAGAACTTAAGGACTGTCCCATGCATCTCGACGTACGCCGGATGCTGCTCCTCACCGAGGTCGCCGGACGAGGCTCCCTCACGGCAGCGGCCCAGGCCCTCGCCTTCACCCCCTCCGCCGTCTCGCAGCAGATCGCGAAGCTGGAGTCGGAGGCCGGTCAGCCCCTGCTCGAACGCCACGCGCGCGGCGTGCAACTCACCCCCGCGGGACAGGCCCTGGTACGGCACGCACAGCACATCGGCCGTCAACTGGACGCGGCACGGGCCGAGTTGGACGAGATCGCCGGACTGCGCTCGGGCGAGCTGCGCATCGGCTCGTTCCCCACCGCCGGCGCCTCGCTGCTGCCACGCCTCGTCCAGCGCTTCGGGCAGGCCCACCCCAATGTCGAACTCATCGTCCGCAGCGCCGTCTTCGACGGACTGCTCGCCATGCTGGAGAGCCGCGAGATCCAGCTCGCGCTGCTCTGGGACTACCACTGGCGCCGGGTGGACGACCCGTCCCTCACCGTCACGCACCTGCTCGACGACCCCACGGTGCTGATCGTCGCCCGCGACCACCGGCTCGCGGGCCGCGAGTCCGTGGACATCACGGAACTCGCCGGCGAGAACTGGATCACCCGCGCCGACGAGCACCCCGTCGCCGACGTGCTCGCCAGATCCTGCCAGGCGGCGGGCTTCCGCCCGACGGTCGCCTTCCACGCGCACGACTACCAGGAGGCCCAGGCCATGGTCTCCATCGGCCTCGGCATCGCCCTCGCGCCCCGCCTCGCCCTGACGAACCTCCTCTCCGGCATCGAGGCCGTCTCCCTCACCCCCTCGGCCCCCACCCGCCGTATCCTCCTGGCCCGCCTGACGGAACGCCGGCCGACCCCGGCGGAGAGCGCGGCGGAGGAACTGTTCCGTGAGGTGGCGAGGGACATCGAGCCGCGATGACCGGCACGGGAGGGCGGCGGAGGCCGGACGCGGCCCCGCCGCCCGGCCGGTCTCAGCCGATCGCCTTGATCACCCGGGCGGGCACTCCCGCGACCACGGTGCCGGCGGGAACATCACGGGTGACCACGGCGCCGGCGGCGACCACCGCGCCGGCGCCGACGGTCACCCCTTGCGTGATCACGGCGGCTGCCCCGATCCACACGTCCTCCCCGATGACGATCGGGGCGAAGGAGAGGTACTCGCGGCGCTCGGCCAGGGGCAGGGGGTGGCCCCCGGTGACGAGGCTCACCCTCGGGGCGATCATGACGCCGTCGCCGATTCGGATGCCTCCCCTGTCCATGAAGGTGCATCCCTGGTTGACGAAGACGTTCTCCCCGAACGTCGTGTTGAGCCCGTACTCGGTGAAGAACGGCGGGTAGATCACCACCGACTCCGGCAGCGGGCCGCCGAACACAACCGAAAGTAGTTCCGCGCGGCGCTCGCCGTCGCTGAACGGAAGCACGTTCAGCCGGGACGTCGCATCGGTCACCTCGGCGATCCGTTCCGCATGGCGCGCGAACTCCTCGGTCCGGACATACATGACCTGCTCTGTGCGGGTAGACATGCGCACATCCCACCACCGTGCGGAACCTCGATCAAACAACCCCGCACCGCACCGGCCACAACCAACAGGTGTGCGAGTAGAGTGCGAGCGTGGACACTGAAGCGCTGCGGACGTTCGTCGCCGTCGCCCGGACCGGCCAGTTCCAGGCCGCGGCCGACGAGTTGGGGATCAGCCAGCAGGCGGTCTCCAAGCGGATCGCGGCCCTGGAGACGCACACCGGGGTCACCCTCCTGGTGAGGACCTCCCGGGGCTCGCGGCCGACCGTGGACGGGCAGGTGTTCCTGCCGCACGCCAAGAAGGTCCTGGCGGCCGTCGCGCTGGCCGAGCAGGCCGTGCGCCCCGGCAGCCGTCCCCTGCGCGTCGATGTCCTCAACCGGCGCATCGCCCCGGCCCAGGCCGTCTACCGGTTCTACCGCTCCCACCCCGGGACGGACCTGGACGCGGTCACGCTGGGCGGCGAGAACGCCTCCCAGGCCGCACGGGCGGTGCTCGAAGGGACCGTCGACGCGTCCTTCCGCGCCCTGCCCGCGGACCGGGTCCCGGCCGGGATCAGCGTCGAACGGCTTCTGGACACACCCCTGGAACTCCTGGTCGGACCCCGCCACCCGCTGGCCGACGCGCCCTCGGTCAGTCCCTCGGACGTGGCCGGCCACCGCGTCTGGATCCCCGGGATCAGACCGGACACGGAGTGGGCGGCGTTCTACCGGGCGCTGTCCGAAGCGTTCGGCCTGAGTATCGACGCGCTCGGCCCCGACTTCGGCGACGAGGCCCTGATGGACTCGCTGGCCGACTCGGCCTCGCTGGCCACGCTCGTCGGCAGCGAGGACCGGTACCTGTGGCCCCGGAACCACGACCTGCGGCGCGTCCCGTTGCACGGTCCGACCCCGGTCTACCCGCACATGCTGCTGTTCCGCAGCGGAGACCGGCACCCCGCGCTGACCGCGCTGCGCGACCATCTGCGCACCGCGGCCCCGCGAACCCCGCACGACGTGTGGACCCCGGACTGGGCGGCCCGCTGACCGGAGCGCCGGCGGGCCCCGCCGACCGGACCGAACGGGGCGGCTACGCGTGGAAGCCGTTGCACACGATGGACGTGTACTTCGTGGGTCCGCCCTCGACGTGGTAGATCACCACGGTCCAGTCGCCCGGATCGTCGCTCACCGGGATCGCGTCGACCGTCCGTGTGCCGAAGTGGGCCCGGAAGTCATCCGGGTACTGGAGCTTGACCGTGCCGCCCGAGGACCACTTCGAGTAGAGGTCGACGGGCGCGCTGGTGAATCCGATGCCCTTCCCCGCCGACTTGAGGGGGCGTCCGGTGGCGCGGTCGGTCTCGTGCGGAGGGCGTATGCCGACGGAGACGTAGTACGGCGCGGGGCGCTTCCCCTTCCCCGCGTCCTTGGGGCGGAAGGCCACCGAGGCGGTGCCCGAGCCTGTGGTGTGCGAGACGGAGGACCGCATGTCCGCCGGCGGCGAGGAGTCGGCGACACTGCCCAGGTCGCAGAAGCCGATGCCCTGGGACGCCTGTTGCGGATCGTCCGACAGGGCCCAGCGGTCCTGCGAGACGCGGTCGTTCGCGATGTGGTCCGGTGGGCCCTGCGCCGGATCGTCCTTCGCGTCGTCTTCCGTGTCGTCCTCTGTGCCGCTCCCCGTGCCGTCCCCGGCGGTCGGTCCGGACGCGGCGGCTCCCGTGGTGCCCGCCTCGGGGTCCTTGCCGTTGTCCTGTCCGGGGAGCAGCCAGAGCCCCAGCGGCACGGCGAGCCCCAGCGCGCACACCGCGAGCCACCCCTTGCGGCGTCCTGGGCGGGCGGCGGGGGACGAGGGCGAGGGCGAGGCGTACGGGGTGGTTCCCTCGTACCCCCAGCGCGCGGGAGCGGGCTCCGCTCCGGGCCCGGGTCCGGGAGCCGGCCCGGGTTCGGGCCCAACCGCCTCTGCCCGCCCCGGCGTTGCCTCCGGCGCGCCCTGGGGTACGGCCTCGGGGTCACGGGCCACCGACCGGTAGTGCGCGTCCGCCGCCAGCGCCGAGTCCACCGCGCATCCCGCGATCACGGCGGCGAGCCCGGGCCGTCCGGCGGGGTCCTTGGCGACGCAGCGCCGGATCAGCGCGGCCAGGTCGTCGCGTACGCCCACCAGGTCGATGTCCTCGTGAACGGTCCGGTAGCTCACCGCCGGGGCTTCTCCGCCGCCGAAGGGTGGACGGCCCGTCGCGGCGTGGGCGAGCGTCGCTCCCAGCGCGAAGACGTCCGCCGCCGGGCCGACCTCGTTACGGAGGAGAACCTCGGGCGCCGCGTACCCGGGTGTTCCCGGCGCCATGCCGACCTGGGTGAGGAGCGTCTGTTCGACACCCCGGGCGATGCCGAAGTCGATCAGCTGCGGCCCCTGCGGCGCGAGGATGACGTTCTGCGGCTTCAGGTCCCGGTGCGTGACCCCGTGGACATGGACCGTGGCCAGCCCCTCGGCGAGAGCGGCGAACAGCCGCAGCGCGCTCTCGGGCGGGAACGGGCCGCTCTCGATGACGGCGGCGCGCAGAGTGGGGCCCGGCACGTACTCGGTGGCCAGCCAGTACGGCGACGCGTCGAGCGACGCCTCGATCAACTGGGCGGTGTAGGGGCTGCGTACGGTCTCCACCGTCGCGGCTTCCCGCCGGAACCGGGCCAGCGTCTCCGGATGGTCACTGATCTCGTCGCGGATCACCTTCACCGCCACCAGCCGGCCGCCCGGCGAACGGCCCAGATACACCTGTCCCATACCGCCCGAGCCGAGCCGGGCGATTATCTGCCACACGCCTATTCGCGCGGGATCTTCGGGTCGCAGCTCATCCACGGCACGACCTTGCCACACCAGGACCGCCGGCGGACGGCGAGGAATGTACCAGGAACGTACTAACGCCCCCTGCCGGTAGCGGTGTTGGGCCCCGGGCACGCGGCGAAGCGGGAGGCCCGGCCGAACGTGCCGGGACGGGGCAGGGGTGGCGGCCCCGGCATCACCCCGCCGCCCGGTCCGCGCATCCGCAGGACGATCTTGCCCCGGCTGTGCGGCGGGGCGAGCGCCGCGTACGCCTCCCGGACCTGCTCGATGGGGTATGTCGCGCTGACGGCGACCTCGATCGCGCCCTCGGCACCCTTGTCGCCCCGGCCGCGCGCGATCGGCACCGCGCCGGGGGAGGCCGGCCACTCGTGGTTGGCCTCATCTCGCCCGCCCGCCCGGCAGTTCATCCGGGGAATACGAGATGTGCCCGTTTCTCGCCTTTCCGTCCCGCGAGGTGACCTCGGCTGTGGACCGGTCGGCGGCGCGAGGCGAAGCGGTGGGCCGGGAGGTACCGGGCGGCCCGGAAAGCGCGACGCCGCCGGACCCGGAGGAGTCGTCAGGTTTCCGGGTCCGGCGGCGTGCCGTTCAGCTCAGACGCCGACGCCGAAGTCGGTGGCGATGCCCGAGAGGCCGGAGGCGTAACCCTGGCCGACGGCGCGGAACTTCCACTCGGCGCCGTTGCGGTACAGCTCGCCGAAGACCATCGCGGTCTCCGTCGAGGCGTCCTCGGTGAGGTCGTAGCGCGCGAGTTCGGCGCCGCCGTCCTGGTTCACGACGCGGATGAACGCGTTGCGGACCTGGCCGAAGCTCTGCCCGCGCGACTCGGCCTCGTGGATGGAGACCGGGAACACGATCTTGTCGACCTCGGCCGGGACGCCGGCGAGGTTGACCTTCAGCGACTCGTCGTCGCCCTCGCCCTCACCGGTGAGGTTGTCACCGGTGTGCTCGACCGAACCGTCAGGGCTCTTGAGGTTGTTGTAGAAGATGAAGTGCTGGTCGGAGGGGACCTTGCCGGCCGCGTTGACCAGCAGCGCGCTCGCGTCGAGGTCGAAGTCGGCGCCGGTGGTGCTGCGCGCGTCCCAGCCCAGGCCGACGAGCACCGCCGTCAGGCCCGGCGCTTCCTTGCTGAGCGAAACGTTGCCGCCTTTGGAGAGGGAAACTCCCACGATCTTCTCCTGGTGCTCGAAGGTAATGACTGAGCAAAATCTACAACACTGTAGAAAATATCGGCCGCGCGGGGGAGCGGCGTGGAAGCGGCCGTACGGGCGGAGCGGTGCGGGGGGTACGCCCCGCCCCCCGCACCGCCGACTGCCGGCCGTAGCGCTTGTGCTTCTACAGCACTGTAGAAACTAACAGTACGGGTGCGGTGACACGGACGGGGGGCGATTGCGGACAGGACGGCGGAAAGGCCCTGCCCGGCTCTCTGCCCCGGCGGCTCGTGCGGCGACCCGGGAACAGCCGCCGCACGCGGGCCCATGCCGCCCGCTACGACCCGCTCAGCGCAGGATCCCCGCCTGCCTCGCCTCCCGCAGCCATGACGGGAACTCCGACAGGAGCCGGTCGTACAGCTCCGGATCCGAGACGCGCTCGATGTCGTCCACGGCGAAGAAGCCGACGTTGTCGACACGGCGGCCCGCCATCGTGTCGAAGCGTTGCAGCACCCCGTAGTTGGCCCTGCCGAGACCGACGAACTGCCAGAACACCGGCTCCTCGACGGCCGCGCGCAGCTCCCGTTCGATCTCCGCGTCGCGGTACACGCCGCCGTCGGAGAAGAACAGGACCAGGGTCGGCGCGGGCACGGGATTCTCGCGCACGTACGCCCGCACCTCCGCGATGACCTTCTGCTCCTCGTTCTGGAAACCGACCGCCCGCATGTCGACCTGACCCGGCACCAGGCCCCTCTGCGGCTTCTTACGGCCGAAGAGGCTCATCTGTCCCACCCGCACATGCAGCCTCAGCCACTCGGGCAGCTCGCCGATCACCAGATCGGGCAGCCGGGCCGGGTTCGTGGCGAACGTCCACGCCTGCATCTCGCCGTCGTCGTCGAGTTGCGCCGCGACGGCCGCCATCCGCTCGGCGACGTTCTTCACCACGCCGCGCGTGTAGAGCGCGCTCATCGAGCCCGAGGCGTCCAGGACGAGGACGACGCGCGCGACGACCCCGGTGACGCCGTGCTTGTCCAGGCTGACCGCGACCTGTTCCTTGCGCAGCGAGAGGCGCTTGCGCATGTCGACGGGAAGCCGCTCCTCACCCTTGGTGAGCCGGGTGCCGGTCCGGGCGGGCGCGGCAGCGGCGGGGGAGGGGGCCGGGTGAGCCGGGGGCGCGGCCGGCGCCCGTGGCGGTATCGGCGCCGCAGGCGGTACCAGCGCCATGGCCGGGGGCGACACCGGTGGCGGCTCCTCGTCGACCGTGATGCCGAAGTCCGTCGCCAGCCCCGCCAGCCCGCTCGCGTACCCCTGCCCGACCGCCCGGAACTTCCACGCGCCGCCCCGCCGGTACAGCTCCCCGCTCACATACGCGGTCTCCGAACCGGCCTCCATGTCGAAACGCGCCAGCTCCGCGCCCGACGCCGCGTCCAGCAGCCGCAGCCGCAGGCCGGGCACCTGCCCGAACGTGCCGCCGTCCGCTGACGCGCACAGCACCACACGCTCGATGCCCGGCTCCAGCCCCGCGAGGTCCACCTCCACCGAGTCGGCGCCGGGCTGCTTGCCGACGTGGCGTACGGCGCCGGAGGCGTGGTGCGGCTGGTTGTAGAAGATGAAGTCGCCGTCGGAGCGCACCTGTCCGGCGTCGGTCAGCAGGAGGGCGGAACCGTCCACGTCCGGTACGCCCGGCCCGGCCGACCAGCTGAGGACGGCCCGCACGGAGGGGGCCGTCACCGGGAGATTGGCGCCTTTGCTCAGTGTCGTCACGGCAGCCAGTCTGCCGCCCCGGCGGATCCGGAGTCTCCGGACCTGACGGACTTCGCGGACTTACGGGGCCCCGCGGGCCCGCGGCCCCGGCCTCTCCGACGCGCCCCCCGCGCCCCGCCGCAGTACGGTGGCGGCATGGGTACATGTACAGATCTCGCCAACGCGACTGCTGACGTGGCGCCCCTCTCGCGCACCGACGAATGCGTCGACTGTGTCGCACTCGACCGTCGGGACTGGGTCCATCTGCGTCTCTGTCTGTCCTGCGGACACGTCGGATGCTGCGACAGCTCACCGCTCCGGCACGCGACCGAACACTTCACCCAGACCGGCCACCCCGTCATGCGCTCCCTGGAGCCCGGCGAGGAGTGGCGCTGGTGCTTCACCCATCAGCTGCTGGGCTGACCGGCTCCCCGGCCGCCTCCTCCTCGATCGGCAGGCACACCTGGAAGCGGGTGTCGCCCGGCCGCGAGGTCACCCTGAGGTCCCCGTGGTGCTTGTTGACCACGATGCGGTAGGAGATGTCCAGCCCCAGCCCCGTACCCTCCCCGACCTGCTTGGTCGTGAAGAACGGCTCGAAGATCCGTGGCCGGACGTCCTCGGCGATGCCCACGCCCGTGTCCGCGATCTCGACCATCAGCCGCTTGTCCTCGCGCCAGGTGCGCACCGTGAGCGTGCCGCCGTCGGGCATCGCGTCCAGGGCGTTGACGATCAGATTCGTCCACACCTGGTTCAGCTCCGCGCCGTGGGCGGGGATCGACGGCAGGCCGTGGTCGTACTCCCTGACCACCCGTACGTCGTCCGGGATCTTGGCCTGGAGCATGGTCAGCGTGGCGTCGATCAGGGCGTGCACGTCCACGATCTGCAAGGGTGTCCGGTCGAGCTGCGAGTACTGCCGGGCCGCCCCGACCAGCTCCGAGATCCGCTCCACTGAGTCGTCGATCTCGCCCATCATCAGCTCGGTGTCGATGGTGTACGTGATCCAGCGCACCGCACCCTCGAAGTACTCGTCGCCCACCGTGGCCGCCGCGTCGCTCAGCCACGGCACCCCGATGCCCGCCGCCACCAGTGACGGCGCCAGGTCCCAGGGGCGGGCGAGTCCCCGCTCCTCCAGCCAGTCGCTGACGGTGTCCTCCGCGTCGGAGGTCTCCATCGCCGTCAGGTCGACGCCCGCCGCGGCACGCCGGACGGCGTCGTCCTGGAGCCCCACCAGCTTGTGCAGCGCGGCCCCGTCGAGCCTGCCGTCGGCGATCATGGCCAGCTTGTGCCGCATGCCGGTGACCCGTTCGCGCAGCCCGGCCGTCGCCCGCAGGGCCGCCGCCGCGGGATTGTTCAGCTCATGGGTGAGCCCGGCGGACAGCGAGGCCAGGGCCAGCAGCCGCTCCCGCTCGTTGACGATCGCGTTGGCCGCGCGCGTGCCGAAGAACAGCCCCTCCAGCAGATGCAGGGCCATCGGGAACCAGGTGCGCACCGCGTACGCGAACTCCTCGGCCGGCAGGACGAGGAACTCGGCGTCGCTGACCGCGCGCATCGTGTGCGGATACGTCTGGTCGACACGGTCGCCCAGATACGCCCGCGTCGCGCCGCTGTACACCCCTCGCTGGTCGGTCCTGTTGACCTCCACGTCGTCGCCGTGCAGGACCCGGTGGAGCGAGATCGCCCCGCTCAGCAGCACGAAGAAGCAGTCGGCAGGCTCCCCCTCCCGGTACACCACCTCACCGGCGTCCCGGCGTTCGACCCGGCCGCGCTCGGCCAGCCAGTGGAGCTGCTCGATGCTCAGCGACTCGAACAGGAAGAGGGTGCGCAGCTGCTCGGGTGTCAGCCGGTCCTCCGGGGTGGTGCTCACTGTGCCTCCAGATATCGATGCACCAGGGAGACGGCCATGGCGCCCTCACCGACGGCCGACGCGACGCGCTTGACCGAGGTGGCGCGCACGTCGCCCGCCGCGAAGACACCCGGGACGCTCGTCTCCAGGTGGTACGGATCGCGCGGCAGGCCCCAGCCCGCCGGGCGCCGTCCGCTCGTCATGAGATCCGTACCGGTGACGACGAAGCCGCGCTCGTCGCGGGTGACGGCCCCGTCCAGCCAGTCGGTGTGGGGCTCGGCGCCGATGAAGACGAACAGCCACGACGTCGGCACGCTCCTGCTCTGCCCGGACCGCGAGTCGCGCAGCGTCAGGCTCTGGAGATGCCCGTCGCCCTCCGCGCACGTCACCTCGGTCCACGGGTGGACCTCGATGACGTCGATGTCGTTGAGCTGGTCGATCAGATAGCTCGACATCGAACGCGTGAGATCGCCCTGGCGGATCAGCACGTGCACACGGCGGGCGTAGCGGGAGAAGTACACGGCCGCCTGCCCGGCGGAGTTGGCGCCGCCGACGATGTAGACCTCCTCGTCGGAGCAGTTGATCGCCTCGGTGACGGTGGACCCGTAGAAGACCCCGGTGCCGGTCAGCTCCGCCACGCCGGCCGCGCCCAGCCGCCGGTAGGAGACCCCGGTCGCCAGGACCACGGTGTGGGCGGTGACCGCGTTCTCCTCGCCGAGGCGCAGCACGCGGCCGGAGCCCGCCGCGTCGAGCGCGACCACCCGCTGGGTGCTGAGGATCTCCGCCCCGAACTTGAGCGCCTGGCGGCGGGCCCGCTCGGTCAGCTGCTGGCCGGACACCCCGTCGGGGAAGCCCAGATAGTTCTCGATCCGGCTGCTCTGGCCGGCCTGTCCGCCGGTCGCCCGCTGCTCCACCAGCAGCGTCCGGAGCCCTTCGGAGGCGCCGTACACGGCCGCGCCGAGACCGGCGGGCCCGCCGCCGACCACCACCAGGTCGTAGAAGCCGGAGGCCGGTACGGTGCTCAGCCCGACGTGCGCGGCCAGCTCCCGCTCGGAGGGGTTCACCAGGGTCTTGCCGTCTGAGGTGACGACCGCCGGAACGTCCGCCTGGCTGAGTCCGGCGGCGGCCAGCAGCCGGCCGCCCTCCGGCTCGTCCGAGATCAGCCACCGGTACGGCACGAGGTTGCGGGCCAGGAAGTCCCGTACGGCGAAGGACGGCGCCGACCACCGGTGGCCGACCACACGCGTCTCCGTCACCCCCGGGTCCGGGGTGGCCAGCCACAGTTCCAGGAGCGAGTCGATCACCGGGTAGAGGTTCTGCTCCGGCGGACTCCACGGCTTGAGCAGATAGTGGTCGAGGTCCACGACGTTGATGGCGTCGATCGCGGCCTCGGTGTCCGCGTACGCGGTGAGCAGCACCCGGCGGGCCAGCGGGAAGAGATCCATCGCTGCCTCCAGGAATTCCAGCCCGTTCATCCGGGGCATCCGGTAGTCGGCCAGCATGATCGCGAGCTGGTCCCCGCGCAGCTTGATCTCCCGCAGCGCCTCCAGCGCCTCCTCGCCCGACACGGCGCGTACGACCCGGTAGCTCTCGCCGTACTGCCGCCGGATGTCGCGGGCGACGGCCCGGGAGACGGCGGGGTCGTCGTCGACGGTGAGAATTGTCGGATTTGCCATATCTCCATCATGGCCCTTGGCGGCGCGAGGCGCGGTGGTCGGCGGACCGGTGGGGGTCGTCCGGCGCCGTCCGCTCCCGCCGTGCGCCAAGCCCGCTTCTGGCGCGGGCTGTTGACAAAGGCGTGACATGCTTGAAAACTCTCACTGCCTGACCGCAGGACCTGAACTGTGAAGCTCAATTATTTGCGGTTCTGTTGCAAGATCGGGGCAGTCGATCTGTCCCGGTTGGTCGTGGTCCTGCCGCTCCCCCCCACCACGGACCGGCATCCCTCACTCTGTCGACCCCACGGAAACAGAGGACACCATGAAGTCGAAGCACCTCCGACGGCGCCTGATCTCCAGCATGTCCATGACCGGACTGCTCGTCGTCGGTCTCCTGCCCGCCGCGTCCGCGTCGGCGGCCGGCCCGCCCGCGAAGGCCGGCGACACGTCGGCGCGCCCGGCAGCGGCCGAGCGCGGGGCCGCTCTCCCGTACGTCGAGTACGAGGCCGAAGCCGCCGACTACGACGGCACGCTGCTGGAGGCGGACCCGGAACGCACCTTCGGACACACCAACTTCGCCAGTGAGTCGTCGGGCCGCAAATCGGTACGGCTGGACAGCACCGGGGAGTTCGTCCAGTTCACCTCGGTCAACGAGGCCAATTCGATCGTCGTACGCAACTCCATCCCGGACGCGCCCGGCGGTGGCGGTATCGACGCCACCGTCAGCCTCTACGCCGACGGCGCGTTCGTGCAGAAACTGGATCTGTCGTCCAAGCACAGCTGGCTGTACGGCAACACCGACGACCCCGAGTCGCTGACCAACACGCCCCAGGCGGACGCCCGCAGACTCTTCGACGAGTCGCACGCGCTGCTGGAGAAGAGCTATCCGGCGGGCACCGAGTTCAAGCTCCAGCGCGACGCGGACGACGACGCGTCCTTCTACATCGTCGACCTGATCGATCTGGAGCAGGTGGCGCCCCCGGCCGCCAAGCCCGCCGAGTGCACCTCCATCACCGAGTACGGTGCCGTCCCCGACGACGGGAACGACGACACCGAGGCCATCCAGGACGCGGTCACCGCCGACCAGAACGGCGACATCGACTGCGTCTGGATCCCCGCGGGCCAGTGGCGTCAGGAGCAGAAGATCCTGACCGACGACCCCGACAACCAGGGGCAGTTCAACCAGATCGGCATCAGCGACGTCTCGATCCGCGGCGCGGGCATGTGGCACTCACAGCTCTACACGCTCACCGAGCCGCAGAACGCCGGCGGCATCAACCACCCGCACGAGGGCAACTTCGGCTTCGACATCGACGACAACACGCAAATCTCCGACATCGCCATCTTCGGCTCCGGCCGGATCCGCGGCGGCGGAGGCGCCGAGGGCGGTGTGGGCCTCAACGGCCGCTTCGGACAGGACACCAAGATCTCCAACGTCTGGATCGAGCACGCCAACGTGGGCGTCTGGGTCGGCCGGGACTACGACAACATCCCGGCGCTCTGGGGTCCGGCCGACGGCCTTGAGTTCAGCGGCATGCGGATCCGCAACACCTACGCCGACGGCATCAACTTCACCAACGGCACCCGCAATTCACTGGTGAACAATTCCTCCTTCCGTACCACGGGTGACGATTCGCTCGCCGTCTGGGCCAGTCGATACGTCAAGGACCCGGCGGTGGACATCGCGCACGACAACTCGTTCACCAACAACACCATTCAGTTGCCCTGGCGCGCCAACGGCGTCGCGATATACGGCGGTTACGGCAACAAGGTGCAGAACAACCTGATCGCCGATACGGCCAACTACCCTGGAATCATGCTCGCGACGGACCACGATCCGCTGCCCTTCTCGGGCGAGACCCTGCTCACCGGAAACGCGCTGCACCGCACCGGCGGCGCTTTCTGGAACGAGGACCAGGAGTTCGGCGCGATCACGATTTTCCCGGCGAGCCGCGACATCACCGGGGTGAAGATCAGGGACACCGAGATCTCCGACTCGACGTATGACGGCATTCAGTTCAAGAACGGCGGCGGCAACGTCCCCGACGTCGAGATCAGCGGTGTGTCGATCGACAGGTCGAACAACGGTTCCGGCATCCTCGCGATGGGCGGCGCCCGCGGCAACGCGACGCTCACGGACGTGACCATCACCAACTCGGCCGAGGGAGACGTGCTGGTCGAGCCGGGATCGAGCTTCGTGATCACGGGCGGTCCCGGCGCCGGGCGAACGGCCGGCTGACACCCCGTCGACGGCGGGGCGGGAGCCCCGCGGCGCGCCTTCCGTACGGCTCTGTGAGGGGAGCCGTACGGAAGGCGCTTTTCTGACACAAAGTGCATATCGCCAAAGGTGGAAGATTGTATTTTGTCCGCTTTGCGGAGCGGGTGTTATGTGCGCTCAGGAACCAACTTGTCCCTTTCTGGGCCGTGTTGTCGCCGGGCGGTTGCATCAATAGTCCGTGATGTGTGTCACAGATTTGGCGGGTGTGTTTCTCCCGTGTCCGTTCCCACCTCCCGTGCGGGAAAGGAAAGTTGAGGGTCCGTACCGCCGGGCGGGAATTCGAATTGTTCGCCATTGGATCAGTGAATGGCGGGGTGCGGTGAATTCAGGACTTGTTTCGCCCGGACGTTCTCGCTTACGTTCTCGTCATTCCGGGCGGAACGCCGAATCCTGCCGCTGCCCGGAAACCGCACCCACCCATTCACGTACGGCAGGAGCGGGGGACCCAGGTAAGTCGCCGGTCCGGCAATGCCGGACCGGCTCGGGGTGAAGCCGCGCCGAAAGCGCGGCCGGGCATCTCCCGCCCGAACCCGACAGCTCACCTCGCAGGCGACGGAGAGGATTTCGTCATGCCCGCACCGGGTAAGCACCGCCGTTCCCGCACCAGTCCGCTCGCCCGCCGCCTCATCGCCCTCGGCACCGGCAGCGCCGCACTCGCCCTGCCCCTGGTGGCCGCCACCACGGCGGGCGCCGCCCCCGCCCCGCAGCAGCCCGTCAAGGCCCCGACGGCCGCCACGGCCGCCGCGAAGGTGACCCACACCGTCGCGAAGGGCGAATCGCTGGCCAAGATCGCGGACGCCCGTTCCGTGAGCGGTGGCTGGAAGGCTCTGTACAAGACCAACCGCGCCGCCGTCGGCGAGGACCCGTCGCTGATACACCCCGGCCTGAAGCTGAAGCTCTCGGGCAAGCCGAAGGCGGCGGCCCCGACCGCGTCGACCGAGAACGCGCCGGGCGAGACCGGCGAAGCCGTCGAGACGGCCGCGAAGTCGTACACCAACGACCTCGACGGCTGGATCCGCGAGGCGCTGGACGTCATGGCGCAGAACGGCATCCCCGGTTCGTACGACGGGATCCACCGCAACATCATGCGCGAGTCCGGTGGCAACCCCCAGGCCATCAACAACTGGGACTCCAACGCGGCGGCCGGCACGCCGTCGAAGGGCCTGCTCCAGGTCATCGCCCCGACCTTCGAGGCGTACCACGTGCCCGGCACCGCGACCGACCCGTACGACCCGGTCGCGAACATCACGGCGGCGTGCAACTACGCGGCCGACCGCTACGGCTCGATCGACAACGTGAACGGCCCCTACTGATCGGGACGGTCATGGCGTGACCCCGAGGCCGGACGGACTGCGCGGAGCAGCCCGCCCGGCCTCGGGCTGTCCGCCGTCCGGGCCGGGCCGGGGCGGGCCGATGCGACGCCGTCCGGCGGCTCAGGAGGGACCGGCCGCCCCGCCGTCCCGGGCGTCCGCGGGCCCCGCCGCCAAGTCCGCCGCCAGGTCCCGCACCCGCGCCCGCCACGCCGCCTCCGCCGCCTCCGCGTCGAAGTCGTGCGGGCCCGTCTGGGTGAGGACCAGCCGGGGCCCGTGCCCCGTCCCGGCGCGCAGCTCCCAGCGGACCTCGCCCTCCGGCTGCCAGGCGTACGCGAGGACCTCCGGCGCCCGTACGTCCGTGACCGGCCCCGCCGGGATCTCGCCGGCCGTGAAGCCGGGCGGCGCCGGTGAACCGGTCAACGGCTCCGCCCCACCGGTCAGTCGGGCCCAGACGACCTCCGCGGGCCGGACGAGCTGGCGCTCGAACCGGACCCGGCGCCCGCCGTCCTCCGTCTTCTCGACGCGCCCCCGCGTCAGCTCGCCGAACCGGGCCATGTACACCTCGTGCAGCGTGCCCCGTGTGTCCCGCCCCACGTCCACGGGCCGCCCCGCGAGCAGTCGCTCCAGCGCGGTGACGCAGACCTGCCAGCCGGACGCGAAGCTCGCCGCCCCGAAACGGTCGCCGAAGGTGTGGACGAGGCTGAGCCGCGAGCCGTCCCCGTCCGGTGCGATCTCCCAGCGCAGATGGTCCTCGCCCCAGGTGAAGGCGAAGAGGCGCGGCTCGTCGACGTCGGTGACCCGCCCGGTCATGGCCGGGCCGGGACCCGGCTCGCCGGGGAAGTGGAAGCCGATCTCGCCGCCCGGCCGCAGATCCACGCTCACCTCGGAGGGGAACCACTTCGCCAGGTGCGCGGGCCGTGTGATCGCGTCCCAGACGCGCTGCGGCGGGTGCGCGAGCCGGCGCTCCATGCGCAGGGCGGTCCGCCCGCCGCTCTCGGCGGAGAGGGAGGACGGGAAGCCGTGGTCGCCGGAGCGGCTGTCGTCGGAGCGGCTGTCATCGGGGTGCGCGGTCATGGCGAATCGTCCTTCATCGCGTCGAGTTGCCGTTCGAGCGAGTCGAGCCTCCCGGTCCACAGATGCCGGTAGTGCCCGAGCCAGGCGTCGAGCTCCGCGAGTGGCTCCGGGGCCAGTTCGTACCAGCGGCGCTGGGCGTCCTGCCGGACCCGTACCAGCCCCGCGTCCCTCAGCACCCGCAGATGTTTCGAGGTGCCCGGCTGGCTGAGGCCGAGCCGGTCGGTCAGCTCGCCGACCAGATGGGGACGCTCCAGGAGGAGGTCGAGGATCCTGCGCCTGCTCGGCTCCGCGAGCACGTCGAACGGTATGGGCATGACCCGAACATACCTCTACGGTTATATAACCGCAAGGTTATTCAAGTGCGAGGCTCTACGGTCGCGCCAGCAGCCAGTCCATCGCCGACGGGCACGCGTCGAGGACCGAGACGTGCCCGTCATCGGGCCGTACCCACAGCTCCGCCCGCGGCAGACCCGCGAGCAGCGACGTGGCGTGCGAGGGGGGTACGACGCGATCGTGGCCGCCCTGCACCAGCAGGACGGGCGCGGCCACCTCCGCCAGGTCGAAGCCCCACGCGGTCGCGAAGGCGACATCGTCGTCGATCAGCCCGTCCGGCCCGGCCCGGCCCGCCTTCCCCGCGTCGTCGCCCAGCGACGACCACGCGCCCGCCAGCGCGGCGAAGTCGGCCGCGGTGAAGCTCGCGGGGTCGAACTCATCGGTCGCCGCGTACAGTTCGCGCGCCTCGCGCCCGTCCGCGGCGGACCGCAGACCGCCGGGCGACACCATTCCCTCGTACCAGTCGAAGGCCCGCGTGTACGGCGCGAGGCCCGCCAGGCAGACGACACCCGTCACCCGCTCCGGCAGCAGCGCGGCGCACGCCAGCGCGTGCGGCCCGCCGCCGGACGCCCCCATCGTGGCGAACGCCCCGATACCGAGCGCGTCCGCGATCCGCTCCACGTCGGCTGCGGCCGATGCCACGTTCCGGCCCGGCAGCGGGCTCGACCCTCCGTAACTGGGGCGGCCGTACGACACCAGCCGGATCCCGCGCGCCTCCGCCGCCGTGAGCAGCGGCTCCAGCGGAACACCGGTCTGCGGCGAGCCGTGGTGCCAGACGACGGTCGGCCGGTCCCCGCTCCCCGTACCGCCGCCACTGTCGTACGTCCGCAGCGTGCGTCCGTCGTTCAGTTCCAGACTCTGTTCGATGACCACCGCTCAAGCCTACGGCGCGCGGTCCGCCGGGCTCAGCAGATCCCGTCCCCCGGCTTGGGGTTGCCCAGCGCGAACAGCGGGCGCAGCCGCAGCCCCGCCCAGGTCCCGAGCAGCGCGGTCGCGCCCCAGATCCAGCCGTGCAGACTGCCCGAAGCGATGCCCGCGAGGTACGCGCCGATGTTGCAGCCGCCCGCCAGCCGCGCGCCGATCCCCATGAGTACGCCACCGAGCACCGCGGCCACGGCGGTGCGGCCGGGGATGCCCCGGTGCAGCGCCCATGTACCGCCGAGCGAGGCGGCGACGGCTGCACCGATCATGATCCCGATGTCGGTCAGGCTGTTCTTGTCCTTCAGCACGGGCCCCGCGAACATCTCCGCGTTGCCCGGCTGCTGCCAGAACGACCAGCCGGCGGGGTTGCCGCCGAGCGCGTCGACCACCCGCGAGCCCCACAGGCCGAACGCGCTGGTGACACCCCAGGGGCCGCCGGACACCAGCAGCACGCCGGCGCCCAGCACGGCCAGCGCCAGTGCGCCTACGGCCGGCGGCCACGAGCCGCGCAGCACGCGCGCCGCGCCCTTGGCGCTCGGCGGGGTGCTGATGGGCGGCGGCGTACGGCGTGCCTGTACGCGGCGGCTCACCAGCACGATCAGGCCCAGTACGGCGAGGGTGACCGCCCAGGAACCGAACCAGCCGACATGGTCGGAGAGGAGCACCGGGTCGAGCGCGGGCAGGTCCTTCCAGAGGTCGAACTGCCAGGCGGCGAGGGTCGATCCGGCGATGAAGCCGCCGAGTGTGAGCACGATGGACGACTGCCCCGAGCCCACCGCGAACAGCGTGCCCGAGGCGCACGCGCCGCCGAGCTGCATACCGATGGCGAAGACGAACGCCCCGACCAGCAGCCCGACACCGAGCGGTCCCGCCGACGGGGCGGGCACGGACCCGAACAGGCCGGTGCCGCTGCCGATGACCAGCGCGAAGAGGGTGGCTGTGGTGCCGAGGAGCAGGGCGTGGGCGCGCAGCCCCTGCCCATTGCCGACGGCGACCAACTGCCGCCAGGCGGAGGTGAATCCGAACCGTGAGTGGAACAGTGCCACGCCCAGACCGAGCCCGAGCAGCAGGAGCGAACCGGGCTTGGCGCCGTGCGTCGACCACACGTACGCGGTGAGCGCGACGGCCGACAGCCCGGATATGGCGAGCGGCACCCGGCGTACCGGGGGCGCCGGTTCGGCCTCGGGGGCGGGGGAGGAGGTCGGTGAGGGGACGAGCAACGCGGCGGGGCTGGTCCGGCGCGGGGGAGCGGTGGTGGTCACGACTGTTCTCCGAAGTCGGGTGGTCGGCGGTGGGGCGCGGGGGCTCGACTCAGGAACAACAGAGGTTGTCGTCGACGCACCACACCGAGTTCGCGAAGCACGCGAGACAGAGGAGGGCGGCGGGTGCGGACATGGCGGCGAGAGTAGCGCCGGAATTCGATTCCGTGCACACGTATCTCACGGACCGGACCCCGGACCCGCTTACGCCTGCGGGATCCGGCGGTTGATGTCCGCGGCCAAGTTCCGCATCGTCACGCGGAAGATCCCGGCCTGATGGTCACCGGGATACGCGGTGTGCCCGAACACCTCCAGGACGACCAGACCGTGCATCTGCCCCCACGCGCCGAGGAAGAGCGCGGTGGCGGGCGCCGGCAGTCCGTCCCGGCCGCCCGGCGACAGGCTCTCCAGACAGGTCCGCAGTTCGGCGGAGAGCGCGGGCGTCTCGGCCCCGGCGAGCTGTTCGGCCGTGCCGCCGCCGAACAGCTCCCTCTCGAAGACCGCGCCCATCCGGCGCACCGCCCGCGTGGTCGGGCCGTCGACGGGCGCCGTGCAATACCGCAGCGGTGTTCCGTACAGGAGCTGGAAGTGCTCGGGATGGGTGATGGCCCACCGGCGGCAGCCCTCGGTCGCGACCACCGGTCGGGGCAAGGCCGAGCGGCCCCGAGGACCCCGCGTCCCCTCCGCCGTCCGGTGACCGTGCCCCGGCCCCGGGGGGGGGGGGGGGGGGGGGGGGGGGGGGGGGGGGGGGGGGGGGGGGGGGGGGGGGGGGAGGGGGGGGGGGGGCGGGGGGGGGGGGGGAGAGAGAGGAAAGACGAGCAAA
>NZ_JBVJNN010000002.1:71684-133571 GCF_055583685.1 Streptomyces sp. NPDC104581
AGAATAGCCCCCGAGCCCCCCCTGTCTCCTCCTCCCTGTGCGCCCCCCCCCCCCCCCCCCCCCCCGGCCCGCCCCCCCCCCCCCCCCCCCCCCCCCGGCTCGGCCGCGTCCCGGCCCGCCCGCGCTCACACCCGGCGCAGCGACAGCCACCGCAACGACGCCCGCCCCAGCGCCGTCATCATCGCTTCCAGCCGCGGATCCGTGCCCGCGTCCGCCGGGTCCATCGAGCACGCCGCCGCCAGCAGGAACCCCGCCTGCGCCGAGATGACCACGTCCACCGCCTCCGGATCGACACCGCGCAGCAGCGGATGACGCTCGGCGTACGGCTCCGGGTCGACCCCGCCGAGCGCCACGCTCCCGAGCAGCATCACCAGATCCGCGTACGCGGGCCCGGTCCACGCGTGCGGCCAGTCCACGACCACCACGCGCTCCTCGGTGAGCAGGACGTTGAACGGATACAGGTCCCCGTGCGTCAGCGTGTCCCCGGCGATGACGTCGGGCAGCCGCGATTCGAGCGTCAGGTGATCGTCCAGCTCACGCGCGGCGTCCGGAGCGATCACCGCCAGCTTGGCGAGCGACCGGGAGCCCTCCGCCAGCCGCGACCAGCCGCCCAACCGGGGAGACACGTCGCCCGAGTTGAGCGCCGGCGCGGGCGTCAGCCCCTCCGCCAGACCGGTCAGGGCGTCGAGCACCCGCTCCAACTCGTCCTCGCGCCACGGCTGTACGGGCAGCTTCCCTTCCACGTCCTCGAAGACGAGCGCCACCCACCCCTGCTCGTCGTGCGACCCCAGAAGCCTCGGCACCGGAACCCCGGGCGGCAGCCCGCCGTTCACCGCGACCTCCCGCCGGTGGAACTCCGCCACCCCCGGCGCCGCCTCCGCGTCCACGGCCTTGGCGAACGCCTTCCGCCCGTCGGCCAGCCGGAGCCGCGCCGCGAGCCCGTCGGAGAACCCGCCCCGCTGACTCGTGGCCGCGGCCACCGTCCCCCCGAGCACGTCCTCGATGCCCGCCCGGACGGAACGGGGGAGTTCGTGCCATGGCCTGCGACGGCCACCGGTGGACGCGTCGTTGTCGGTCGTCATCCCTGTCTCCGGAGATAGCGAGGCGGGCCGGTGCGGGAGTTCTGTTCATCGGCCCCGGACGAGAGACGCGTCGGGCCCGATGACCGAGCGGCGACCGCCCCGGGCGGGCCCCCGGGTTCGCAGTCGTCACGGCGGCCGATTCGACCGCGTGGACTGGTACGGGAAGCCCGGCGGGCGCTAAAGCGCGGGTCACGGGCGGCTGCGCCGACGTGTAGCGGGCGGGGCACGGCGCACTTCGGCAGGGCCGGTGCGCACGTCGCGTCCGTCACACAATTCTACTCGAATGGCCGCGACGCCCATTCCCGGTGTCTCCGGGACCGGGACTCGTTCCGCGGATCGGACAGGGGCGCGGACACGGCCGAGGACGGCACGGCGGCGGCCGGTTCTCTCCGCGGCGGCCCACCCCGTCGACGCGCGCGACGAGGTGGGCGGTGGAGGTCCCCGGCGGCCGGGCCGTCGGCTCTCGCCGTGGCCGAACTGTCCGCGCGGCGCGGGTCAGTGGTGGTCGCCCTGCCGGCCGAGGGTGTCCTCGGGGGTCGCGCCGGGGCGCGTCCACTGCGGGACGGGGCGGCTCGTCGGGTCCCAGGTGGGGACGCCGTCCGCGTCCGCGCGCCAGTACCAGCAGGGTTCGTGGCCCGCCGGCCTGCCCTCCGGGTTGTCCTGCCACGCCTCGCCGCGGCCGTAGGGCGTCATGTCGAGCAGGGCGAAGGACCCGGCGGCCGGCTCGTTGCCCCGGCCGGTCGTGGAGTAGGTGAGGAACACGCGGTCGCCGTCGCGCAGATACGAGGTGAGATAACCCATGCCGCCGCCCGCCGGTCCGTCCACGCCGCGTACCGAGTACCAGGGCTCGGTGTAGCCCATGAACTCGACGTAGGGGGCCACCTCTTCCCACGGGCCGGTGGTCAGCACGGCGTAGGAGACGCCGCGGGCGTTGAGGTAGACGGCGTCCCTCATGTGCCACGCCGTGACGGTGCAGCCCTCGCACTGGCCCTGGTGAGGCGCGCCGTCGTGCCACATGTGCTTGTAGACCACCAACTCGTCCCGGCCCTGGAACAGGTCGATGAACGGGACGGGGCCGTCGGGCCCCACGACCTCGACCGTTCCGTCGAACTCGGCCATCGGCAGCCGGCGGCGGGCCGCGGCGATCGCGTCGCCCTCACGGGTGTGCGCCTTCTCGCGGATCAGCAGCTCGTCGCGGGCCGTCTGCCAGGTGGCCATGTCGACGACCGGTGGCTTCCCGGGGAGGTCGCTGGTCGCGTTGCCGGGTGCGGTGGTCATGGAGTCCTCCGTGGTCTCTCTGGTGCGGGTGGCGTCGTCGGACGACGTACGACGCTCACCAGTACCGACCGGCGGCCCGGCCGAAACTCATCGACGCCTTCACGGACGCGCGCCCGGGCATTACCGTGGACGTGGAAAGCAAGTACTTACTTGCTGTCTCGTCACCACCCCTGGAGCGCCTGTGCCGGACACCCGTTCACGGATACTGACCGAGGCCATGCGCCTCTTCGGAGAGCTGGGCTACACCGCCACCACCATCTCGAAGATCGAGGAGGCGGCCGGGCTCTCCCCCGGATCCGGGGCGCTGTACAAACACTTCCGCAGCAAGAAGGACATCCTCGGCATCGGTCTGCGCGAGCGCATCCGTAAGGAGGACGCGCTCACCACCGTCCTCGGTACGGAGGCCCCGCCGCCGCCCGCCCCGCCACCCGCGCCGGGCCCCCGCGCACTGCTGCGCGCCGTCGCGAAGTCGGGGCTGGAGCGGCTGGCTTGCGAGCGGGACGTCAACCGCATCCTGGTGCGGGACCTCGCCGCGTTCCCCGAACTGCTGGAGGAGTTCCGTGAGGCCGAGGTCGCACGCAACCACGCGGCGCTCACCCGGCTCCTCCGGGCCCACGCGAGCGCCCACACGCCCGGTGCCGCGAGCCCCGGCGGCCCGGACACGGACTGGTCGGCCGTCGCCGCGATCCTTCAGGACGCGCTCTCCCACTACTGGCTGATGGCCGACATCCACGGCGGCGTCCATCCCACCGGAGTCACCGAGGACGCCTATCTGGACACCCTCACCGACCTGGCACTCGCCCTGGTTCCCGCACCACCTCCCAAGGAGGAGTCATGAAGGTTCTCCTCGCCGGAGCCTCCGGCACACTCGGCCGTTCTCTCGTACCCCGGCTCATCGAGGCGGGCCACGACGTCATCGGCCTCACACGGCGCGCCGCCGACCGGCTCGAACAGGTCGGCGCGACCGCCGTCGTCGCCGACGTCCTCGACCGCGGCGCGCTGCTCGCGGCGGTGGACGGACTGGCCGCCGACGCCGTCATCCACGAACTCACCGCGCTGACCAAGGCACCCGCCCGGTACGCCGACATGGAGCCGACCAACCGGCTCCGCGTCGAGGGGACGCGCAACCTGCTGGACGCCGCAGGGCGGCTGGGAGCCACCCGCTTCCTCACGCAGTCGATGTTCCTCGGGTACGGCTTCCGCGATCTGGGACGCGCGCCGCTGACGGAACAGGCGCCGTTCGCCGTCCCCACGGGCGCCAGGACGGACCCCGTGCTCGCCGCGCTGAAGTCCACCGAGGACCAGGTCCTCGGCGGGCCGCCCGGCATCGACGGCATCGCCCTGCGCTACGGCCTCTTCTACGGAGGCGACACCGGCGTGTACGCAGCCCTGCTGCGCAAACGCCGGCTGCCGGTGCCGTCCGGGCCCGCCGGGACGCTGGCCCTGATCCACCACGAGGACGCGGCGTCCGCGACCGTCGCCGCGCTGGAGCGCGGAGTCGCGGGGCACGCCTACAACGTCGTGGACGACACCCCGGCCACCTGGCGAGAGTTGATCGAGGAGGTCGCGCGTACGACCCGTTCGCCCAAACCGATCGTCCTCCCCGCGGGACTCATCCGTCTCGCCGCGCCGTACATCGGCCAGGTGATGACCCGTGTCGGCGTGCACGTCTCCAACGGGCGGGCGCGAAAGGAACTGGGCTGGGCGCCACGCCATCCCGGCTACCGGGAGGGCCTGGCGGCGGCAGCGACCACCGCTGAACGCCAGGTGCCACCGGCGCCTGACCGGGCCCCCGGGCCGCCCAGTTCAGGCGCACGCCAGGAACATATCGGGCACACATCGGGGCCGGATCAGGGACGTATCAGGGGCGGACCGGAGACCGGTCAGATATGGAGAAGCGACTGTCACCCCACCGCATTAACGTGACTTCCCTGGAGGCCGCGGAGGCGGCCCCGTCCCACACATGGAGCCATGATGCGCAAGAGCACGAGGACGGACACGCGCGCGTCCGCGCCGGGCACGGCCGGCAGCCACGATCTGATCCGCGTGCACGGCGCGCGTGTGAACAACCTCAAGGACGTCAGCGTCGAGATCCCCAAACGCCAGCTCACGGTCTTCACCGGAGTCTCCGGCTCGGGCAAGAGCTCCCTGGTCTTCGGGACCGTCGCCGCCGAGTCCCAGCGGCTGATCAACGAAACGTACAGCGCCTTCGTCCAGGGCTTCATGCCGACGTCGGCCAGACCCGAGGTCGACGTACTCGAAGGACTGACGACAGCGATCATCGTCGACCAGCAGCGGCTGGGCGCCGACCCCCGCTCCACGGTCGGCACCGCCACCGACGCCAACGCGATGCTGCGCATCCTCTTCAGCAGGCTCGGGCAGCCGCACATCGGCTCGCCCGGCGCGTTCGCCTTCAACGTCGCCTCCGTGCGGGCGAGCGGTGCGATCACGGTCGAGCGCGGCGCCCGCAAGACCGTGAAGGCGACCTTCAACCGCACCGGCGGCATGTGCACCCGCTGCGAGGGGCGGGGCTCCGTCTCCGACATCGACCTCACCCAGCTCTACGACGACTCCAAGTCGCTCGCCGAGGGCGCGTTCACCATCCCGGGCTGGAAGTCCGACAGCTTCTTCACCGTGCGCGTCTACGCCGAGTCGGGCCTCCTCGACCCGCACAAGCCGATCGCCGAATTCACGAAGAAGGAGATGCGGGACTTCCTCCACCACGAGCCGACCAAGGTCAAGGTCGAGGGAGTGAACCTCACCTTCGAGGGGCTCATCCCCAAGATCCAGAAATCGTTCCTCTCCAAGGACAGGGAGGCGATGCAGCCGCACATCCGCGAGTTCGTCGACCGGGCGGTCACCTTCACCACCTGCCCCGAGTGCGACGGCACCCGGCTCGGCGAGGAGGCCAGATCCTCGAAGATCAAGGGGATCTCCATCGCCGACGCCTGCGCGATGCAGATCAGCGACCTCGCGGAATGGGTGCGCGAGCTGGACGAACCGTCGGTCGGGCCGCTGCTCGACTCGCTGGGCGGGACCCTCGACTCGTTCGTGGAGATCGGGCTCGGCTACCTCGGCCTCGACCGCGCCTCGGGGACCCTGTCGGGCGGTGAGGCGCAGCGCGTCAAGATGATCCGGCACCTCGGCTCCTCGCTCACCGATGTCACGTACGTCTTCGACGAACCCACCGTCGGCCTCCACCCGCACGACATCCAGCGGATGAACAACCTGCTGCTGAGGCTTCGGGACAAGGGCAACACTGTGCTCGTCGTGGAGCACAAGCCGGAGACGATCGCGATCGCCGACCATGTCGTGGACCTCGGCCCCGGCGCCGGTTCCGAGGGCGGCACCGTCTGCTTCGAGGGCACCGTCGACGGCCTGCGGTCCGGCGACACCCTCACCGGCCGGCACTTCGGCGACCGGGCCGTCCTCAAGGAGTCGGTGCGGAAGCCCACCGGGGCGCTGAAGATCCGCGGCGCGACCACGCACAACCTGCGCGACGTCGACGTCGACATCCCGCTCGGGGTGCTCACCGTCGTCACCGGTGTCGCAGGCTCCGGCAAGAGCTCGCTCGTGCACGGATCGCTGGGCAAGGGCGACGCGGGCGTGGACGTGGTGGCGATCGGCCAGGGCGCGATCCGCGGCTCACGGCGCAGCAACCCGGCGACGTACACCGGACTCCTCGACCCGATCCGCAAGGCCTTCGCGAAGGCCAACGGTGTGAAGCCGGCGCTGTTCAGCCCCAACTCCGAAGGCGCCTGCCCCCATTGCAACGGCGCCGGCGTCATCTACACCGACCTGGCGATGATTGCCGGTGTCGCGACCGTCTGCGAGGAGTGCGAGGGCAAGCGGTTCCAGGCCTCGGTGCTGGACCACCGCCTCGGCGGACGCGACATCAGCGAGGTGCTCGCGATGTCGGTGGCGCGGGCCGAGGAGTTCTTCGGCGCGGGCGAGGCGGCCACACCCGCCGCCCACCGGATCCTCGGCCGGCTCGCCGACGTCGGACTCGGCTACCTCACCATCGGCCAGCCGCTCACCACGCTGTCCGGCGGCGAGCGGCAGCGGCTCAAGCTGGCCACGCACATGGGCGAGAAGAGCGGCGTGTACGTCCTCGACGAGCCCACCAGCGGCCTGCACCTCGCCGACATCGAGCAACTGCTCGGCCTGCTCGACCGGCTCGTCGACTCCGGCAAGTCCGTCATCGTCATCGAACACCACCAGGCCGTCATGGCACACGCCGACTGGATCATCGACCTCGGGCCCGGCGCCGGACACGACGGCGGTCGCGTCGTCTTCGAGGGCACCCCCGCGGACCTCGTCGCGGACGGCTCCACTCTCACCGGCGAGCACCTCGCGGCGTACGTCGCCACCTGACCGGAGCGGGCCGTGCGGCTCCCTCCGGAATGGTCCGGGTCCGCCCCGTGTCGCTGTTGGGCCGAACGGGTGAGGCACGGGAGGATGGCCGGATGCAGACACACAGCGCGCGAGTGAGGTGATCCGGTGAGCAGATACGGCGGTTACGACAGGTACGACGCCACCGACGAGCAGTGGGAGGGCCTGGCCCAGGTCGTCCCGCTGCGCGGCCGCAACGAATGGCCCTCACGCGTCGACCACCGGGCGATCCCCGACGAGTACGCGGAGGAGCAGCGGCGATTCGTCGTGCTGCGGGTGCGGGTCTTCGCCGACGCGCGTGATGTCGCGGAGCATCTGATCGCGCAGATCCCGGTGCTCCTCGACCTCACCGGCGCCGAGACCGACGTGGCCAAACGCATCCTGGACTTCAGCAGCGGGGTCGTCTTCGGGCTCGGCAGCGGTATGCACCGGGTCGAGCGGAACGTCTTCCTGCTCGCGCCGATCGGCACCGAGGTGGAGGGGATCGCGGCGGCGGCCGTCCAGCAGCCCTGAGGGCCCCGGCGGACCCGCCGCACCCGGTGGGCCCGGTGCGCGCGGTGGGTCCGGTGCGCCCGCTGCGACAGACGCGCCCCCTGCACCTGATACATCTGGATCCGTGACGGAACCGGATGTACAGGGATTGCAGCGCAGGCTGGTGGAGTTCGCGGCGGCACGGCAGTGGGAGCCGTACCACACACCGAAGAACCTGGCCGCGGCGCTGAGCGTCGAGGCGTCCGAACTGCTCGAGATCTTCCAGTGGTTGACGCCCGAGCAGTCGGCACGGGTGATGGAGGACCCGGGCACGGCGCACCGCGTGCGCGACGAGGTCGCGGACGTGCTCGCGTATCTGCTCCAGTTCTGCGACGTGTTGGGGGTCGACGCGCTCACCGCGCTCTCCGAGAAGATCGACCGGAACGAGCTGCGCTTCCCGCCCCAGCCCCCTCGGTCGACGTCCACATCCGACTGATTCGTCACTCTGCGGAGTGGCCGAGTTATTCACAACCGGCTTCCTGTCCACAGATTTCCGAATTCCTCTGGTCTTTCTGTTGCCAACACCTCACTCTGGGTAATGAAGTAAGTGGACAGGGTGTTCGACGGACGGGGACGGACGGACAGAGGCGGACATACGGAGACGGGGATGGCGAATGGACGCGGAGAGGCTCATCGGGGCCGGCCGGGTTGCCTTGGCCCGGAGCGGTGCGGCGCTGGACATCGTGGCGGAGGCATGGCAGGCACAGGCTCTCGCCCAGGCGATCGGGGATCAACTGGCCCTGCGCGGACCGCAGGAGCTGAGGACGGAGGCAAGGGACCTCGCTGAGACGGGCGCTCGGGGCGGCACCTCACCCGACCATCCCTCCCTGCGCGCCGGGGGGATACGGGCGGCGCGGCTCTCGGTGGTGACGGACGCGCGGAGCGCGCTGACCGAGCTGGGGGTGCTCCTCGGCGAGGTGGGGATCGCGCTGGTCTCGGTGGCGTGCGGGACGGACGAGGAGGGGCTGTACTGGCAGTGCATCGAGGCCATCGACGCGGCGGACGAGTCGAACGACCGGGTGCTCGGCATGCTGCGCAGGCTCAATGAACTGGAAGAGATGCGCGAGCGGGTGCGCGAGACGGAGAAGGAGAGGGGGTGATGACGCAGGTGACCGTGGTGTCGGCGCCAGACATGACGGAGGAATGCGGAGAGCCCGGCGAGGAGGCGCGGCCCACGGACGACGGAAGGTGCAGGATGGATGCATGGATCTTCGAATCTTCACCGAGCCCCAGCAAGGGGCCGACTACGAGACGCTGCTGACCGTCGCCAAGGCGACCGAAGACCTCGGCTTCGACGCCTTCTTCCGCTCCGACCACTATCTGCGGATGGGTTCCGCCGACGGTCTTCCCGGCCCCACCGACGCCTGGATCACGCTGGCCGGACTCGCCCGCGAGACCAAGCGGATCCGGCTCGGGACCCTGATGACCGCGGGCACCTTCCGGCTGCCGGGCGTGCTCGCCATCCAGGTCGCGCAGGTCGACCGGATGTCCGGCGGCCGGGTCGAACTGGGCCTGGGCGCGGGCTGGTTCGAGGAGGAGCACAGGGCGTACGGAATCCCCTTCCCCAAGGAGAAGTTCGCCCGCCTGGAGGAACAGCTGGCCATCGTCACGGGGCTGTGGGGCACCCCCACGGGCGAGACGTTCTCGTACGAGGGGACGCACTACCAACTGACCGACTCACCCGCGCTGCCCAAGCCGGCCCAGTCCCGGGTCCCGGTGCTGATCGGCGGACACGGCGCGACACGTACTCCGCGTCTCGCCGCGCAGTACGCGGACGAGTTCAACATCCCGTTCGCCTCCGTCGAGGACAGCGAGAAGCAGTTCGGCCGTGTGCGGGAGGCGGCGGTCAAGGCCGGACGGAAGGCCGACGACCTGGTGTATTCGACCGCGCTGGTCGCCTGCGTGGGCAAGAGCGACGCGGAAGTGGCCCGCCGGGCCGCGTCCATCGGACGGGAGGTCGAGGAGCTGAAGGCGAACGGACTCGCGGGCTCGCCCGCCGAGGTCGTCGACAAGATCGGACAGTACGGAGCCGCCGGGGCGTCCCGCATCTACTGCCAGATGCTGGACCTGGACGACCTCGACCATCTGGAACTGCTCTCCTCCCAGGTCCAGTCGCAGCTGAGCACCGACTGAGGGCAGGACGACAGTCGTGAAGCCCGCCCGTACGCTCGCCGCCGCGCTCGGCGAGGGGAGCCTTGTCCTCGACGGCGGGCTCTCCGACCAACTGCGGGCGCAGGGCTGCGATCTCTCCGACGACCTGTGGTCGGCGCGGCTCCTCGCCGACGGACCGGGGCAGATCGAGGCGGCCCACGCGGCCTATGTACGGGCGGGAGCGCAGGTCCTGATCACCGCCAGTTACCAGGCGACGTACGAGGGCTTCGCCCGCCGGGGCATCGGGCGCGGCCGGGCGGCCGGACTGCTCGCCGACAGCGTGGCCCTGGCCCGGCGGGCCGGGGCGGGGGTGGCACGGGAGATCTGGGTGGCCGCCTCGGTCGGGCCGTACGGGGCGATGCTCGCCGACGGGAGCGAGTACCGGGGGCGGTACGGGCTGTCGGTGCGTGAGCTGGAGCGCTTCCACCGCCCGAGGATCGAGACGCTGGCCGCCGCCGGGCCGGACGTCCTCGCGCTGGAGACGGTGCCGGACACGGACGAGGCCGAGGCGCTGCTCCGGGTGGCCCGGGGATGCGGGGTGCCGGTGTGGCTCTCGTACACGGTCGCGGGAGACCGCACCCGCGCCGGCCAGCCGCTGACCGAGGCGTTCGCGCTGGCGGCGGGCGAGGACGACGTGATCGCGGTGGGCGTCAACTGCTGCGATCCGTCCGACGCGGACGGGGCGGTCGCGTCGGCGGCGACGATCACCGGCAAACCGGTGGTGGTCTACCCGAACAGCGGCGAGGAGTGGGACGCCGAAGCCAGACGCTGGGCGGGGGAGGGAGAGGGGGCGGGGGAGGGGAGGGGGGAGGGGCCCCACCCCCCGGCCGCGCTCCCCTCGCCCTTCCCGCCCGACCGCCTCCACACCTGGCGGTCCGCCGGCGCCCGTCTCCTCGGCGGATGCTGCCGCGTCGGCCCCGCCCGCATCACGGAGGTCGCGGCGGCGCTGGACACGGAGCGGGGGACCCGTTGACCGGCGGCCGCGCCGAAACTCCCTCGTAGCGGCTGATCGAACCGGCCATAATCGGTCAGGTGTTCCTTACGATCAGTACCACCGGCACCCCTGAACGCCCCGCGACCGACCTCGGGTTTCTGCTGCACAAGCATCCCGACAAGGCGCAGACGTTCTCCACCTCCCACGGCACCGCGCACGTCCTCTATCCCGAGGCGTCCGCCGAGCGCTGCACGGCGGCGCTCCTGCTGGAGGTCGACCCGGTTGCCCTGGTGCGGCGGGGCAAGGGCAAGGGGCGCGGCGGCGCGCCCGATGCCGCGCTCGCGCAGTACGTCAACGACCGCCCGTACGCGGCGTCCTCGCTGCTCGCCGTCGCCCTGAGCACCGTCTTCAAGAGCGCGCTGCGCGGTGTGTGCAAGGCGCTGCCCGAGCGTGCGGCCGAGCCCCTGCCCCTGCGGATCGAGGTGCCGGCCGTGCCCGCGCGCGGTGGCGCCGATCTGGTCGGGGACCTCTTCGGGCCGCTGGGCTGGACGACGGTGGACGTGCGGCCGGTGGCGCTGGACGAGGCTTTCCCCGCGTGGGGCGAGTCGCACTACGTGCAGCTCGTACTGGAGGGGGAGCTGCGACTCGCCGACGCGCTGCGGCAGTTGTATGTGCTCCTGCCGGTTCTCGACGACGCCAAGCACTACTGGGTCGCGCCCGACGAGGTGGAGAAACTGCTGCGGGCCGGTGAGGGCTGGCTGGCCGACCACCCCGAGCGGCGGCTCATCACCAGCCGTTACCTGTCCCGTCGTTGGGGCCTGACCAGGGAGGCGACGAACCGGCTCGAACTGGTCCGGCTCGCCGAGGCCGACGACATCGACGTCGAGGCGATCGACAACGCCGTCGAGGACCCGGCTCCCGAAGCCGACGACGCCCCGGAAGGGACGGCGGAGACCCGCGTCACCGCCGAGACCGCCGAGAGGGCTGAGACGACCGAGACGCGCGGGACAGCAGAGACCACCGAGACCACCGAGACCGCCGTGCCGGTCGCGGCGGTGGAGAAGCCCGTCCCGCTCGCCGAGCAGCGTCGTGACGCGATCCTCACCGCCCTGCGCGACGCGGGCGCGGCCAGTGTGCTCGACCTCGGCTGCGGTCAGGGCCAGCTCGTACAGGCCCTGCTGAAGGACCCGCGCTTCACCAGGGTCGTCGGCGTCGACGTGTCCGTACGCGCGCTCACCGTCGCCGCCCGCCGTCTCAGGGTGGAGCGGATGAGCGAGCGGCAGGCCGAGCGCGTCACGCTGATGCAGAGCTCGCTGACGTACACGGACAAGCGGCTCAAGGGCCACGACGCCGCCGTGCTCAGCGAGGTGATCGAGCACCTGGACCTGCCGAGGCTGCCCGCACTGGAGTACGCGGTGTTCGGTGCGGCCCACCCGGCGACCGTCGTGGTGACGACGCCGAACGTCGAGTACAACGTCCGCTGGGAGACGCTGCCCGCCGGGCACGTACGCCACCGGGACCACCGTTTCGAGTGGACCCGGGCCGAGTTCCGCGCCTGGGCGGACAAGGTGGCGCCGCGCCACGGTTACGCCGTGCGGTACGTACCCGTGGGGCCGGACGACCCCGAAGTGGGGCCGCCCACCCAGATGGCCGTCTTCACCGTCACCGAGGCGCCGAGGAGCACAAGGACCGCGACCACCGCCACTGCCACCGCCGCCACCACCCCGCACGCGAAGGAGGAGAAGGCCGCATGAACAGCAGCAACGAGACCGACGGGAGTTCCCCGGCCACCGCCACCGCCACCCCCGCCGCCGGGGCCCGTGTCCTCCCCGTCACCGACCTCTCCCTCGTCGTCCTCATCGGCGCCACCGGCTCCGGCAAGTCGACCTTCGCACGGGCCCACTTCAAGCCCACCGAGGTCGTCTCCTCCGACTTCTGCCGCGCGCTCGTCGCCGACGACGAGAACGACCAGAGTGCCAGCGGCGACGCCTTCGACGTGCTCCACTACATCGCGGGCAAGCGTCTCGCCGCCGGCCGGCGCACGGTCGTCGACGCCACCAACGTCCAGCCCGAGAGCCGCAAGCAGCTCGTGCGGCTCGCCAGGGAGCACGACGTGCTGCCCATCGCGATCGTCCTCGACCTGCCCGAGGCGGTCTGTGCCGAGCGCAACGCCGCCCGCCCCGACCGGGCCGGCCTGCCGCGCCATGTCATCAAGCGCCACCAGCGCGAACTGCGCCGTTCGCTGCGCGGACTCGAACGCGAGGGCTTCCGCAAGGTCCACATTCTGCGCGGTGCCGGAGAGGTCGAGCGTGCCGAGGTCGTCACCGAACGCCGCTACAACGACCTCACCCACCTCACCGGCCCCTTCGACATCATCGGTGACGTCCACGGCTGCCGATCCGAGCTGGACACGCTGCTGGCCAGGCTCGGTTACGCGGACGGCGACGGCGCCCACCCCGAGGGCCGTACGGCGGTCTTCGTCGGCGACCTCGTCGACCGGGGCCCCGACAGCCCCGGCGTGCTGCGCCGCGTGATGCGCATGGTCGGCGCGGGCAACGCGCTGTGCGTACCGGGCAACCACGAGAACAAGCTCGGCCGCTGGCTCAAGGGCCGGAACGTCCGGCTGACGCACGGACTCGCCGAGACCGTCGAGCAGCTCGCGAAGGAGGACGACGCCTTCCGCGAGCAGGTGGGGACCTTCATCGACGGCCTCGTCAGCCACTACGTCCTGGACGGCGGCAAGCTGGTCGTCTGCCACGCCGGTCTGCCGGAGAAGTACCACGGCCGCACCTCGGGCCGGGTCCGTTCGCACGCGCTGTACGGGGACACGACCGGCGAGACCGACGAGTTCGGCCTGCCCGTCCGCTACCCGTGGGCGGAGGACTACCGGGGCCGGGCGGCGGTCGTGTACGGCCACACCCCCGTACCGAACACCTCCTGGATCAACAACACCATCTGCCTCGACACCGGCGCCGTCTTCGGCGGGAGGATGACGGCCCTGCGCTGGCCCGAGCGCGAGCTGGTCGACGTACCGGCTGAGCGCGTCTGGTACGAGCCGGTCAAGCCGCTCGGCACGGGGGCGCCCGGCAGCCGCGAGGGCCGCCCGCTCGACCTCGCCGACGTGCACGGCAGGCGTGTCGTGGAGACCCGTCACATGGGCCGGCTCGCGGTGCGCGAGGAGAACGCGGCGGCGGCTCTGGAGGTCATGAGCCGCTTCGCCGTCGACCCGCGGCTCCTCGCCTATCTGCCGCCGACCATGGCACCCACCGCTACATCGCGCGAGGAGGGCTTTCTGGAGCACCCGGCCGAGGCGTTCGCGCAGTACCGCGAGGACGGGGTGGCGCAGGTCGTGTGCGAGGAGAAGCACATGGGCTCGCGCGCCGTGGCGCTGGTCTGCCGCGACGCGGAGGTGGCGCGCGAGCGCTTCGGTGTCGACTGCGCCGGCGGCGCCACGGACCCCGGCGCCACGGGACCGACCGGCGCGCTGCACACCCGCACCGGCCGCCCCTTCTTCGACGACCCGGCGGTCACCGAGGAGATCCTCGGCCGCCTCCGTACGGCCATCGGCGCCGCCGGGCTCTGGGACGAGCTGGACACGGACTGGCTGCTGCTCGACGCCGAGCTGATGCCCTGGTCGCTGAAGGCCACCGGTCTGCTGCGCACCCAGTACGCGGCGGTCGGCGCGGCGGCGGGCGCCGCCTTCCCGGCCGTGACGGACGCGCTCGAATCGGCCGTCGCCCGGGGTGTCGACGTGGGCGCGCTGCTGGCCGCCCAGCGCGAACGGGCCGCCGACGCGACGGCGTTCACGGAGGCGTACCGCCGCTACTGCTGGGAGACGGACGGCCTGGCGGGCGTACGGCTCGCGCCGTTCCAGATCCTGGCCGCCCGCGGCCGGAGCCTCGCCGCCGTACCGCACGACCGGCAGCTGGCCTGGCTCGACCGGCTGACCGAGCACGACCCGACGGGGCTGCTCCAGGTCACCCGGCGCCTCGTCGTCGAGACGGGCGACGAGGAGTCGGTGCGTGCCGGAATCGACTGGTGGCTGGAGATGACCGGGCGCGGCGGTGAGGGCATGGTCGTCAAACCGCTCACGGCACTCGTACGGGACGGCAAGGGGCGGCTGGTCCAGCCGGGCATCAAGGTGCGCGGGCGTGAGTACCTGCGGATCATCTACGGCCCCGAGTACACCCGGCCGGAGAATCTGGAGCGGCTGCGCGGCAGGTTCCTCGGCCACAAGCGGTCGCTGGCGCTGCGGGAGTACGCGCTCGGGCTGGAGGCGCTGGACCGGCTGGGGGACGACGAGCCGCTGTGGCGGGTCCACGAGGCGGTGTTCGCGGTGCTCGCGCTGGAGTCGGAGCCGGTGGACCCCCGGCTCTGACCCCGGGCCCGGTTTGGATTCCGGTGCCGGCGGCGGAACCGAGTCCGGCGTCGGCGCCGGTTCCGACCCCGGCCTCCGGCCCGAGTAACGGTGCCGGGCTTCGTCCCCCGCCCGGCCGCCCGCCCGGCCCCGGCCCGACCCCGAGCCCCGCCGCCCGGTCTCTGAGCCATTCGCCGTGTGAACCGCGCCCGATCCGCGAGGATGGGGTCATGGGATTCCATGTCGACTCCGAGACCGGGCGGCTGCGCCGCGTCATACTGCACCGCCCCGACCTGGAGCTGAAGCGGCTCACCCCGACCAACAAGGACGCGCTGCTCTTCGACGACGTGCTGTGGGTGCGCCGCGCGCGCGAGGAGCACGACGGGTTCGCGGACGTCCTGCGCGAGCGCGGGGTCGGGGTCCATCTCTTCGGCGATCTGCTGCGGGAGTCCCTCGACATCCCGACGGCCCGCGCGCTGGTCCTGGACCGGGTCTTCGACGAGAAGGAGTACGGCCCCCTCGCCACCGACCACCTCAGATCGGTCTTCGACGAGCTGCCGACGGCCGATCTCGTGGAGGCGCTGGTCGGCGGGATGACCAAGCGCGAGTTCCTGGACCGTCACGCCGAGCCGTCCTCCGTCCGTTTCCATGTGATGGACCTGGACGACTTCCTGCTGGACCCGCTGCCGAACCACCTCTTCACCCGCGACACCTCGGCCTGGGTCTACGACGGTGTGACCATCAACGCGATGCGCTGGCCGGCCAGGCGGCGCGAGACCGTCCACTTCGAGGCGATCTACAAGCACCACCCACTCTTCACCGGACCGGAGGCGGGCCCCTTCCACCACTGGTCGGAGGGGCAGGACGACTACCCCTCCACGATCGAGGGCGGCGACGTCCTGGTCCTCGGTCAGGGTGCCGTCCTGATCGGGATGAGCGAGCGCACCGCCCCGCAGGCCGTCGAGATGCTGGCACGGGGGATGTTCGACGCCGGTTCGGCCAGGACGATCGTCGCGCTCGACATGCCGAAGCGGCGTGCCTTCATGCATCTCGACACGGTGATGACGATGGTCGACCGTGACACGTTCACCCAGTACGCGGGCCTCGGCATGCTCCGCTCGTACACCATCGAGCCGGGCACGGGCGGGAACGAACTGAAGGTGACCGACCATCCGCCGGAGCACATGCACCGGGCGATCGCCGCGGCCCTCGGGCTGGACAGGATCCGGGTGCTGACACCGACGCAGGACGTGCACGCGGCGGAGCGGGAGCAGTGGGACGACGGCTGCAACGTGCTCGCGGTGGAGCCGGGCGTGGTGGTGGCGTACGAGCGCAACGTGACCACCAACACCCATCTGCGCAAGCAGGGGATCGAGGTGATCGAGATCCGGGGCAGTGAGCTGGGCCGGGGGCGGGGCGGGCCGCGCTGCATGAGCTGCCCGATCGAGCGGGACGCCGTCTGACCGCTGCCGCATCCGTGCCGGATGGCCCTGTATATCAATACGGAAGGTCGTATATAGTTCCAAGGGTCCCTGTATCGGTCCCCGTGCAGGTCTCCGTATTCGCGACGCAGGAGCAGCCACCATGGCGATACAACTCGCAGGCCGCCACTTCCTCAAGGAGCTGGACTTCACCGCCGAGGAGTTCCGCGGTCTGGTCGAGCTGGCCGCCGGGCTCAAGGCCGCGAAGAAGTCGGGGAACGAGGTCCAGCTCCTGCGGGGCAAGAACATCGCCCTGATCTTCGAGAAGGCGTCGACGCGTACGCGCTGCGCCTTCGAGGTGGCCGCCGCCGACCAGGGCGCCGCCACGACGTACATCGACCCGGCCGGCTCGCACATCGGGAAGAAGGAGTCGGCCAAGGACACCGCGCGGGTGCTCGGCCGGATGTTCGACGGCATCGAGTTCCGCGGTGACGCCCAGTCGACCGTCGAGGAGCTGGCCGCCCATGCCGGGGTGCCCGTCTTCAACGGGCTCACCGCCGACTGGCACCCCACCCAGATGCTGGCCGACGTGCTCACGATGACCGAGCACACCGACAAGCAGCTGGAGCGGATCACGTTCGCCTACCTCGGCGACGCCCGCTACAACATGGGCAACTCCTACCTCGTCACCGGCGCGCTGCTCGGCATGGACGTACGGATCGTCGCGCCGCGCGCCTACTGGCCGGCGGACGACGTGGTCGCCCTGGCCCGTAAGTCCGCCGAGGTCAGCGGTGCCCGGATCACGCTCACCGAGTCCATCGCGGAGGGTGTGAGCGGCGCCGACTTCGTCGCCACCGACGTATGGGTGTCGATGGGGGAGCCGCAGGAGGTCTGGGACGAGCGCATCGCCGCCCTCGGTCCGTACAGCGTCACGATGGACGTGCTGAGCGCCACGGGGAATCCGGACGTGAAGTTCCTGCACTGCCTGCCGGCCTTCCACGACCTGGGGACCGTCGTCGGATGGGAGATCCACGAGCGGCACGGGCTCACGGAGCTCGAAGTGACCGACGAGGTCTTCGAGTCCGCGCACTCGGTGGTCTTCGATGAGGCGGAGAACCGGCTGCACACCATCAAGGCCGTGCTCGTCGCGACGCTGGCCCCCGACCAGGCCGCCCCGCGGGGTTCGGCGCGCTGACCCGGGCCGGGGGGTTCAGCGCGCCGACAGCGTGAACCAGACCGCCTTGCCCTGCTCGGTCGCACGGTGGCCGCAGTCGGCGCTCAGCGTGCGGATCAGCAGCAGACCCCGGCCGTGTTCCTGCCAGGGGTCGGGCAGCTGGCCGGAAGCGGGGGCCGACAGATCCCCCGGAGGGTCCGGGTCGCCGTCGTGCACCTCGATCTGACAGCCGGTGGGCAGCAGTGTGACGACCAGCTCTATGGGCACGTCCGGGCTCGTGTGTTCGACGGCGTTGGCGACCAGCTCGGCCGTCAGCAGTTCCGCCGTGTCGCTGTCCGCCGTGGGCCCGATGTCGGCCAGCGCCGTACGGATCAGGGCACGCGCCATCGGCACCGCCGCCGCGCTGTGCGGCAGGGTGATGCGCCAGAAGGCGGTGTCCGATGCTTCGAGCAAGGCGGGGAGTCCGTTCGGGGGCTGTGTCGGGTGCCGTGCGGCCCCGGGTGAGGGGCACGGGATTCGACAGGGCCGGGGCACCGCCCAGCCTTACGGAGCGTAAGTGGCTTAACAAGGGGCAGCGGACTGCCGGATTTGGGACCTCCGCCACATATTGACCGGGACTTTCGGCGCGGGGCGGGCGCTGCGGGACGGTACGGCGGGGCCCGCGCACGGTACCGCGCACCGTATCGCGCACTCGTGACGGCGGTCACGGACCGGTGATACCTTGAATTCGCAGGGTCCGCCCCGCGCTCCGGGCGACCGGCACACGGCAGACGTCCAGCTGAAGGAGGCCGCCCGATGAGCCCGTTCTCCGGCTCCGCCCCCCGCACCGAGGAGTGGCGGCATCTGCGGCTGACCCGCGAGGACGGCGTCGCGACCGTCACCCTCGCCCGCCCCGACAAGCTCAACGCCCTCACCTTCGGCGCCTACGCCGATCTGCGCGACCTGCTCGCCGAGCTGTCCAGGGAGCGCTCCGTCCGCGCACTCGTCCTGGCGGGCGAGGGGCGCGGCTTCTGCTCGGGCGGTGACGTGGACGAGATCATCGGTGCCACGCTCTCCATGGACACCGCCGAACTCCTCGACTTCAACCGGATGACCGGCCAGGTCGTCAGGGCCGTACGCGAATGCCCGTTCCCGGTGGTCGCCGCCGTGCACGGAGTCGCCGCGGGCGCCGGCGCCGTCCTCGCGCTGGCCGCCGACTTCCGCGTCGCCGACCCCACCGCCCGCTTCGCGTTCCTCTTCACCCGGGTCGGCCTCTCCGGCGGCGACATGGGCGCGGCGTATCTGCTGCCGCGCGTCGTCGGGCTCGGCCACGCCACCCGGCTGCTGATGCTCGGCGAGCCCGTCCGCGCCCCCGAGGCCGAACGGATCGGTCTGATCAGCGAACTGACCGACGAGGGCGCCGCCGACAGCCGGGCCGCCGGACTCGCCCGGCGGCTCGCCGACGGACCGGCGCTCGCGCACGCGCAGACCAAGGCGCTGCTCACCGCCGAGCTGGACATGCCGCTCGCCGCGTCCGTCGAACTGGACGCCGCCACCCAGGCGCTGCTCATGAACGGCGAGGACTACGCGGAGTTCCACGCCGCCTTCTCCGAGAAGCGACCCCCCAAGTGGCAGGGCCGCTGACCGTGACGGCCGACGGGGCAGCCACCCGGCCGTCCGATCGGGACCGGCGGCCCGCACTGAAGGTCGCAGTCGTCGGCGGCGGCCCCGGCGGGCTGTACGCCGCCGTCCTGCTCAAACGGCTCGACCCCCGGCGTGAGATCACCGTCTGGGAACGCAACGCCCCCGACGACACCTTCGGCTTCGGCGTCGTCCTCTCCGACGAGACCCTGGGCGGCATCGAGCACGCCGACCCCACCGTCCACCGCGCGCTCCAGGACGAGTTCGTGCGCTGGGACGACATCGACATCGTCCACCGGGGCCGCACCCTGACCTCCGGAGGCCACGGCTTCGCCGCCCTGGGCCGCCGCCGGCTCCTGGAGATCCTGCACGGGCGCTGCGCGTCCCTGCGCGTACGGCTCCGCTTCCGCACCGAGGCGCCGCCCGCCGCCGAACTCGCCGCCACCCACGACCTGGTGATCGCCGCCGACGGTGTGAACAGCCGCACGCGCGAGACCCACGCCGATGTCTTCCGGCCCACCGTCGGCACCGAACGGTGCCGCTACATCTGGCTCGCCGCCGATTTCGCCTTCGACGCGTTCAGGTTCGAGATCGCCGAGACCGAGCACGGCGTGATGCAGCTCCACGGCTACCCGTTCTCGCCCGGCGACAGCACCGTCATCGTCGAGATGCGCGAAGAGGTCTGGCGCGCGGCCGGGTTCGACACGTTCGACGAGCGCGGGTCCACCGAGGAGTGCGCCAGGATATTCGCCGACGCGCTCGGCGGCCGTGCGCTGCGTGCCAACAAGTCGTCCTGGACCGCGTTCCGCACCGTCGTCAACGAGCGCTGGAGCCACGGCAACACGGTCCTCATCGGCGACGCCGCCCACACCGCTCACTTCTCCATCGGCTCCGGCACGAAACTCGCCGTCGAGGACGCCCTGGCGCTCGCCGCGTGCGTCGAGGAGCAGCCGGATCTGCCGGCCGCGCTGGCCGCGTACGAGACCGAGCGGCGCCCCGTCGTGGAGTCCACGCAGCGTGCGGCGGCGGCGAGCCTGCGCTGGTTCGAGGAGCTGGCCACCTACACGGACCAGCCCGCCCGGCAGTTCGCGTTCGGCCTGCTCACCCGCAGCCGCCGTGTCACGCACGACAACCTGCGGCTGCGCGACGCGGTGTTCACCGGCGCGGTGGAGGAGGACTTCGGCTGCGAGCCCGGCACGCCGCCCATGTTCACCCCTTTCCGGCTGCGCGGACTGACGCTGCGCAACCGGGTCGTCGTCTCGGCGATGGACATGTACGCCGCCGAGGACGGCATGCCCGGCGACTTCCATCTGGTCCACCTCGGCGGGCGCGCGCTCGGCGGTGCGGGGCTCGTCATGACGGAGATGGTGTGCGTCGGCCCCGAGGGCCGGATCACTCCCGGCTGCACCGGGCTCTGGACGGACGAACAGGGCGCCGCCTGGCGGCGGGTGACTCAGTTCGTGCACAACGGCGCCCCCGCCGAGGCCGGTTCACCCGGAGCCGCGATCGGGATCCAGCTCGGCCACTCGGGGCGCAAGGGCTCCACCCGCCTCATGTGGGAGGGCATGGACCGGCCGCTGCCGGACGGCAACTGGCCGCTGGCCGCCGCGTCGGCGCTGCCGTACCTGCCGGACGTCGGTCAGACGCCCCGCGCGCTCGACCGGGCCGGACTCACCGAGATCCGCGAGCAGTTCGCCTCGGCGGCCCGCCGGGCCGCCGAAGCGGACTTCGACCTTCTCGAACTCCACTGCGCCCACGGCTATCTGCTCTCCGGTTTCCTCTCACCGCTGACCAACACCCGGACCGACGCCTACGGCGGCGACCTCGCCGGGCGGCTGCGCTATCCGCTCGAAGTGTTCGACGCCGTACGGGAGTCGTGGCCCGACGACCGTCCGATGACGGTCCGGATATCGGCCACCGACTGGGCGCCGGGCGGCAACACCGCCGACGAGGCGGTCGGGATCGCCCGCGCGTTCGCCGCCCGCGGGGCCGACGCGATCGACGTGTCGACCGGGCAGGTCGTCCCCGAGGAGCGCCCCGAGTTCGGCCGTTCCTACCAGACGCCGTTCGCCGACCGGATCCGCAACACCCTCTCGGTGCCGGTCGTCGCCGTCGGCGCCATCTCGTCCTGGGACGACGTCAACTCCCTGCTGCTGGCGGGCCGCGCGGACCTCTGCGCGCTGGCCCGCCCCCACCTGTACGACCCGCACTGGACCCTGCACGCGGCGGCGGACCAGGGCTACAGCGGTCCGGGCGCACCGTGGCCGCTGCCGTACCGCGCGGGCAGCCGCCCGCCGCCGACGGGCCGCACGGACGGCCCGAAGCCGAGGCTCACCCTCTCCTGAACCGGCGCCGGACGCCCGGCCGGCCGGAGACGCCCGGCCCGCTACGCCGGACCCGGGACCCGGCCCGCGACGCCGGACCCGGGACCCCGGTCGTGGCTCACGACCCCGCTCCGGTCAGGCACTCGTGGCACAGGCATCCGTCCGGGTGCGGGACGCCCGCGTGGCTCTCCCGGCGGTACAGCGCCGCGAGCCGTTCCAGACCGGCCGCCCGCTCCCGCGCGCACTCCTCCGTGTGCGCCGGGGCACCCGCCTTCAGGGCCCGGCGCAGCACGGCGGGTGAGTGCACGAGCCTGGCCCGGCAGGTGTGCAGATGCCGGGAGGGCATGTCGATGGTGATCCAGTGGCCGGTGTTGCGCGCCTGGCCGACCGTGGTCACGTCCTCGTGTCCCATCCCCGGGTAGGTGTCGATGACGAACACCCGCGCGCCGCCCCGGTACGCCTTCGTGCCGGGGCGCAGTTCCCGCCCGCCGTCGCCGTACCGGCGCCACCGCACGACGTTGGCGACGATCATCCAGCGTGGTTCGGCTGTCCCGTCCATGAAGCCGATGATGTCCGGGCCCGCCCCGCGGGTCATCCGGATTTCAAGCCGGGCGTACGAAATCCGCCCCGAGGTCGCGCAGTTGGGTGTGCAGCGCCGTGAAGACCTCCGCCGAACGTCCGCCCGGCCAGTCCGCCGGCAGCAGCTCCACCGGCAACCCCGGATCGGTGTAGGGAAGTTGGCGCCAGGAGTCGAGCGCCAGCAGATAGTCCCGGTAGGCGTCCTCGGCCGGGGCGGCGGCGGGACCCCGCGTCTCCCACCGGCGCAGCACCGCCTCGTGGGCCCGGAGGAACTCCCCGTGCAGCGCGGCGATCTGACCGAGGTCCCACCACCGGCCCACCGCCTCCGCCGTCGCCGTGAAGCCCAGGTGCTCGCCGCGGAACAGATCGACGTACGGGTCGAGGCGCAGTCGCTCCAGCGCGTGCCGTGTCTCCTCGTACAGATGGCCGGGGGCGATCCAGACCCCCGGCGCGGCGGTGCCGAACCCCAGCCGGGCCAGCCTCGACCGCAGCAGATGGCGCTTGTGCCGCTCGGCCTCGGGGACGGAGAACACCGCAAGCACCCAGCCGTCCGACAGCCGGGGCGCGGGGCGGTGGTAGATCCGCCGGTCGCCGTCGTCGAGCAGTTGGCGGGCGTCGGCGGAGAGCGCGTAGCCGGCCGCGCCCTCCGGTGTGCGCTCGGGGACCAGCAGCCCCCTGCGCTTGAGCCGCGACACCGAGGACCGTACGGACGGCGCGTCGACCCCGAGCGCGCCGAGCAGCCGGACCAGCTCGGCCACGGCGCGCGGCGCGCCGTCCGGCGTCCGGCCGTACGCGCCGTAGAGGGTGACGATCAGGGATCGCGGGGTGTGCTGCTCGGCCACGCGATCACTCTAGAGCGTGTCTCCCCAGCCGGGCCGCCCGCGGGCTCAGGCGCCCGGCCGGAGGCGGAAGCGCTGGAGCTTGCCCGTCGGGGTGCGGGGAAGCGCGGAGGGGAACTCGAAGACGCGCGGGCACTTGTACGGCACCAGCCGTGCCGTGACGAACGCGCGCAGCGCCTCCTTCGTCTCCTCGTCCGGCCGTGCGCCCTCGCGCAGCACCACGTACGCCGCCACGATCTGGCCCCGCAGCTCGTCCGGGTGCCCGACGACCGCCGCCTCCGTCACATCGGGGTGGGCCAGCAGGACCTCCTCGACCTGGGGGCCCGCGATGTTGTACCCCGCCGAGATGATCATGTCGTCCGCGCGGGCGACATAGCGGAAGTAGCCGTCCGGCTCGCGCACATAGGTGTCGCCGGTGAGGTTCCAGCCGTCGCGCACGTACACCGACTGGCGCGGATCGGAGAGATACCGGCAGCCGACCGGGCCGCGTACGGCCAGCAGCCCCGGCTCCCCGTCGGGCACCGGATCGCCCGCCTCGTCCACCACCCGCGCCTGCCAGCCGGGCACCGGCACACCGGTCGTACCGGGGCGGACCGCCTCGTCGGCCGCCGAGATGAAGATGTGCAGCAGCTCCGTCGCGCCGATGCCGTTGATGACGCGCATCCCGGTCCGCTCGTACCAGTCCTGCCAGGTGACGGCGGGCAGATTCTCCCCGGCGGAGACGCAGCGGCGCAGACCGGAGATGTCGTACGCGCTCCCGCCGGGCCCGGCCAGTTCGCCCAGCATCACGCGGTACGCGGTCGGCGCGGTGAACAGCACCGACACCCGGTGTTCGGCCACGGCCGCCAACAGCTGCCTGGGACCGGCCTGTTCGAGCAGCAGCGTCGACGCGCCCGCCCGCATCGGGAAGACCACCAGACCGCCGAGCCCGAAGGTGAAGCCGAGCGGTGGGCTGCCGGCGAACACGTCGCCGGGCTCGGGGCGCAGCACATGGCGCGAGAACGTGTCGGCGATGGAGAGCACGTCGCGGTGGAAGTGCATGCACCCCTTGGGCCGTCCCGTGGTCCCCGAGGTGAACGCGATGAGCGCGACGTCGTCGGCCGCCGTCTCCACCGCCTCGTACCGCTCGGGCATCCGCTCCGCCCGCCGCAGCAGATCGTCCGGCGCGCCCCCTCCGTAGGTCACGGTGCGCAGCCCCGGCACCTCCGCCTCGACCAGCTCGTCCACCGATCTGATGTCGCACAGCGCGTGGCTGACCCGCGCGATCTCGCACATCGTGGCCAGCTCCCGCGCCCGCTGCTGCGCGAGCACCGTCACCGCCACCGCGCCCGCCTTCAGCACGGCGAGCCAGCACGCGGCGAGCCAGGGTGTGGTCGGTCCGCGCAGCATGACCCGGTTTCCCGGCACGACGCCCAGCTCGGAGGTCAGGACGTGCGCGATCCGGTCAACCCGGGTGCGCAGCTGACCGTAGGACCAGGGGTCGCCCGAGGGGAGGTGGAAGACGGGGCGGTCGGCGCCGTGCGTGTCCACCGTGCGGTCGAGGAGTTCGACGGCGCAGTTGAGCCGGTCGGGTCCGCGGAGTCCGGGCGGGTCGAAGACGAGCTCCGGCCACTGTCCGGCCGGCGGCAGATGGTCGCGCGGAAAAGTGTCGCGGTGCGCCGAGGGTGTGAGAACCGCCGGTGTCAGCTCCATCGTTCGCCCCCTTGTGGGGTGGCTTGGTGCCCTTGTCCATCGAGCGTATCGTGTGGGTGACGACAGTCAACAGTCCGCGATAGACGCGATACAAGTGAGGGCCCGGATGCCCGTATTCTCGCTCGATCCGGCACAGAAGTCCTGGTGCGACGAGCTGCGCGCCGTCGCCGCCGACCGCCTGCGCCCACTCGCCGAGAAGGGCGAGCCGGGCCGGGTCAACCGCCCCCTCGTCGCCGCCCTCGGCGAGCTGGGGCTGCTCGACCGCATGCTGGGTGCCGGGGCGCTCGACCTCTGCCTGCTGCGTGAATCCCTGGCCCACGGCTGTACGGAGGCGGAGACCGCGCTCGCCCTCCAGGGGCTCGGCAGCCACCCGCTCGTCCAGGCCGGTACGGCGGAGCAGCGCGGGCGCTGGCTGCCCGAGGTGGCGGCCGGCCGCGCCGTGGCCGCGTTCGCGCTGAGCGAGCCGGGCGCCGGGTCCGACGCGGCGGCGCTCGCGCTCGACGCCGTCGCGGACGGGCCCGCCGGCTCCGGCGCGGACGGCCCCGGCTGGCTGCTCACCGGTGAGAAGTGCTGGATCTCCAACGCGCCCGAGGCCGACTTCTACACCGTCTTCGCCCGGACGACCCCGGGCGCCGGGGCGCGCGGCGTCACCGCGTTCCTCGTCCCCGCCGACCGGCCCGGACTGACCGGCTCGCCGATCGAGATGCTCTCACCGCACCCCATCGGAGCCCTGGCCTTCGACTCCGTGCGCGTGAGCGCCGCCGACGTGCTCGGCGAGGTGGACCGGGGCTTCCGCGTCGCCATGAACACCCTCAACCTCTTCCGCCCCAGCGTCGGCGCCTTCGCCGTCGGGATGGCGGGCGCCGCCCTCGACGCGACCCTCGCCCACACCGCCGAACGCACCGCGTTCGGCGGCCCGCTCAGGGAACTCCAGTCGGTGGCGCACCAGGTGGCCGAGATGGCGACGCGTACGGAGGCGGCCCGGCTGCTGGTGTACGCGGCGGCCGAGGCGTACGACACCGGCGCGCCGGACGTCCCGCGACGGTCGGCGATGGCGAAGCTGTTCGCGACGGAGACCGCGCAGTACGTGGTCGACGCCGCCGTCCAGTTGCACGGCGCCCGCGCCCTGCGCCGCGGCCATCTGCTGGAACACCTCTACCGAGAGGTCCGCGCGCCCCGGATCTACGAGGGCGCGACCGAGGTCCAGCGCACCATCATCGCCAAGGAGTTGTACGGATGAGCCTGGAGCGGACCAACCCCGCGGAACTCGCCCCGCCCAGCGGCTTCTCGCACGCGGTCGGCGTGACCGCGACCGACGGCCGGCTGGTCTTCCTGGCCGGCCAGACGGCGCTCGACGCGACCGGCGCGGTGGTGGGGGAGAGCCTGGTCGAGCAGTTCGAGAGGGCTCTGGGCAATCTGCTCACCGCACTGGCCGCGACGGGGGGCACCCCGGCCCATCTCGCCCGGGTGACCGTCTACACCACCGACGTGGCGGAGTACCGCGCGCACGCCGCCGAACTGGGCCGGGTCTGGAAGCGGCTCGCCGGCCGCGAGTACCCGGCGATGGCACTGATCGGCGTCGTCAGACTCTGGGACGAGAGCGCCCTGGTCGAGCTGGACGGCATCGCGATGGTGCCCCGGACGCCGACGAGTTGAGTAAAGGTTAAGTAATCCCGTGCCAACTGCCTTGTTTACAGCGGGAAAATAAGCTGGACCGGTCTATGGACTGAACCAGGCCGCCGCCCCTACGTTGAGCGGCACGCCGTCCGAGATCGGAGCATCCCGCATGAAGGACGTCACCCCCCTCACCGAGGGCTGGACGCTGCGCCACGTCCCGGCCGACCCCGTCTCCGCCCCGGCCGGGGCGCCCGCCGGCGACATCCCCGCGAGCGTTCCGGGCTGTGTCCACACCGATCTGCTCGCCGCCGGGCTGATCGAGGACCCGTTCCTCTCCCGGAACGAGACATCGGTCGCCTGGGTGGGCCGTACGGACTGGCGTTACGACACCGCGCTCGGCCCCCGCGACACCCCGCACGAGCGCACCGACCTCGTCTTCGAGGGACTCGACACCGTCGCCGCCGTCCGCGTGGGCGGTGCCCTCGTCGCAAGCACCCGCAACATGCACCGCGGTTACCGCTTCGACATCACCGGCCGGCTCGACCCGGCCGCCGGCACACCGCTGTCCGTGGAGTTCACCTCCGCCTACACCGAGGCCGAGGCCGTCCGCGCGAAGGCGGGCGACCGGCCGGGCCCCTATCCCGAGCCGTTCCAGTACATCCGCAAGATGGCCTGCTCCTTCGGCTGGGACTGGGGGCCGACGCTCGTCACCGCCGGCCTGTGGAAACCCGTCCGCCTGGAGCACTGGTCCACCGCCCGCCTCGCCACCGTCCGCCCGCTGGTCACCGTCGACGGCCCGACGGGCCGCGCGGAGCTGCGCGTCGACGTCGAGCGCACCGCCACGGGCGGCGGGGTCCTCACCGCCCGCGCCCGCGTCGGCGACCACACCGCTTCCGCCGACTTCGACGGCGACGGCACCACCCTCACGGTCGAAGTCCCCGACGCCGCCCTGTGGTGGCCCCGCGGCTACGGCGAACAACCCCTCCACCGGGCCGAGCTGGAGCTGCTCGACGCGAGCGGCACGGTCCTCGACCGGTGGGAGCGCCGAATCGGCTTCCGTACCGTCACCCTCGACACCGGCGCCGACGCGCACGGCACCGCCTTCACCCTCGCCGTCAACGCGGAGCCGGTCTTCGCCCGCGGCGTCAACTGGATCCCCGACGACGTCTTCCCCTCCCGTGTCGGCCCCGACCGCTACCGCGACCGCCTCACCCAGGCCGCCGACGCCGGCGTCAACCTCGTACGGGTCTGGGGCGGCGGCATCTACGAGAGCGACGACTTCTACGACATCTGCGACGAACTCGGCCTGCTGGTCTGGCAGGACTTCCTCTTCGCCTGCGCCGCCTACCCCGAGGAGCAGCCGCTGCGCTCCGAGATCGAGGCCGAGGCCCGCGACAACGTCACCCGCCTCATGCCGCACGCCTCCCTGGTCCTGTGGAACGGCAACAACGAGAACCTGTGGGGGTTCCGCGACTGGGACTGGGAGCCCGCGCTCCACGGCGACTCCTGGGGCGAGGGCTACTACCTGGGCCTGCTGCCCCGCGTCGTCGCCGAGACGGACCCCACCCGGCCCTACTGGGCGGGCAGCCCCTGGTCCGGCGGCTGGGACCACCACCCCAACGACCCCGCGCACGGCACCGCCCACTCCTGGGACGTGTGGAACCGCACCGACTACACGGACTACCTCGACACCGTCCCCCGTTTCGTCGCCGAATTCGGCTGGCAGGCCCCGCCCGCCCACGCCACCCTGCGCCGCGCGCTGCCCGGCGAGGAACTTCACCCCACCTCACCGGGCATGCTCCACCACCAGAAGGCGCACGACGGCAACGGCAAACTGGAGCGCGGCCTCGCCCACCACTTCGCGCCGCCCCCGGCCGGTCCCACGCACTTCGACCGCTGGCACTACCTCACCCAGCTCAACCAGGCACGGGCCGTCGCCACCGGCATCGAACACTGGCGCTCCCACTGGCCGGTGTGCGCGGGCACCGTGCTCTGGCAGCTCAACGACTGCTGGCCGGTGACCTCCTGGGCCGCCGTCGACGGCGACGCACGCCCCAAACCGCTCTGGTTCACCCTGCGCCGGCTGTACGCGGACCGGCTGCTCACCGTGCAGACCCGCGACGGCCGGCCCACCGTCGTCGCCGACAACCAGTCCCCCACCCCGTGGGAGGCCGCCGTACGGCTGCGCCGCATGACCGCCGACGGCCGGACCCTGGCCGAGACGACCGTGACGGCGCGCGCCGGAGCACGCGCGGTCGCGTTCGCCACCGTGCCCGGCGACCTGCTGCCGGACGCCGCGTCCGGCAAGGAGTTCCTGGTCGCCGACGCGGGGGAGCTGCGGGCGCTGCACTTCCCCGTACGCGACCACTCCTTCGCCCTCCCCGCCCCGCGCTACGACGTGGCGACCGTCCGCCAGAGCGGCGAACCCGACACCGTGGACGTCGTCGTCACCGCCCGTACGCTCCTGCGCGACCTGCTGCTCCAGGCCGACCGGCTCGCGCCCACCGCCGTCGCCGACCAGGGACCGCTGACGCTGCTGCCGGGCGAGAGCGTCACCATCCGCGTACGCGGCTGGGACGGCGACGGCGCGCCCGCCTCCGTACGCGCGGCGCTGTTCATGGTGGAGCCGGTGTGAGCGCCGCCGGAGAGCGGCTGACCATCAGGGACGTCGCCGCCCGCGCCGGTGTCTCGCGGGCCGCCGTCTCGCTCGCCTTCAACAACAAGCCGGGCGTCTCCGAGACCACCCGGGCGCACATCCTGCGGACCGCCGAGGTGATGGGCTGGGAGCCCAACCGCTCGGCACGCGCGCGAGGTGCGCGCGGCGCCGGCGCCGGCACGGGCACCGTGGGGCTCGCGATCCGCCGCCCGGCCCGCCAACTCGGCCTGGAACCCTTCTACATGGACTTCATCTCCGGTATCGGCAGCGTGCTCACCGAGCGCGACGGCGCCCTGCTGCTGCGCCTGGTACGGGACGTGGACGAGGAGATCCGGCTCCAGCGGCACTGGTGGAGATCCGGCCGGATCGCCGGGTCCGTCCTGGTCGACCTCCAGCGCGACGACCCGCGCGTCCGCGCCGTCGCCGAGCTCGGCGTGCCCGTGATCGCCGTCGGCCACCCCTCGCTCACCGGGCCGTTCACCGCCCTGTGGACGGACGACGGTACGGCCGTCACGGAGGCCGTCCGCTATCTCGCGGCCCTCGGCCACCGCTCCATCGCCCATGTCGGAGGACCGGCCGAGCTGGGCCACAGCGCCCTGCGCACCGAGGCGTTCAGGGCCGCCACGACCGAACTGGGCCTCAACGACGAGCGTCGGCGCGTCACCGACTACTCCGGCGACGACGGCGCCCGCGCCACCCGCTCGCTGCTCGCCTCCGCCGCCCGCCCCACGGCGATCGTGTACGACAACGACCTGATGGCCGTCGCCGGGCTCGCCGTCGCCGCCGAGATGGGGCTCCGGGTCCCCGCCGACGTGTCCCTGCTGGCCTGGGACGACTCCCAGCTGTGCCGGCTCACGCACCCCCCGCTCTCCGCGATGAGCCACGACATCCACGCGTTCGGCGCGGAGGTGGCGAGGGCGATGTACGACGTCCTGGGCGGCGAGCGCGTGACCGGCCGTCAGGTCCCCACCCCGTCCCTGATCCCACGCGGCTCGACCGGCCCACCACCGCCCCCGTAACACCCACCTCCACCGAACAGCGCGCCCCCGCAACCCCCCACCGAAGAGGAAGGCTCGCTTCGCCATGCGCGGAAACCGCCCCCGTACACGTCCCCGTACCCCTTCCCGCTCCCGTACGCGTTCCCGTTCCCGGCTGGTCGCCCTCGCCACGGCGGCGCTGACCACGGCCGTCGTGTCCCTCACCGCGTCGCCCGCCCCCGCCGGGGCGTTCCCCGCCACCCCCAAGCAGGAGGTGCTCGACTACCTGACGTCCATCACCGGTACACGTGTCGTCTCCGGCCAGCACAACAAGGAACCGGCCGCCGCTCCCGGCCGCTACACCCAGCTCGTGAAGGACATCACCGGCCAGTACCCCGGACTCTGGGGCGGCGATCTGATGTTCCGCGCCGAGGACGTCGCCAACCGGCAGCGCGTCATCGACCAGGCGAAGACCGAATGGGCCAACGGCTCGCTCACCACGCTCACCTGGCACGTCTGCCCGCCCACGGTCGGCGGCTCGTGCGAGTTCGAGGGCGGCGTCAAGTCCACCATCTCCAGGGAGGAGTTCGAGGCGACGGTCACCGAAGGCACCGCGCTCAACACCGCGTGGAAGCGCCGCCTCGACGAGGTCGTCCCCTACCTCCAACAGCTCAAGGACGCGGGCGTCCCCGTACTGTTCCGCCCGCTCCACGAGATGAACGAGTCCTGGAACTGGTGGGGGAACCGGCCCGGCTCCGACGGCGGCGCCCGGCTCTACCGCGTCACCCGCGACCATCTCGCCGGCAAGGGGCTCGACAACCTGATCTGGGTGTGGAACGTGCAGGACAACCCGGCCGGGAACTGGAGTGCGTACTACCCCGGTGACGCCTACGTCGACGTCGTCTCCCTGGACGTCTGGTACAAGAACCACCCCAGCCAGTCCGACTACCAGCAGCTGAGCGCCATCGCGGGCGACAAACCGATGGCCCTCGCCGAACTGGGCAAGATGCCCGACGCGGCGCTGCTCGACAGCCAGACGCGCTGGTCGTACTTCATGCTCTGGTCGGAGCAGTTGCAGGGAAACAACTCCAACGCGGAGATCCAGGCCGGATACTTCCACCCGCGCGTCCTCAACCAGGGCGAGGTGGTGCTCCCTTGAGGTCTGTCCGCCAGGTCCCGGGGAAAGGAAGCACGCCGATCGGGCTGCGCAAGGAGCGGGGGCGCTGGGTGGTGGCGCACGAGCACCACTCGTTCCCGGACACCGGAGGCGAGGCCCCGGTCTGACGGCCCGGGTCTGACGGCCCCCGGCCTGACGGACCCGGCCCGTCCGTCCGGGCCGGGTCCGTCAGCCGTCCAGATCGACGCGCACCGTCAGCAGGTTCGTGCCCATCAGCCGGACCACCGCGCTGTTCCCGGCCGGCAGCTTCCTGAGCCGTGCGCGGGGATCGTCCTCCGGCACCGGACGGGCGGTCCCGGTGTGCCAGGTGCCCTTGATACGGACACGGACCCTCGGGTCGGCCAGGATGTTGCGTACGTACTGCGACTTGTCGCCGTACTCCGACACCAGCCAGAACTGCTCGCCGACCCTGCTCCCGCCGACCGGGGTCCGCCGGGGCAGTCCGGACGTGCGCCCCGTGGTCTCCAGAAGGGTCTGCCACGGCATCCGTGAGGAGAGCGGATTGGCGACCCGGCGCTGGAAGGTGGTGACGACCCGGTGCTTGATCTCGTGGTAGCGCGACATCCGTGACTCTCCCTCTCGCGGTCCTGGCGGTGCTCGTGGTCCTGGCGTGCTCGTGGTCCCGGCGCTGCTCGCGGTGCCGGTGGTGCTCGCGGTGCCTGCGTTCCTGGCGGGTGCTGCCTGACTGAGCTGCCTGCCCGCGCCGCTGTCCCGCACGCGCCCATGGCTTCTCATCCTTCTCTTACGCCGCTCATATGCTCCCATCACGCGCCCTGCATAGCTTCACGCCATGTTCTTCACCTACCTCCGGCGCGAACTGCGCCGCCGCCGGAAGGCCGCGCTCGTCGTGGCCTCCGGGCTCGCCCTCGGTATCGCGCTGGTCATCGTCGTCACCTCCGTCTCATCGGGCATGCGGGACGCCCAGGGAAAGGTCCTGGAGTCGCTGTACGGACTCGGCACGGACATGACCGTCACCAAGGCCGCGCCGCCCGCCTCGGAGGGCGGCCGGACGGGGCCCCGCTTCAAGTTCGACGCGCAGGAAGGCGACGAGGAGCAGAGCAACGACATCGTCATGCCGCAGGGCTTCGAGACCCTCGCGTCCAGCACCGTCGGCAAGGTCGCCGGCCAGTCCGGCGTGGCCAACGCGGTGGGCGGCCTCAGCCTCTCGGTCGTCAAGGTCGACGGGGAGTTCAGGCGTGGCGAGTTCAAGCCGGGCGAGGGCGGCGCGAACGGCGGCGGAGGAAGCGGCGGAGGCGGTGGCATCGGCGGTCCGCAGGGTGAGGTGCGCGGCGGAGGAGCCGACTTCGCCGTCAACTCCTACACGGTATACGGCACCGACACCGCCCATCAGGACCTCGGCCCGCTGACCTCGTCCGAGATCACCGACGGCCGCACGTTCAGGACGGACGAGAACGACGCCGAGGTGGCCGTCGCCGACGCCGCCTACGCGAAGGAGAAGAAGTACCGGGTCGGCAGCGAAGTCACCATCAAGGGAACGAAGTTCGAGATCGTCGGCATGGCGACCGCCGACAGCGGCGACGCCGCGGCCAATCTGTACATCCCCCTGAAGCGGGCGCAGACCCTGTCCGGCTCCGAGGACAAGGTCACCACGGTCTACGTGCAGGCCGACGACTCCCAGCAGATCGGCGCCGTCAAGTCGGACATCCAGAAGAACGTCCCGGGCACCACCGTCACCACCTCCGCCGATCTCGCGGACACCGTCTCGGGCTCCCTCTCCACGGCGTCCGACCTCGCGACCAGTGTCGGCAAGTGGCTGTCCGTCGCCGTGCTCGTCGCCGCGTTCGCCGTCGCCGGGCTGCTCACCATGTCGGCCGTCGGCCGCCGCGTACAGGAGTTCGGCACCCTCAAGGCCCTCGGCTGGAGGAGCGGGCGCGTCACCCGGCAGGTCGTCGGCGAGGCGATGGTCAACGGCCTGGTCGGCGGCGCGCTCGGTATCGCCGTCGGTGTGGCCGGTGCCTACGCGCTGACCGCCCTCAGCCCCTCCCTGACCGCCCAGCTCGGTGCCGCGGCCGGCGGCCCCGGCGGCGGCCCGGCCGGCGGTCTCGTCCGGGCGGGCGGGCCCGGCGGGCAGGGCGCCGACAGGGCCATCGAGATCGCACTGACCGCGCCCGTCTCCGTCTCGACGATCGCCCTGGCGGTCGGTCTCGCGGTGGCGGGCGGACTGATCGCCGGCGCCTTCGGCGGCTGGCGCGCCTCCCGCCTCCGGCCGGCCGACGCGCTGCGCCGCGTCGAGTAGCCGCCGGACGGTCCCGTACACCCTCAACCCACCGCAGCAGCGCAGGAGTCGCACCATGTACGAACTCAGCGGCGTCACCAAGCAGTACCGCAGGGGCAAGGACACCGTCCACGCGCTCGCCGGGGTCGATCTGACCATCGGCGAGGGCGACCGGCTCGTCATCAAGGGCCCCACCGGCGGCGGCAAGTCCACGCTCCTCCAGATGCTCGGCGGCCTCGACCGGCCCACCGCGGGCAGCGTGAAGCTCGACGGCACCGACCTCGGCCGGCTCGGCGAGGCCAAACTCACCGCCGTGCGCGGCCGGTCCATCGGCTTCGTCTTCCAGAGCTTCAACCTCGTCCCCACCCTGTCCGCCCAGGAAAACGTCGAGACGGCGCTCGTACCGCTCGGCACCAAGGCCGGGGAACGCCGCGAACGCGCGGCGCGGGCGCTGCGCTCCGTCGGACTGGGGGAGCGGCTCAACCACGTGCCCTCCGAGATGTCCGGCGGCCAGCAGCAGCGCGTCGCCATCGCGCGGGCGCTGGTCAAGCGGCCGAAGGTGCTGCTGGCGGACGAACCGACCGGCAATCTCGACGAGTCCATGCGCGACGAGATCATGGACCTGCTCGAAGGGCTCTGGAAGGAGCACGGGCTCACCTTCGTGATGGTCACCCACGACAGCGCGATCGCCCGCCGGGCGACCCGCCTGGCCACCATCAGGAACGGGAAGATCACCATCACGGAGCGCTCCGGGTAGCGGGGACGGCGGCGAGGGGGAAGCGGCGCGGGCGGACGGGGTGAGTGACGGCCCGGCCGGCCGCGGACACGGCCGGGCCGGGGAGCGCGGGGACGGGGCGGGCGTGTCAGGGCTGGGCGGGGGGCCCGCGACCGTACGCTGAGCCGGTTCGCCGGCCGTGCCCGCCGGGCTTCCCCCCCGGCCCCTTGTTCTCCCTGGTCCGAGCCCTGCCGGCGGCCGTTCCCGTTGCTCCCCCCACGCCGGCCACGGAGGCGTTCTTGCGCTTCAGCCCACCTTCGACCCGACTGTTCGGCCGGCTTCCGCTGGCCGGCAACTACCCGGCGGCCGTCGCCCTCGCGCTGCTCGCGCTGAGCCCCTATCTGATCCTCACCACCGCCACCTCCCTGGCGCAGCCGCAGATCATGGGAGACATCGGTGCCACGGAGTACGAGCTCCAGCTCAGCAGCGGCATGTCGAACGCGGCGTACGCCTTCGGTGCCGTCGCCGCCGCCGACCTCGTCCAGCGGTTCGCGCGGCGGCGGATCTACCTCATCTGCGAGTGCGGTTTCGTGCTGAGCTCGGTGCTGGCGCTCAGCGCGCAGAACATCGGGATGTTCGCCGCCGGGCTGGTGCTCCAGGGGCTGTTCACCGGCATGCTGCTGGTCGCCGCGCTGCCGCCGCTGATCGTGGGCCATCCCATTGCCAGACTCCGGACGACCGCCGCCGTGGTCAGTCTCGGGCTGTTCGGGATGGTGGCCTTCGGCCCCCTCGTCGGCGGGCTCGTCGGCTCGCTCGGGGGCTGGCGGCCGCTGTTCGCGGGCGTCGGCACCCTCGCGCTGGTGGGCCTGTTCATCGGCTCCCTCACCTTCGAGGGCAATGATCCACCGGACCGCAGGGCCAGGTTCGACTGGACCGCGATCCCGCTCGCCCTCGCCACCACGGCACTGCCGTTCTTCGGTGTCTCGTGGCTGACGCGCGGCGGCTTCGGCGACCCCGAGTTCCACGTGCCGGTCCTCGTGGGGCTGGTCTGCGGGGTCCTTCTGGTGGGCGGTCAGTACCGCAAGGCCAAGCCGCTGATGCCGGTGCGGCCCATCAGCAACACCCTGCCGGTCGTCGGCACGCTCAACGCGATGCTCGTCGGGGCGTGCTTCACCACCCTTCTGGAGCTGATCGAGGTCTATCTGACCAGGACGGCCGGCTTCTCCCCGCTGCGGATCGGGGCACTCGTCACCCCCCAGATCCTCGGTGTGCTCATCGCGGCGCTGCTGTTCCGCCGGCTGATGTCGACCCGCTGGACGCCGTATCTGGCCCTGTGCGGTACCGTCAGCGTGGCCGTCGGCGCGTCCGTCCTGCTGGCCACCTCCACGTCGAGCGCTTCGGTGACCGTCCCCGTCGCCTCGTTCTTCCTCGGCTTCGGCGCCGGCGCGGGTGTCACGCCGGGGCTCTTCCTTGCGGGCTTCTCCGTCCCCGCCGCGCAGATCGGCCCCACCTTCGCCCTGGTGGAACTGCTCCGTTCGGAGGCGGCCTTCCTGATCGGTCCGGTCCTGCTGCACTTCGCGCTCGTCCAGGGGCTCGCCGACGGTTTCCACCAGGCGGTGGGGATCACACTGGGGATCACCGTGATCGGCGCCCTGGGTCTGGTCACTCTGTACGCCCTGGGCGGCGCCCGCCCGGAGGCACCTGACCTGGTGTCCTGGCACGCGGGTACGTCGACGGGCTACCACTCACCGGCCCTGCTGGCGGCGGTCCGCCGCCGCTGACCGCGCGCCCCGCACCCGCCGACGTGCGGCCATCCGGTGGCCACCGGATAGTGGAGGGGCGGGGCGGGCCCTTCGAGCGGAGGCGCAGCGATGAGCAGGCGAGGCCGGAACCCCGGGACGGCCGTGCGGCGGCAGGCCCCGTACCTGTCCCCCCGCGAGCGCGCGGAGCAGGGCCGGGCCGCGCGCAAGAGCGCGCCGAGGAAGAGCCACGCGCGCTTCGAGCCCGGCCCCGACCGGCCCGATCCGGTGTCGGTCGTCGAGGCGCAGTCGCGGGCGCGGGTGCCGGAGCTGGTGCCCATCCGGTACGGCCGGATGACGGAGTCGCCCTTCCGCTTCTACCGGGGCGCAGCCGCGATCATGGCGGGTGACCTGGCGGGCACCCCCGACACGGGCCTCACCGCACAGCTCTGCGGGGACGCGCATCTGATGAACTTCCGGCTGCTCGGTTCGCCCGAACGGCGGCTGGTGTTCGACATCAACGACTTCGACGAGACGCTGCCGGGACCGTGGGAGTGGGACGTCAAACGGCTGGCCACGAGCCTGGTGATCGCCGGGCGGGAGAACGGGTTCTCCGCCGCGGACAGGGCGATGATCGTGGGCACTGCCGTGCGGTCGTACCGCGAGCGCATGCGCTCCTTCGCCGGGATGGGCAACCTCGACGTCTGGTACACCCGCGCCGACATGGCGGAACTCCAGCCGCTGGCCGACCGGCAGCTCCGGGCGAAGGGCCGCAAGAGGCTCTCGGCGACGATGGCCAAGGCGCGCCGCCGCGACAGCCTCCAGGCGTTCGAGAAACTGACGCGCGTACGGGACGGGGAGCGCCGGTTCGCCCCCGATCCGCCGCTGGTCGTGCCGGTCGACGACCTGCTGCGCGGCGTGCGGCGCGACACGTTCGTCACCGAACTCCACGAGCTGGTCGAGCGGTACGGCAGGAGCCTGTCCACCGAGCGCAGACATCTGCTCCGGCAGTACCGGGTGGTCGACATCGCCCGCAAGGTGGTCGGCGTGGGCAGTGTGGGGACGCGCTGCTGGATCCTGCTCCTGCTCGGCAAGGACGACACCGATCCGCTGATCCTCCAGGCGAAGGAGGCGGACCGCTCCGTACTCGCCGCGCACGCGGGCCGGAGCGAGTACCGCAACCAGGGGCAGCGCGTCGTCGCCGGGCAGCGGCTCATGCAGGCGGTGGGCGACGTGTTCCTGGGCTGGGACCGGGTGCGGGGGCAGGACGGACGTCAACGGGACTTCTATGTGCGCCAGTTGCACGACTGGAAGGGCATCCTGTCGCCACAGGAGATGGTGCCCGACGGGATGCGGTTGTTCGGCGAGATGTGCGGTGCGACCCTCGCCCGCGCGCACGCCCGCTCCGGGGACCGGATCGCCATCGCCGCGTATCTGGGCGGCGGTCCCGCGTTCGACAACGCGCTGACCGAGTTCGCGGAGGCGTACGCCGACCGGAACGAGCGCGACCACGCCGCGCTCGTGGCCGCGGTGAAGTCGGGGCGGGTGCAGGCGACGTCGGAGTGACCGGGCCGCCGACCGCGATCCGTGGAGGTCGGGAGACGGCGCGGCCTCGCCCGTCTGCCCTGCTCCGGCCGAAGCCGTCGACACCTTGACCCACACCCCGGACGGGCCCCGGACGGGCCCCGGACGTGTCGCGGTGACGGGCTTCGCGGGCGGTGGCGGGCAGGTGCGTGGGGGGACGCCGGCGGGTGCCTCTCTATCTCCGGACAGAGACCACGATCGCCCGGTGGGCTGATGTCCGCGCCGCACGCGGGACCGTAGCGTGGGGCACATCATGCAACGAACTGACGACCGGTTTCTCCCGGTCCTGCTGCTCGGTGTCCAGGCCGCGGTGTGGCCGGGACACGCGCTGGCGCGTGGCGTCGCCCCGGATGCCGCGGACCTCCTCGCCGTCGCGCTGGCGGGTGGCCTGGTGGCCGTCGCGCTCGCCGCCCGGCGCACCCGTCCCGTGCCCGTCCTCGGCCTCGTCGTCGTGGTCTGCGCCATCGGCGCGGGACCCCTGCCCTCGGGCGCCGTGGCGGTGCTCGGCACGGTGGGAGTCGCGCTGGCGCTGTTCACGGTGGCCACCGAACGGGACACCACCACCGCACTGCTGTGCGTGGCCACGCTCACGGTCTGGCAACTCACCTACGGCATCAGCCTGCACGGGCTGTACGGCGGCCAGGGCCTCGACCTCGTCCTCACCGCGCTGCTCTACGGGACGGCCACCGGAACGGGACTGCTCGCGCGGCGCCGGCGGGCCGAGCGGAGCGCCGCCGAGCGGCGGCTCGACCGGGCGCGCAGTGAGCGGCACCGTCTCCCGGCGGCCGAACAGCGCCGGATGGAGCGGGAGTTGCACGACGTCAGCGCCCATCACCTCACGGCGGTGGTCGTGACGGTCGAGGCGGCGCTGGGGCTTCGGGAGCGACGGCCCGAACTGGCGGAGAAGGCGGTGGAGTTCGCCGCCGAGACCGGCCGCGAGGTGACCCGGGCGCTGAGCGCCGTACGGGCCCCGGCACCCTCGCCGGGCGACCTGCCCGCCCAGGAGCGGCTGCGTGAACTCGTCGCCGGCTTCCAGGCCCTCGGGCTGCCCGTGACCTGTGAGACCGGGGCACTGCCGGACGGTGCCGTCGGCGACGCCGTGTACGGCATCGTCCGCGAGGCACTGACCAATGCGGTCCGCCACGCCTCCGGCGCGCCCACCACGGTGCGGTGCGTCCACGACGACACGCACACGGACGTCGTGGTGCGCAACGCGCCACCGCCGGCGCCGGGCACGGGCGCCGCCGGCGGATCCGCCGGACCGCGAACCGACGTCCCCGTCAGGGGACTTGGTGGTGGGCGCGGCCAGAACTCACTGCGCGGCCGGGCTCGCGAGGCGGGCGGCACCCTCACCAGCGGGCCGACGCCGGACGGCGGGTGGGAGGTGCGGGCGGTCCTGCCGGGGCGGAACCGGGCGGCGCGCGCCGCGGCCGTGCCGCGCGAGTTCCGGATCGCCCAGTTCGTCGCCGCGGCGGGGCTGTGCTTCCAGCCGTTCCTGCCGTTCTTCCTGGTCCGGGTCGGGGAGACCCCCAGCGGGCCCGGCGTCTCGGCCGGCGCGCTCTTCGCGCTGCTCGCCACCGCGCAGGTGCTCACGCTGCTGTGGCAGCGGCAGGCGCCACGGACCGCGCTGGGCGTGCTGCTGGTCCTGGCCGGACTCTGGCCGGCGGCGATGGAGGTGGGCGAGTACGCGGGGCCGGCGCTGCTGCCGCCCGCGCTGAGCGCGATCGCCACGTGCGTGGCGATCGCCCTGTCGGCGGGCGGCGTCAACGGGTCGGTGGCGGCGCGGAGTTGGTTCCCGCCGGTGGCCGCCGCCGTCGTGCACACGGCCGCGGCGACCGCCGCCGTACTCTCCCGCGACGCCGCGACACCCGCCTGGGTGTTCCCCCTCGTCGCGCTCGCCATGACCGTGCCGGTGCTCGCCGCCCGGTCGTGGGGCACCCGTTACGGCAGGCGCCGCCGGACCGCCCGCGCGCTGCACCGCGACCGGCTCGCGACCCTGGTGGAGGAGGCCGTACGGGACGCGTGGGCCGAACGCCGCCGTATCACCGACGGGCTGGAGACCACGGTGCTGGCCCGCACGGCCGAAGTGGTCCGGGAGGCGGAAGCGGGACGGCTCGCGGAGACGTCGGAACGCGCCCGCGAGGCCCTGACCGCCATGCGCGCCCTGCTCGAAAGCGTCCACACCTCCGAACCCACCACCGAACTCCGGCCGCAGCCCACGCTCCAGGCCCTCGACCTGCTCGTCAGCCAGTGCCGGGCCACCGGCCGCGAGGTGGACGTACGGTTCACCGAACGGGTGCCGGACCGGCTGCCGCCGGAGGTGGACATCGCCGCCTACCGCGCCGCCGAGACCATCCTCCGGGCCGGTGGCGACGAGCCCGCCCTGCTCGTGCTCGACGCCACGGACCGCGATCTGACCCTGACCGCCACCGGGGTGTCCGGCGCCACCGGCCGGACGGCGCGCGAGCGGCTGGTGACCCGGGCCGGCGCGCTCGGCGGCACGCTCACCACGGAACAGCCGGGCACCGTCCTGCTGCGTCTGCCCTGGAACGCCGTCCCCGGCGACGGCGACGACGGCAGCGGCGGCGACGGTGCCACGACCCGCGAGGAGTCCCGATGAGCCTGACCGTGCTGGTCGTCGACGACCAGGTGGTCGTCCGGGCGGGCTTCGCCGCCGTCATCGACGCCGAGGACGACATGACCGTCGTCGGTGAGGCCGGCGACGGCGCCACGGCGGTGAGCCTCGCCGAGCGGCTCGCGCCGGACGTGATCGTGATGGACGTACGGATGCCGGGCCTCGACGGCATCGCCGCCACCCGCATCCTGACCGGGCGGGAGAGCCCGCCCCGTGTCCTCGTACTGACCACCTTCGACCTCGACGCCTATGTCTTCGAGGCGCTGCGCGCGGGCGCGTCCGGCTTCCTGCTCAAGGACGTGCGGGCGTCCGAACTGCTGCACGGCATCAGGGTGGTGGCCGCGGGGGAGAGCGTCCTCGCCCCGTCCGCGGCCCGCCGGCTCATCGGCCACTACGCGGCGGGCGTGCCGGCCGGACCGGCGGCCGTACGGGGGAGCCTGGACCGGCTGACCGAACGGGAGCGCTTCGTCCTCACCCTCGTCGCGTCGGGACTGAACAACGCGGAGATCGCCGCCGAGCTCGCCATCACCGTCGGCACCGTCAAGTCCCATGTGAACGCGCTGCTCCGCAAGCTGGAGGTACGCGACCGGCTCCAGGCGACGATCCTCGCGTACGACCTGGGCCTGGTCCGCGCGTCCCCGCCGGGCGGCCACGGCTGAGCCTCCGCGCCACCGACCGCCCAGGGGCCGCGCCGACCGCGCCGCCCCGCGCCGACCACCCCGAACGACCGAAAGGGCCACCGACCCCATGACCACCGATCCCACGACCACCGCATCACACCGGGAGACCACCGACATGACCACCGACAGCACCACCACCGGACCCTCCCACCGCGCCGTACGTACCCTGCGCCACGCGCTCAGCAGCGTCTTCGCCCGTGTCTACCTCGCGGCGATCGCGCTGATCACCGGCTGGGCCGTCGTGGTCAGCCTGGGCGACAACCCGGACGCGTCCTTCGCCGGAGTGGTGCCGGTGGTCGCCACCCTGCCGGTCAGCCTGGTCCTGGTCGTGCTGCCCGACCACTGGTCCATGATCATCCTGCCGATCGCCCTGGGCGCCCTGGTCAACGCCGTCGTCATCGGCTGGTGCGCCCGCGCCCTGGGCCGGCCCCGCCCCGGTTCTGGGCCGTCGGCCTGACGGCCGCCCGCCACCACCGGCCGGCCCGGGGCCCGGCAGCGCCGGGCCCCGCCCTCCCGTACGGCGGGGAGGGCGGGGCCGGGGCCGGAGGCCGGGTCCCTTACTTCGGCATCAGGACCGTGTCGATGAGGTTCACCGTGGCGTTGGACGTCGTGATGCCGCCGCACACGATGTTCGCCGTGTCGTTGACCTTGAACGTCGAGCCCGAGCCCGACGTCGACAGCGTGCTGCCCTCCAGCGTGTTGAACGTGCCGTTCGAGAGCTGCGACTTGCTGATCTTCTCGCCGACCACGTGGTACGTCAGGACCTTCTTCAGCTGCGCCTTGTCGGCGAGCAGCGCGTCCAGGTCCGCCTTCGGGATCTTCTCGAACGCGGCGTTGGTCGGTGCGAACACCGTCACGTTCTTCGCGTTGTTGAGCGTGTCCACCAGTCCGGCCTGTCGCAACGCCGCTGTCAGCGCGGACAGTTCGGGGTTCTGGGACGCGGCGGTCGCCACCGGCTCCGAGGCCATGGCCGCGGCGCTGCCCGCCCCGCTCTGGGGTAGCGACGAACACTCGGGGCCGAACGGATCCGTCGCCGTGGTGCTCGCGAAAGCCTGCGGTGCCAGCACGCCCATGGACACGGGCAGCACCGCGGCGGCACAGGCCGCCACCGCCACGCGGCGCGCGCGGGAGCCGCGCGAGGGACGAGGACTGGGGGAGTTGCGGGAGACGTTCATGGGGGCTCCTCCTGCGGGGGAGAGCGGGAACACCGGGCCCGGCGGGGTCACCGTCCGGCCCTGTCCAGCTTCTGCCGTCCGGTCGAACGACATCCCTCACGTTCGCACGGTCCGGCGAAACGGGCATTTCGTGACGGCGGTGCCCGCGCGGGCACCGTACCGTCCGGTCTGCGGCTCTCCCCCTTCGCGGCACTGGGCCGCGGGCGTCTTTCCGGGCGTCACCGGGGCGGGTCGCGGACCGTCCGTTTCCGGGTGCCGCGTCGCTTCTGCGTCGGCTGGAAACGCCAGACGACGCACAAGCGATGCATTTTGTCCCGGACGCGTCGTTTTCACCAAGGTTGCTCGTGCGGCCGTCGCTCCTCCGCAGGCAGGGCCGCTTCCGCTCGTACAGTGATCAAGTGAGCGAGTCGATGCACGAGGTCGAATTAGGGAACCAGAACATGTCCGCCTCGCCCGAGGCGCCGGTCACCGTCGGTCTCTCCACCGGCGCCGTGGCCCGCAGACTCGGCGTCTCGCCGACCACGCTGCGCTCCTGGGACCGGCGCTACGGTCTCGGGCCCGCCGCACGCCAGGACGGACGGCACCGCCGCTGGACCCCCGGTGACGTGGCGATGCTGGAGGAGATGTGCCGGCTGACCGCCGCCGGGGTGCCGCCCGCGGAGGCCGCCCGCGCGGTCCGTGACCGGCCCGCGCCGCCGCCCCTGGTACCGCCCCCGCCCCTGACCTGGAACCCGGGCCCCGCCCCTCGGCGGCGGGGACGTGAGGAGGCCGCCGCGCTGACGCTCGGCGACGTCCGGCAGGAGTGCCGCGGCCTGTCCCGCGCCGCCGTCCGCCTGGACGCCCCCGTCATGGAGGAACTGCTCGCCGCGTTCATCGGCGAGTACGGCCTGGTAGGCGCCTGGGAGCACGTGATCATGCCGACCCTGCACGCGGTGGGCCGCAGATGGGCGTCCGCCGGTGACAAGTACGTCGAGGTCGAACATCTGCTGTCCTGGCACATCTCATCCGCCCTGCGCCGCGTACCGGCCGCCCCGCTCCTGCGGACCGACGCCGGGCCGGTGATGCTCGCCTGCGTCCCGGCCGAGCAGCACACACTCCCCATCGAGGCGCTGACCGCCGCGCTGGCCGGACTCGGCCTGCCCACACGGATGTTCGGCGCCGCCGTACCGGTGCCCGCGCTCGACTCGGCCGCCCGGCGCATCGGCCCCCGCGCTGTGGTGCTCTGGTCCCAGTCCCGCTCGACCGCGAGCCGCCCGCTGGCACAGCACATCGCCGCCGGCAGCTGGGGTGTGAAGGGGGCGCGCCACAGCCCCGAGGTCGTGCTCGCCGGGCCGGGATGGGCCGGACCCCCGCTGCCGGGCCTGCGGCGCGTCCACGGACTGCGCGAGGCGGTCGTCACGCTGGCCGCGCTCTACGGCATCGAGCGGACCGCGCTCATGCTCACCGGCCCGGAAGCCGATGACACGTGACACGTGCGACACCGCCCGGCACACCGGCCGCGCGGCCCCGACGCGAAGGACGGTCCTCCCATGCCCGCATCCCCCGGCGCCCCCGAGATCCTGGTGATCGGAGCCGGCCTCTCCGGTCTGGCCTGCGCACACGATCTGCGCGCGGCCGGTCTGGACGTCGGCGTACTGGAGGCGTCCGACGGCGTCGGCGGGCGCATGCGCTCCGACCGGGTCGACGGCCATGTCATCGACCGGGGCTTCCAGGTCTTCAACACCTCCTACCCGCAGGTGAAACGCCGTCTGGCCCTGCGCGACCTGCGGCTGCGCCCCTTCACCCCGGGCGTTCTCGTCCACACCGACCGCGGCCGGTTCCCGCTCGCCGACCCCACGCGAGCGCCCCGCACCGTCCCCGCCCTGCTCGGCGCCGGCCCGGCCCGGCCGCGTGACCTGCTCGCGCTCGCCGTACTGTCCGGCCGCGACATGCTCGGGCCCGTGGGCCCACTGAAGCGCGCCGAGGACCACACCACGCGCACCGTCCTCGCGGCGGCCGGGATCTCCGAGGAGTTCACCGAACTGTTCTTCCGGCCGTTCCTGTCGGGCGTGTTCCTCGAAGACGACCTGGAGACCTCCGGCCGCGTCTTCCATCTGGTCTGGCGCAGCATGCTGCGCGGCACGCTCTGTCTGCCGTCGGACGGAATCGGCGAGGTCCCGAGGCAGCTGGCCGACGCGCTGCCCGCCGACACCGTACGGTTCGGCTCCCCGGTCGACCGGCTCACCGACGACGGCGTGCTGCTGGCCGACGGCACCGAGAAGGCGGCGGACGTCGTGGTCGTCGCGACCGGGCCGGGGCCCGCGTCGAAGCTGCTCCCGGATCTCGACATGCCGCCCTACCGGGTCGTCACCACCTACTTCCACACCGCGCCGAAATCCCCGCTGACCGAACCGACACTGCTCACCGACAGCCGTCTGCGCTTCCTCAACAGCTGCGTCCTGAGCGAGGTGGTGCCCGGCTACGCGCCGGCCGGCTCCTCGCTCGTCGCCACCTCCGTCCTCGGCGAGGACACGGAGGGCGGGGAGCGGACCCTGCGGGACGCGCTCTCGGAGGCGTACGGGACGGACACCGGGGGCTGGGGCCTGCTGACGGTACGCACCGTCCACGAGGCGCTGCCCGCGATGCCCCCTCCCCAGCCACTCACCCGGACCTCCCGCGCCGGTGCGGGCCGCTACGTGTGCGGTGACCACCGGACGACCGGTTCGGTCCAGGGCGCTCTGGCCTCCGGGGCCCGCGCTGCCCGCGAGATCCTGCACGACCTGGGCCGGTAGGGGGCGGGTCGGACGTCGCGGCGACGGGCGTACCAGCGGTGCGGTGGTCGGCCGAGGACATCTTCGTAGCCGGTCACCCGGCAAGGTTCTCGCAAGGGTCCTTCAAGTCTTCAGTCCCCCCTGCCGGGCATCCCGTCGGCAGAAGGAAGTTCACGGCACTCGGAAGAGAAGTCAACAGGGGGACGCCATGCCGGCGTTGAGCACGACCGAAGCCAGCACGCTTGATATGAGCACCACCGGGACGGGCACCGCGGAAACGGGGGCCGTCGAGGCATCCACCGTCGAGGCCGGAACCGTCGCGGCGAACACGGGCGAGTCACGGCAGTGGCTGACCCTCGTCGGGCGCAAGAAGGTACTCGCGGTGATCCACACCGTGACTTACGGGAAACGGCTGCTCGACGTCCTGTCGCTGCTCGAAGCCGACTTCCGGCTCCAAGTGGTCTTCACAGCCCCGCCGCACGCCTTCGGCGGGGACGTGCCCGCCTTTCTCACCCGGCTGGGCAGTGTCGTGCTCCCGTGGGAGCAGGCGACGCGCATGACCTTCGATCTCGCGCTCGCCGCGGGGCCGCGCGGTGTGCAGTACATCGACGCCCCGCTCATCACGCTGCCGCACGGGGCCAACTATCTGAAGCGCGTGACCGGGGGAGCGAACGCGGGCGTCGCCGGGCTGCGCAGGCAGGATCTCCTGCCCGGTGGCCGGGCGCCGGCGGCCGTCGTCCTGCCGCACCACGCCGAGCTGAGCGAACTGGCCCGTGAATGCGCGGAGTTGCTCCCATTGGCCCATGTGACCGGCGACCCCGTGCACGACCGGATCACCGCCAGTCTCCCGCTGCGTGCCGCGTACCGCGCGGCCCTCGGGCTCGCCGAGGGACAGAAACTGGTGGTCGCGGTCTCCACCTGGGGCGCGCAGTCGTCCTTCGGCCGGTTCGACGCGCTTCTGCCGCGACTGATCAGCGAACTCCCGGCGGCGCGCTACCGTACGGCCCTGCTCGTCCACCCCAACGTGTGGGCGGGCCACGGCGCCTATCAGGTCAGGTCGTGGCTGGCCCGGTGCGGACAACTGGGCATCGGGATCGTGCCACCGGAGGCGGACTGGCGCAGTGTCCTGATCGCCGCGGACCGGATCATCGGTGATCACGGCTCGGTCACTCTGTACGGGACCCTCACCGGGGCTCCGCTGCTGCTGGCCGCCTCGCCCGAGCAGGAGATCAATCCGTCGTCGCCCGCCGCGGCCCTCGCCGCCCACGCGCCGACGCTGTCCCCCACTCACCCGCTGGTGGACCAACTCGACTACGCCGCACGGGAGTACCGGGCCGAGGAGTACGCGGCGATCGCGTCGCGCATCACGTCCGAGCCCGGCCGGTTCAACCGGAACATGCGCAGGCTGATGTATCAACTGCTGAGGCTGGGCCAGCCGGCGCACGAACCGGTGACCGTCCCGCTGCCGGTACCGCCCCCGCTCCCGCTGACCGCCTGGGCGGCTTCCGGGCGCGGGGAGGTGTCGGCATGACGCGCTTCGTCGTGGTCGAGGCGGGCCCCTTTCCCGAAGGGCCGCGCGCACGCGTGCGCCCCGGCACCATGACCGGTGGCAGCGGCCGGCGTGCGTCAGCCGTCATCGACGAGCACTTCGTCGTGGACGTGGACGTCTGCCGCGACGGCCGCCTGCTGGACTGCGCGGACGTGCTCCAGGGCAGCCGGGCCCACCCGGTCGAGGACGCACTGCGCCGGTTGGCGGACCTCACCGCCACCCATCCGGCCTGCGGCATCGCGGCGGTGCCGCTGGTCGGGACGGGAGGCGGTGCGGGCGGCTGGGCGGTGGCCGGCCGTCCCGACCGGACCGTGATCCTCGTGCCGTACGGGCCGGATCCGGAGGACCCGAAGTATTCGCGCCGTGTGATGTGCCCTCAGTGCCCGGCCGCCGGGCACCGCGCGTTGCTGCCGTCGTACCTGCACGCCTGGCTGGCGGCGGGCCGCTCACTGCGCGAATGGCCGTACGCCCGCACGGCGTCGTCCGGCTGAGCACCACACGGCCTAGGGACAAGGGGGCCGAGCCGACGCTCACGGCCCGGCCCCCGGTGCCTCGGCGAGCCGCCGCGCGTCGGCGGGGCTGGTCGCCTCGAACAGGGCGAGGGCCCGGGTACGGAACTCCGTCGCGGCCTCCGCGTTCCCGTACTCCGCCGCGCTCTCGCTCAGCATCTCCAGGGTGCGCGCCTGCCAGAAGGCCGCCCCGGACCCGGTGAAGACCGCCAGCGCCTCGCTCATCCGGGCCACCCCCTCCTCGTACGCCCCCGCTCGCACCCCGGCGCGCCCCAGGAACGCGAGAGCACGCGCGGCGTCGTGCGGGTCGTTCACCGCCACCATCGCGGCATGGGCACGGGTGAAGCAGTCGACCGCCCTGTCCGGCGCGCCCGCCGCCAGCGCGATCTCCCCGAGAGTGGTACGGGCCAGCGCCGCGCCTCGTGGGTAACCGCACCCCTCCCACACGGCGATCGCGCGGTTCAGGTAGGTGGTGGCGTCGTCGGGCCGTCCGGCCTCGCGATGGCACGCGCCGAGGCCGAGCAGCGCCTGGCCCTCGTCCCGTACGTCGCCGGCCTCACGGGCCGCCCGGAGTGACGCCTCGTACCAGGCGGTGGCCTCCTCCGTACGGCGGGCGGCGCCCAGGCCGATGGCCCCCGAGTTGAGCATCTGGCGCTCGGCGGCCCTGTTCCCGGCCCGTCGGGCAGCCTCCAGGCCGATCTCGTGGGCCTCGATCCAGTCGGCGTAGTGGCGGAGTCGTAAGAAGAGCGGCCACATGGCGTCGACCGTCATCCAACTCGTGTCGTACCAGCCGTTGTCCGCCGCTGCCCTTACCGCGCCCAGCAGTTGGGTGCGATGGGAGTCGAGCCAGCCGAGCGCCTCGACGTCGTCGGCGAACGGCAGTGGCAGGGCGGGTGCGTGGAGATAGGTCCTGGGAAGGGTGAACTGCACGGGTGTGAGCCGTTCCTGAGCCGCCGTCGCCGTGTGCAGACACCAGTCGCAGAATCGTCGGAGTGCCTCCTCGCAGGACGCGGCCGTGTCGTCCGCGCGGGCACGGTCGTGCGCGTGGATCCGTACGAGATCGTGGAAGCGCCAGCTGTCCGTTCCGACGTCCTCCACGAGATTCGCCTCGACCAGTTCGTCCAGCCGTCGTTCCGCCCAGTCCGGAGACTCACCGCAGGACGCCGCGGCGATCATCACGCCGAAGCTGCGGACCGGGAGCAGGCCGAGTGTCCGGTACAGGCGGGCGGTCTCCCCGCTCAGGACTCCGTACGACTCGTCCAGGGCCGTGTGCACCGAGGTCTCCCCCTCGATCCTGAGCGCGGCCAGCCGGCCCACGCCCGCGTTCCGGGCGAGGGCATCGGCGAGCGCCCCCACCGACTGTCTCGGTCGTGTCGCGAGCCTGGCGGACGCCAGGCACACCGCCAGCGGAAGACCCGCGCAGAGGGCCACCAGACGTCTGACCGCCGGGAGTTCGCCGGCGACACGGTCCGCGCCGATCCCACGGCTCATCAGCTCGACGCCCGCGGCGGGCCCGAGTGCGTCGAGTTGGTGGAAGCCCGCTCCCTCCATGCGCAGGCCGGTCAGCCTGCTGCGGCTGGTGACGACCACGAGTCCGCCCGACCCGCCGAGCAGCAGCGGACGGATCTGGGCGGCCGTGAAGGAGTTGTCCAGCATGACCGCGATCCGCAGGTCGGCCGTGAAGGACCGCCACTGGGAGGCCAGTTCGGCCGTGTCCGTGGACGACGGTCCGGCGCCCAGCGCGCGGAGGAACTGCCCGAGGACCTCCGCCGGCCCGACCGGCCCCCCTGCCGAGTGCCCCCGCAGGTCCGCGTACAACTGACCGTCAGGGAATTCGGTGCTCAGCGAACGCAGCCATTTGGACACCAGTGTGGTCTTGCCGATTCCGGCGGGACCGGTGACGACGATCAGTGGCAGGCCGGTGTCACGAAGACCGTTCAGCGACGCGACATCGCTCTCCCGGTTGGTGAAGTGCGCCGGCACGGGGAGCAGTTGACGTGGTGGCGCCGGGCGCGCCGCCTTGGAAGGCGTGGCGGGTGCGGGGTGCAGATGAATGCCGCCGTGCACTTCACGGGCCTGCACGGTGGGGCCGTACATTTTCGCCTCGCCGGTGATCTCATTCCGGTGCGGCTCGTGCGAGCCCTGAGAGGCCGTACTCGAACCACTCATTCGTCTGCCCCCACAGATCGATTGCCAATTACATGCAGTGTTTCGGGTCCTACCCCGGCACGGCTCGGAACGACCGTCAGGAACAAGAACGGATCGCGCCAACCACGGCAACGGTCTATGGCGGCATTCGCCGCCTGATGTCATGCTCGTGGGCCATCCGACGGACCAGCGGGGGCGCTGGTGGAATTCCAGATTCTCGGACCTGTGGGGCTTCGGCTGAACGGGCGCTGGCTGAAGCTCGGATCGGACAAAGAGCGGATCCTGATGGCCTCGCTCGCACTTGACGTGGGACGCCCCGTCGCGATCAGCGAACTCATGCACCGGCTCTGGGACGGCGACCTTCCGGACCGGGCCCGCGAGAACGCGCACACCTATGTCTCGCGTATCCGCCGACGGCTGCGGGCGGCCGGTACGGGGCCGGGCGCCCCCAGTATCGAGGGGCGGGCGCACACGTACATCCTGCGGGCCGCGCGCGACTCGGTGGACCGGCAGCGCTTCCAGCACTTCGTCGACACGGCGTTCGCCACCGAGGGTGGTGATGCGCGTGTGGTGGAACTGCTCTCGCGCGCCGAGGAGTTGTGGCACGGCGAGGCCCTGGCCGGTCTGCCCGGTCTCTGGGCCGAGACCGTACGGACAGCGCTCGCGGAGACGCGTCTGAGCGCCGGCATGTCACGTATCGCCGCCGGACTGCGGCTCGGGCGCTTCGCGGAGTACATCGGCGAGTTGACCGCGCTGGCCGATCGCCACCCCGGGGACGAGACCCTGCTCGGCCAGTTGATGCTCGCGTACTACGGAAGCGGACGCTACGCGGACGCACTCCGGGTCCACCAGCGGGCCCGGCAGTCGCTCATGGCGGAGTACGGGGCTCTGCCCGGCGCCGAGTTGAACGCCATCCACCAGGGTGTGCTGGCCCGTGTACCGGCACGTGAGCTGGCCCGGGGGAGCGGTGCTGAGCGGGCGGACGGCTCGCCCGTACTGGTGACTCCTGCCGCGCCCGCCTCCGATGCCGGACCGCCCGACGCGCCGGTGCCCGATGTGGCCCCGCCCCGGAATCTCCCTCAGCAGCCGGACCTCGTGGGGCGCCGGTCCGAGTTGGAGGCTCTGAGCGCGATGATCGCGGACAAGGGCGCGCACGGCGGCTCGGTCGTCACCGTGGAGGCGGTCAGCGGCATGGCGGGTGTGGGGAAGACCGCCCTGGTCGTCGCCACCGCCCAACTGCTCGCCGATAGATACCCGGACGGACAGCTCTATCTCGATCTGCGGGGGCATTCACCCGCCCAGGAACCGCTCACCGCCAGGGCGGCGCTGGCGACTCTGCTGAGGCTGCTCGGTGCACCCGCCTTCTCCATTCCGGCGGAGCTCGAAGGGCGTACGGCCCTGTGGCGGACCATGCTGGCCGAGCGCCGGCTGGTGATCGTCCTGGACGACGCGATCGGAGCCGAACAACTCGGCCCGCTGCTGCCGAGCGGATCACCGTCCCTGACCATCATCGCCAGCCGGCGACATCTGACGGGCATTCCCCAGGCGTTGTCGGTCCCGCTCGATGTCCTGCCGGAGGAGGACGCCATCTCCCTCTTCCGCGGATTCGCGGGCGAGGAGCGCACCCACGACACCGCGCAGACCGAGCGGATCGTTCACCTGTGCGGGTACCTGCCCCTCGCGATCGAACTCGTGGCGCATCGATTCCGGGCGCGCACGTCCTGGACGCTGCGCGTCCTCGCCGAGCGTCTGGCACGGAGTCCGGGGCGGCTGTCGGAAATTCGCACGGCGGATCAAGAGCAGGAGATGACACGGGCATTCGCGCTCTCCTACCGGACCCTCACGGCGCGGCAACGCACCGCCTTCCGCCGCCTCGGACTGCATCCCGGACCGGATTTCACCGCCGACGCCGCGGCGGCCCTGCTGGGTCTGCCGATGGATACGACGGAGCGATTACTTGAGGGGCTGGTGGCCTTCCACCTGCTCAGAGAACCGGTACCGGACCGCTATCGCTACCACGACCTGCTTCGTGAATATGCCTATGGCCTGTCGCAGATCGAGGACAGCGAGACTGAACGGCACCAGGCCGTCGCCCGTCTCACGGAATTCTTCATCTCCACGGCCAACCACGCCGACCACATGGCATATCCCCGGCGTGTACGACTGGGCCCACCGACGATTCCTCAGCCGACCCCCGTGCCCTTCCTGCCGGACGCCGCTGCCGCGCGATCCTGGCTGGCGGCGGAGCGAGGAAACCTCCTGGCCGTCGAGGACCACGCCCGCCGGCACGGTGCTCCCGGTCGCGCGGCCCGACTCGCCTGTGTCCTCGCGGGTTTCCTCCAGTCGGAGTGCTACTGGCAGGACGCCAGGAAGCTCCTGCGGCACGCCGTCACCCAGTGGGACCTGGCAGCCGATGAGCCGGCGCTGTGCCATGCCCTGATCGGCCTCTGCGCGGCGGACGCGAGCATCGGGGGGTACGCGGACGCCGCCGAGGCGGGGGAGCGGGCGCTGGGCCTCGCGCGTGCGCTGCGGGACGAGCCCGCGGAGGCGGAGGCGCTGCGCGTGCTCGGCACGCTGAACTGGCACTTGGGGGAGAACCGCAAGGCCCTTGTACTGCTCCAGAAATCTCTCGCGATCAGATCGCTCTCGGGTGATGTCTGGGACAAGGCGCGCAGCCGGAACAATGTGGCGGTCACTCTGCTTTTCCTCGGGGAACGCGATCGGGCGCTGAGTCATTTCCGTGGTGCGCTGGACGGTTTCAGGGAAGCGGGGGACGAGACCGCGTCCGCGCAGACGCTCAACAACATCGGCGAATTGCAGATGCACGCCGGGGAACGGGAATCCGCCCGCCGTTCGTTCGAGGAATCCTTGTCATTCCTGGAAGCCGCAGGAAGCCGGTACGACCGCGCCACGGTACGCAGGAACCTGGCCGGAGTCCTCACGGAGTCCGGAGAGTCAGCCTCTGCTCTCGCCCTGTTCGCCGAAAGCCTTGCGGAGTTCCGTTCTCTCGGCGACAGGAAGAGCCAGGCCGAGGCTCTGGTCGGAATCGGCGAGGCCTACTGGAGACTGGGAGACCTGGCCGCATCCGTCCGCTCCCACCTGGAAGCCCTGGAGATAGCGCAGGACATTGGGGTGCCCCGACACGAGGCCCAGGCCCTGCGCTGCCTGGGGCGTGCGGACTTCGCCGGCGGCCGGCTGGGCGTCGCTAAGGACCGCCTCCGGGCGGCGGTGGCTGTCGCCACCCGCACCCATGACATTGACGAGGAGACCGCGGCGAGGACCCTTCTCGCGGAAGTGCTGCTCGCGGCCGGGGAGATCAGTGAAGCGCGCATGACATTGCGGCAGGCGTACGATCTGGTTCGACACCGCGACAGCGCGGATGCGCGTGAAATCGGTCGCCGCCTGAATGATGTCGAACGCATTGGCGATGACGAGGCGGGCGCCGGTTCGACGTCGCGCGACCGGTAGGTCTCGGCCGGCACGTCGGTTCACCCCGGGGTGTCACCTCACCACGGCGCCCGTCCTCCAGCGGGAGCTCCAAGGACGGCCTCTGTCAACCGCATCCGTGTCGGCCGACGCAGGTTTCTGACCACACCCCCTCTGACCAGCACTAACGGGGCAGCCCTGAGTTCGAGATTCACTCGATCTGATGTAATCTTCCCTCCGGAAACAAGATCGACGGAAGCTCCGGAAGGACACTTCGAAACGTGCGCAAAATCTTGGCGGCCACGCTCATATGGTCGGCCGTCCTGGTCGGAGGAGCTTCCACCGTCTCGGCCGCGGAGCCGACGGCACGTGTCGTCGCAGTGGCGTCCCCGGCGGACGCCCACCAGGACGGCTGCATCATGATTTGAGGTGGCCGGGAGGTTGAGAACGGGGCCGCCGGGCGGGTTCAGGGGACGAGGGGCGTCTTGGTCATCCCGTCCTGCTTGTCCTGGAACGTCCTGTACGCCTGCGGCCCGTCCTCCAGCGGCAGTCGGTGCGTCGCAAACGTGTCGACGCCCAGCGGGTCCTCGTCGGTGAGCAGCGGGAGGATGTCGTCGACCCAGCGTTTGACGTTGGCCTGCCCCATCGTCAGCTGGATCTGCTTGTCGAACATGGTCAGCATCGGCAGCGGGTCGGCCGCGCCGCCGTAGACGCCGGACAGGGAGATCGTGCCGCCCCTGCGGACGATGTCGACCGCCGCCTGGAAGGCGCCGAGCCGGTCGACACCCATGGTGCCCATGAGACGTTCACCGACGGCGTCGGGCATCAGACCGACCGCCCAGTGGGCCGCCTTGGCCAGAGGTGCGCCGTGGGCCTCCATGCCCACCGCGCCGATCACCGCGTCGGTGCCGCGCCCGTCGGTGAGGTCGCGGACGGCATCACCGAGGTCCTTGCCGTGCCGGCGCAGGTCGAGACATGTCACGCCGTGCGCGGCGGCCCGGCTCAGCCGTTCGGGCACGAGGTCGACACCCACGACCAGACCGGCGCCGCGGTGCCGGGCGATCCGTGCGGCCATGAGGCCGATCGGCCCGGCCCGAGAACGGTGACCGAACCGCCGGGAGGGACGGCGGCGTACTCCACGGCCTGCCAGGCGGTCGGCAGCACATCCGACAGGTAGACGAACCGGTCGTCGGGCGGGCCGTGCGGCACCTTGACCGGCAGCCTGTCGCCGAACGGCACACGCAGCAACTCCGCCTGACCGCCCGGCACTTGACCGTACGCTTGGTGTAACCGAAGAGTGCGGCACCCATACCGCGCTCACGCACCTGGGTGGTCTCGCACTGGGAGTGAAGTCCCCCGGTCGCACATGTAGCAGCGTCCGCACGAGACGTTGAACGGGATGACCACCCGGTCCCCGGGGGCCAGAGAGGTCACCTCGGGGCCGACCACCTCCACGATCCCCATCGGCTCATGGCCCAGAATGTCCCCCGGATCGAGGTAGGGCCCCAGCACCTCGTACAGATGGAGATCCGAACCGCAGATCCCGGTGGAGGTGATCCTCACGATGATGTCCGTCGGCTCCTCGATCCGTGGGTCGGCTCCTCGATCCGTGGATCGGGAACGGTCTCCAGCAGGCCCACCTCGACGACGCGCCGCCAGCTCGCGAGGTCGGTGCCGATGAACGGTCCGCCCTCGGCCACCCCCGCGTTCGCCACGACGGCCGACGTGGGCCCGAGACGCTCGCGCACCTCTGCCGCGACCGACTCGCCGGAGGCACCCGGCGCGCGGTGACGAGGGGTGGGCCCGGCGCGCAGGCGGGGCGGCTACCGGGAGAGGGCGCCCACCTGGGCGCGGGGGAGGCGGGCGAGGTCGGCGGAGTTGATCTCGAGGGTGCGGTCGGCCGATCCGGCACCGCAGTAGACGGGCCGGCCCGGGCTGGCGACCGCGGCATCGATCAGGCACGGCACCCCGGGCCGGTGGCTGACCGGAGGCACGCCACCGGGCACCAGGCCCTCCGCGGCGAGCAGGGCGGCGTCCGCCGCGCGCAGCCGGGAACGACTCGTGCCCGACAGAGCCGCCAGACGGGCGAAGTCCACGCGGTCCGCCGCCCGCAGCACCACGAGCAACAGCGGGACGTCCGCAGTGGTGAAGGCGAGCGTCTTCACCGCCTGCGACCAGGGGAAAGGCAGGGCTTGGCGTTCGGCGACACTGTGCGCGGCGTCATGCCGGTGGACGGTGTACGGGCAGCCGCCGGAGTCCAGTACGGCCTGCCAGGGCGCTTCGGGCGTGCTCATGGAGCCACCTACGGCCTTTGCTCGGAGCGGAGGGGGAGTTCGACCGGGCGGCCGGACGGCGCGCGATCCGCTCCCGAGCCTGACCGTGACGCCCGGTCCCGATCAACTGATTGTGAAATCCTGCAATCGTGATCACCCTGCGCTTCGCCGAGACGGCCGAGGAGGACATCGACTTCTCCGTCTCCCCCCTGCTCGAAGCCGTCCACTCCTGGCACGTCCTCACCGACCCCGGCCACCACGCCCTGCACGTCCCCTGGGTCCGGCGGTGCCGCCGCCTGCCCGCCGCCCTGCGCCGGCGCATGCGCGGGCACGACTTCGCCGTGGCCGACTACATCCCCGCCCTCTTCGAAAGCCGCACCGGTGATCACGACGCCGGCTTCGCGGACCAGCTCGCGGCCGTACGGGGCCTGCCGCCCGCCCTGCTGGCCGCCGAACTCGCCCGAACGCTCGTCGACACCACCCGCCACACCGGCGACGACCTCGTCGACGACCCCGCCACCCGCGACGCGGTACTCACCGAGTTCCGCAACAGCGACCCAGCCCGGGCGGCCCGCCTGGAGGGCATCCTCACCGACCCCCTCCCCGTCCTCGACGACACGCTCACCGTGCTGGAGGACTACTGGGACGCCGCCTTCGCGCAGGAGTGGCAGCGCATCGAGCCCTCCTTGTACGAGTCGATCACCCGCTCAGGCACCCGGATCGCCCACCACGGCCTGTTCCCGATGCTCCGCACCCTCGCTCCCCGGATCCGCGTGGACCCCGGCCGCCGGACCCTGCGCCTGGACCGCCCGCACGACCACGACATCTCCGTCACACGCGACCACCCCGTCACGTTCACCGCCAGCCACTACGTCTGGCCCCACGTCCGCGTCACCTGCGACGCCCCCTGGCCCCTGCGGATCACCTACCCCGCTCTGCCCCTCGCGCCCGCCTCGACCCCCCGCCCCGCCAGCCAGGAAGACACCCTCACCGCGCTCCGGGCTCTGGCCGCCGCCCCACGCCTGCGGATCGTCACCCACCTGGCAGCCCAGAGCCGCACCACCCAGGAACTCGCCTCTCTCCTGGGCCTGTCCCCCTCCGTCACCTCCCGCCACCTCCATCAGCTCACCCAGGCAGGGCTCACCACCACCCGGCGCGAGGGCTACTACGTTCTCTACGCCCTCGCCCCCGCCCGCCTCGACCAGATCGCCACCGCCCTCACGACCCTCGCCCCCAGCCCCGAGGACTGAGCGGAGCGAGTGGTCGGCGCTCAGCCGTCGTCAGACGGGCTGCCCCGAAGCCGCACCCGCAGGCTCAAGCCGGCGACCTTCGTCCTGGCCTCTCGCCTGACCCGGTGAGTGGTGGAGGCGACAGGCTCCGGTGTCTCACCCAGGTCCTGGTAGTCGGTCCCTTCCCTGGCCGCCCCGACCCAGTAGGTGGCGGACTGGGCGGCCAGGAAGTAGCTGCGCACATGTCGGAACAGCTCCTCGGAACGGGGGAAGGCGGCCGGACGCTCCGTGGACGCCTCGAAGGACGACCCTCAGTACGAGGTCGAGAGTGAGAAGTCCGGCCGTGACGCGGTGCACAAGCCGCTATCCCTTCGAAAGAAGAAGAACGGCTCGTGACCGGCACGGACGGCGTGGAGCGCGACCTGTGGCCCGCCCACAGGCCCAGCGTCCCGGAGAAGCCCCAGAGATGCCGCCGCACCCCACCCTGGCCCGCTGAATAGCAGGTCAGACAGGGCGCGGCGGCATTCGCACATCAGATGTCCCGGAAGATCTCGATCTGCGCGCCCACCGAGTTCAGCCGCTCCGCCAGGTCCTCGTAACCGCGGTTGATCACATACACGTTGCGCAGTACCGACGTGCCCTCCGCCGCCATCATCGCCAGCAGTACCACCACCGCCGGGCGCAGCGCCGGCGGGCACATCATCTCCGCCGCGCGCCAGCGGGTCGGGCCCTCCACCAGGACCCGGTGCGGGTCCAGGAGCTGGAGACGGCCGCCGAGGCGGTTGAGGTCCGTCAGATAGATGGCGCGGTTGTCGTAGACCCAGTCGTGGATCAGGGTCGTGCCCTGGGCGACGGCGGCGATCGCCGCGAAGAACGGCACGTTGTCGATGTTCAGGCCCGGGAAGGGCATCGGGTGGATCTTGTCGATCGGCGACTCCAGCTTCGAGGGCCGTACGGTCAGGTCCACCAGCCGCGTACGGCCGTTGTCCGCCGGGTACTCGGCCGTGCGGTCGTGGTCCAGGCCCATCTCCTCCAGCACCGCGAGTTCGATCTCCAGGAACTCGATCGGCACCCGGCGGATCGTCAGCTCGGACTCGGTGACCACGGCGGCGGCGATCAGGCTCATCGCCTCGACCGGGTCCTCGGAGGGGGAGTAGTCCACGTCCCTGTCGATGCTCGGCACGCCGTGCACGGTGAGGGTGGTGGTGCCGACGCCGTCGACCCGGACGCCGAGCGCGTCCAGGAAGAAGCACAGGTCCTGGACCATGTAGTTGGACGACGCGTTGCGGATGACGGTGACACCGTCGTGCCGGGCGGCGGCCAGCAGCGCGTTCTCGGTGACCGTGTCGCCGCGTTCGGTCAGCACGATGGGCCGGTCGGGCGACGCCGAGCGGTCGACCACCGCGTGGTAGAGCCCCTCGGTCGCCGTGATGTCCAGGCCGAAGCGGCGCAGCGCGATCATGTGCGGCTCGATGGTGCGCGTACCGAGGTCGCAGCCGCCCGCGTACGGCAGGAGGAAGTTGTCCGTGCGGTGCAGCAGCGGACCGAGGAACATGATGATCGAACGGGTACGGCGGGCGGCGTCCGCGTCCATGGCCGCCATGTCCAGCTCGGCGGGCGGCACGATCTCCAGATCCATGCCGTCGTTGATCCAGCGGGTGCGTACGCCGATGGAGTTGAGGACTTCGAGGAGCCGGTAGACCTCCTCGATCCGCGCCACCCGCCGCAGGACGGTGCGCCCCTTGTTGAGCAGCGAGCCGCAGAGCAGAGCCACACAGGCGTTCTTGCTCGTCTTGACGTCGATGGAGCCGGAGAGCCGTCGTCCGCCGACCACCCGCAGATGCATCGGGCCGGCGTATCCGAGCGACACGATCTCACTGTCGAGCGCCTCACCGATACGGGCGATCATCTCAAGGCTGATGTTCTGATTGCCGCGCTCGATGCGGTTCACGGCGCTCTGGCTGGTGGCCAGCGCCTCGGCAAGCTGTGTCTGTGTCCAGCCTCTGTGCTGCCTGGCGTCACGGATGAGCTTGCCGATGCGTACGAGGTAGTCGTCTGCCATGGCGCCAGGTTATCTCATATGTGAGATGAGAGAGCTTGTGGGATGCGCCATTCGAGGGCCCCCGGCGTTCTCCATCCTGGCCCGGCCCGCCGTCTCCGGCGACCGGGGGCGGCCGGACGGGCTACCGCACCGGTTCAGCCGCTGCGGCGCTTGGTCGTGGTCTTGCGCCAGCCGAAGGGGCCGGGCAGGTCCATCGACGTGGTCCGCCTGCCGGTGCTGCTCATGGTGTGCCGCGGCCCCTTGCCGCCGCCGCTGGTGATGGACCACGACTTCTTGTTGATGTTGAGCCGTACGCCCGGCAGGATGCGGATGCTCTTACGGAATGTGATCGGCATGGCGGCCTCCTCAAGTCGGACCCGATGAAGTCCTGTTGGCAGTACGGGTTTCCCGTGGCCGTCCATGCATGTATGCCGGTGGGGACATTGACGGAGCGTGATGTTTCGCCGTCGGGGGCCTGGCCGCCGTGTACGCTTCCCGGCCCGCCCGTACAGGACACGAGCTGTCCTGATTGGTGGCTAGCGTGGCCGTATGGAAACGATCGACGGAGTGGAAGTCCTCGCCTTCGCGGACGGCGCGGAACTGGAGGCGTGGCTCGCGGACCACCACACGCTGCGGTCCGGGGTCTGGCTGAAGATCGGCAAGAAGAACTGCCCGCGGCCGGCCGTCGGTTACGCGGAGGCGGTCGAAGCCGGGCTCTGCTACGGCTGGATCGACGGCCAGGCCAGGTCGTACGACGCCGACCACTACTTGCAGCGGTTCACCCCTCGCAGGCCGAGGAGCGTGTGGTCGAAGGTCAACGTCGGGCGGGTCGAGGCGCTCATCGAGGCCGGGCGGCTGCGCGAGCCGGGCCTCGCGCAGGTCCGGGCGGCGCAGGCGGACGGCCGGTGGGACGCGGCGTACGAGTCGCAGCGGAACGCGACCGTACCGCCCGATCTGACCGCCGCGCTGGAGGGCGACGTCCGGGCGCGGGAGGCTTTCGGACGGCTGGACAGGTCGACCCGGTACCGCGTGCTGCTCCGGCTGATGACCGCCCGCACCCCGGAGGTCAGGGCGGCCAGACTCGACCGCGCGCTCGCCGCGCTCGCGTCGGGCCGGACGCGGAGCCTGTGACCACCCCCCGGCTGCCTCGCGGGCACGGACGGGGGCGGAACGGCGAACACTGCGGACACTCCCGGCGCCGCCCGTGCCGGGCGCGTCATCGGGCGGCGCGGCAGGCCGTGGCGGCGGGTGGTGGCGGCGGAAAACGGCGCCCGGGCATGACCTCGCAGCGGTCATGTACTAGAGTTATCTCGACATCGAGATATCTGCCGAAGGCGTACCGCAGCCGCCAGGCAGTAAGGCGAGCCTAACTAAGCCTTACCTTAGCGGATCGGCGAGCAGCCCGTTGGCGGCACCGCGCGGCGTCAGCCGCACATGCGTCGCGGCGCGGTAGTACGCGCACATTCATGAAGGAGACTGTCGTGTCGGCGAACAGCTTCGACGCCCGCAGCACGCTGCGCGTGGGCGACGAGTCGTACGAGATCTTCAGGCTGGACAAGGTCGAGGGCTCAGCGCGCCTCCCTTACAGCCTGAAGGTGCTGCTGGAGAACCTGCTCCGCACCGAGGACGGCGCGAACATCACCGCCGACCACATCCGCTCGATCGGTGGGTGGGACTCCCAGGCGCAGCCGAGCCAGGAGATCCAGTTCACCCCGGCCCGCGTGATCATGCAGGACTTCACCGGCGTGCCCTGCGTGGTGGACCTCGCCACCATGCGCGAGGCCGTCAAGGAGCTGGGCGGTGACGCCGCGAAGATCAACCCGCTGGCCCCGGCCGAGCTGGTCATCGACCACTCCGTCATCGCCGACAAGTTCGGCACGCCCGAGTCCTTCGCGCAGAACGTGGAGCTGGAGTACGGCCGCAACAAGGAGCGTTACCAGTTCCTGCGCTGGGGCCAGACCGCCTTCGACGAGTTCAAGGTCGTCCCGCCCGGCACCGGCATCGTCCACCAGGTCAACATCGAGCACCTGGCCCGCACCGTCATGGTCCGTAACGGCCAGGCGTACCCGGACACCCTCGTCGGCACCGACTCGCACACCACCATGGTCAACGGCCTCGGTGTGCTCGGCTGGGGCGTCGGCGGCATCGAGGCCGAGGCCGCGATGCTCGGACAGCCCGTCTCGATGCTCATCCCGCGCGTCGTCGGCTTCAAGCTGACCGGCGAGCTGACCCCGGGCACCACCGCCACCGACCTGGTGCTCACCATCACCGAGATGCTGCGCAAGCACGGTGTCGTCGGCAAGTTCGTCGAGTTCTACGGCGAGGGCGTCGGCGCCACGTCGCTCGCCAACCGCGCCACCATCGGCAACATGTCGCCGGAGTTCGGCTCGACCGCCGCGATCTTCCCGATCGACGACGAGACCATCAAGTACCTGAAGCTGACCGGCCGCGACGAGCAGCAGCTCGCGCTGGTCGAGGCGTACGCCAAGGAGCAGGGCCTCTGGCTCGACCCGGCCGCCGAGCCCGACTTCTCCGAGAAGCTGGAGCTCGACCTCGCCACGGTCGTCCCGTCCATCGCCGGTCCGAAGCGCCCGCAGGACCGCATCGTCCTGGCCGACGCCAAGCAGCAGTTCGCGCTCGACGTGCGCAACTACGTGACCGACGACGAGGAGGCCGGCAAGGAGTCCTTCCCGGCCTCGGACTCGCCCGCCTCCTCCAACGGTGTGCCGACGCGCCCGACCCCGGTCACCGCGGCCGACGGATCGACGTACGAGATCGACCACGGCGCCGTCACCGTCGCCGCGATCACGTCCTGCACCAACACCTCGAACCCGTACGTGATGGTCGCCGCCGCGCTCGTCGCCAAGAAGGCCGTCGAGAAGGGGCTCACCCGCAAGCCGTGGGTCAAGACGACCCTGGCGCCGGGCTCGAAGGTCGTCACGGACTACTTCGACAAGGCCAACCTCACGCCGTATCTCGACAAGCTCGGCTTCAACCTGGTCGGTTACGGCTGTACGACCTGCATCGGCAACTCGGGCCCGCTGGACGAGGAGATCTCCAAGGCGGTCAACGAGAACGACCTGGCCGTCGCCGCGGTCCTCTCCGGCAACCGCAACTTCGAGGGCCGGATCAACCCCGACGTCAAGATGAACTACCTGGCGTCGCCGCCGCTGGTCGTGGCCTACGCGATCGCCGGCTCCATGAAGGTCGACATCACGCGCGACGCGATCGGCGTCGACCAGGAGGGCAAGCCCGTCCACCTCGAGGACATCTGGCCCTCCGAGGCCGAGGTCAACGAGGTCGTCGCCTCCGCCATCGGCGAGGACATGTTCAACAAGTCCTACCAGGACGTCTTCGCGGGCGACGCCCAGTGGCAGGCGCTGTCGATCCCGACCGGCAACACCTTCGAGTGGGACCCGGAGTCGACCTACGTACGGAAGCCCCCGTACTTCGAGGGCATGACGATGGAGACGACCCCGGTCGCCGACATCACCGGCGCGCGTGTGCTGGCCATGCTGGGCGACTCGGTCACCACCGACCACATCTCCCCGGCCGGCGCGATCAAGGCGGACACCCCGGCGGGCACGTACCTGACGGAGCACGGCGTCGGACGGCGTGACTTCAACTCCTACGGCTCGCGCCGGGGCAACCACGAAGTCATGATCCGCGGCACGTTCGCCAACATCCGCCTGCGCAACCAGATCGCCCCCGGTACGGAGGGCGGTTACACCCGTGACTTCACGGTGGCGGACGGTCCGGTCTCCTTCATCTACGACGCCTCGCAGAACTACCAGGCGGCCGGCACCCCGCTGGTCGTCCTCGCGGGCAAGGAGTACGGCTCGGGCTCGTCCCGCGACTGGGCGGCCAAGGGCACGGCGCTGCTGGGCGTCCGGGCGGTCATCGCCGAGTCGTACGAGCGCATCCACCGCTCGAACCTGATCGGCATGGGTGTGCTTCCGCTCCAGTACCCGGAGGGCGGTTCGGCGCTGTCGTACGGCCTGACGGGCGAGGAGACGTTCACCTTCACGGGTGTCACCGCGCTGAACGACGGCACGACCCCGGCGACGGTCAAGGTCACGACGGACACGGGCGTGGAGTTCGACGCGGTCGTCCGCATCGACACCCCCGGCGAGGCGGACTACTACCGCAACGGCGGGATCATGCAGTACGTGCTCCGCAGCCTGATCCGCAAGTAGTCCCCGACGGCGGGTCGTTCCCGACGGCAGGTCGTCCGGAACGGCAGGTCGTCCCGATCCGGGAGCGGTTCCCGTCCGCGAGGAGGTCCTCGCGGACGGGGACGGCGGCGGACCGAGGGGGGGGGGGGGGGGGGGGGGGGGGGGGGGGGGGGGGGGGGGCGCCCCCCCCCCCCCCCGCCGCTCCCCCCCCCCCCCCCCCCG
>NZ_JBVJNN010000002.1:133579-163564 GCF_055583685.1 Streptomyces sp. NPDC104581
CGCCGCCTGGCCCCCCGCCAGGACCGCTGCCCATAGCAGCCGGCAACCCCTCCCCCCCCCCCCCCCCCCCCCCCCCCCCCCCCCCCCCCCCCCCCCCCCCCCTCGTCGTACGCCGGGAGCCTCCCGGGTCACCCGGCTACCGCAGCAACTCCACCTCCGAAAGTTCCGGCTGACCCTTCGTCACCAGGCGGTACCTCGCGTACGACCCTGGCGACGCCACCGTGAACGCCCGCGTCTGCTGGTCCCAGTCGAAGCTCTGGCCGGAGCGCCTGTCGAGCGTCTTCCAGCTCTCGCCGTCCGCCGAACCCTGCAACTCCCAGGCGGCCGGTGACTTCTCCGCCGTGGACGACGTCAGCGTGTACTGGACCGCCTTCGTCGCCGACGACACCGGCAGTTTCACCTCGCCGGCCGCCGGACCCGCCGTCTTCGACGAGTTGTCGAAGAGCGCGCCCGTGCCCGTCAGGGCGTCGGTGCGCGGCGACGGCACCTTGTCGTCCTTGGCGATCGACACCGGCGCCGCGTCCTTGCCGGTGCCCCACGCGGACGGCTTCGCGCCCATGTCGAACTCCAGCGTGCCGCCCTTGGCGAGCAGGTCGTGCGGCAGCGCCGTGGAGTTCCACGCCTTGCCGTTGACCTTCAGACCCTGTACGTAGACGTTCTTGTCGCTGTTCTTCGGCGCGGAGACGACGAGCTTCCTGCCGTTCTCCAGGTGCACCGTCGTCTTCGTGAAGAGCGGCGAGCCCACCGCGTACTCCCCGCTGCCCATCACCAGCGGGTAGAAGCCCATCGCGGAGAAGAGGAACCAGGCCGACTGCTCGCCGTTGTCCTCGTCGCCGTGGTAGCCCTGCCCGATCTCGCTGCCGGTGTAGAGGCGGCCGAGCACCTCGCGGACCTTCTCCTGCGTCTTCCAGGGCTTCGAGGCCGCGTTGTACATGTACGTGGCATGGTGCGCGACCTGGTTCGAATGGCCGTACATGCCCATCCGGACGTCCCGCGCCTCCGTCATCTCGTGGATGACACCGCCGTACGAGCCCACGAACTCGGCGCCCGCGGTCTCCGGCGTCGCGAAGTACTCGTCCAGCTTGTCGCCGAGACCGGCCCGTCCGCCGTAGAGGTTGGCCAGACCGCGGGAGTCCTGGGCCGCGGTGAAGGCGTAGCCCCAGCCGTTCGTCTCGGTGTAGTCGTAACCCCACACCCGCGGGTCGTACTTGTCGCTCGGGACCCGCCAGTCGCCCTTCAGGTTGCGGCCCTGGAAGAAGTCCGCGTCCTTGTCGAAGAGCGTGACATAGCTCTGCGCGCGGTTGCGGAAGTACTCGGACTCCTCCTGGTACCGCTTCTTGCCCGTCTCCCGGTAGAGCTTCCGGCCCATCTCCGCGATGCCGTAGTCGTTGAGGTAGCCCTCCAGCGACCATGACAGGCCCTCATGGGTCTCCGTGGAGGCGTAGCCGAGGAACGGCGAGGTCTCCATCCCCTTGCGGCCCACACCCGAACTCGGCGGCTTCACCGTCGCGTTCTTCAGCGCCGCCTCGTACGCCGCCTTCGCGTCGAAGTCGACGCCCTTGACGTAGGCGTCGGCGAAGGCCACGTCCGAGCTGGTGCCGGTCATCAGGTCCGCGTAGCCGGGGGAGGACCAGCGGGAGATCCAGCCGCCGTCCTTGTACTGCTGGACGAAGCCGTCCACCAGCTCGCCCGCCTTCTTCGGCGTCAGGAAGGAGTACGCGGGCCACGTCGTCCGATAGGTGTCCCAGAAGCCGTTGTTGACGTACACCTCACCCGTGACGATCTTCGCGCCCGTGTGGGTGGGGGAGTCGGTCCCCATCTTCGGTACGAAGGGGCTCGCGTACTGCTGCCTCGGCTTCTGCTTCGTACCCGTGTTCTCGAAACCGGAGTTGGGGTACAGGTAGAGCCGGTAGAGGCTGGAGTAGAGCGTCGTGAGCTGGTCCTTGTTCGCGCCCTCGACCTCCACCTTCCCCAGCACGCCGTCCCAGGCCCGCTGCGCGTTCTTCTCGACCCGCTCGAAGCCGAGGTCGGCCGGCAGCTCGTCCGCCAGGTTCTTCTTCGCCTGGTCGACGCTGATCAGCGAGGTCGCTATCCGCAGGTTGACCGTGCGGTCCTGGCCCGCGTCGAAGCGCAGGAAGCCGGTGACGTCCTTGCCGCCGCCGCCCGGCAGCTTGCCGCTGTCGGTGACCTCCGCGTCGAAGACGCCGTACACGAACATCCGGGTGGCGCCCGCCGACAGACCGCTCTTGACGTCCGAGTAGCCGGTGAAGGACCGGTTCCCGGGGTCGAGGGTCAGTCCGCCCGCGTTGGTGATGTTGTCGAGGACGACGCTCGCGTCGTCACCGGGGTAGGTGAACCGCATCGCCGCGGCGTGGTCGGTCGGGGTGATCTCCGCCTTGAGACCGTTCTCGAACGTCACGCCGTAGTAGTGCGGCCTGGCGATCTCGTTCTCGTGGCGGAACGGCAGCGCGCGCTCGGAGCGCGACGCGTCCGGAGTGCCGCCGGCCGCCGACGGCATCAGCTGGAAGGTCTGCCGGTCGCCCATCCACGGGCTCGGCTCGTGGCTCGCGGACAGCGCCTCCAGGGTGGGGAGGTTGTCGCCGTTGTTGCCGCGCGCGTACTCGTACAGCCAGCTCGTCGACCCCGCGTCCGTCACCGGCGTCCAGAAGTTGAAGCCGTGCGGCACGGCCGTGGCCGGGAAGGTGTTGCCGCGCGAGAAGGAGCCGCTGGAGTTGGTGCCGCGCGTGGTGGAGGCGTAGTCCGAGAGGTGCGCGAGGCGCTTCTCGGGGGCCTTCACCGCCAGCGCGATGTCGTCCACCCAGCCCTGGAACTTCGCCGGGCCCTTGGGGGAGTCGTACGCCACGAGTATCCGGTCCACCGTCTTTCCGGCGGCGACGGAGCCGATCCGGGAGGCGACGGCGTTCCACTGGTTCACGTACAGCCGCTTCGCGGCGCCCTGGCCCTGCGGGGTGAGCGGGCCGCCGTGCGAGTCGAGGGCCTTCAGATCGCTCAGGTAGGTGCCGTCGGTGAAGGCGAGGTCCACCGACACGTTCGTGGCCGGGTAGTTGAGGTCGGTCTCCGGCATGGCGGGATAGATCTTGTACGACAGCTCCGTGTTCGCGCGCACGCGGGTGTTGACGTCGAAGACCTTGTTGTACGAGTAGCCGCGCCCCTCCGGCTGGTGCGAACCGGCGTACTCCAGCGCGCGCTTGCCGGTGAACCCGGCGTTGGACTTGGCGGTGGGGGAGCCGCCCGGGCCGCCGTCGACCTGGCTGCGCATGTCCGCGGGCGGCGGCGTCGTGGTGTCGCCGTCGGAGAACTGGACGTCGGCGAGCTGGGTGGCGTCACCGGCGCCGTTGTTCTTGGTGATCTCCAGCCGGTAGTGCGCGTACTCGGTGGAATTGTCGAAGTCGTAGGACTTTGTCTGGAATCGCTCGCCGAAGGTCTGGTCCACCTGGGTGTCGAGGGTCTTCCAGTCCTTCCCGTCCGGCGATCCCTTGAGGGTCCAGTCCTTCGGGTCGCGCTCGGCGTGGTCGTTCGCCGAGGTCAGCGCGTAGGTCACGACCTTGACGGGTGTGTCCAGGTCGAATTCGACCCAGGCGGTCGGTTCGAAGGCCAGCCACTTCGTGCTGGACTGGACGTCGACCAGGTTCTCCTTGCCCTCACCGGAGTTCGTGTTCTCGTCGCTGGCCCGCAGCTCCACGACCCGGTCGGTGACATTGCCCGGTATGCCGGCGTTGAACTCGCCGTTCACGCCGGAGGACCGCTTCTTGCCGTCAGGTCCGGTATCGACCGTATTGCGCCAGTCCGGCTGGGTGTCGCCCTCTTCGAAGGACGACGCGAAGGAGTCCTTCGCCGCGTCGGCCTTCGCGGGCTGTGCCACGGCCGCCGACGGTGCGGTGACGACGAGCAGTGAAGACACAGCCAGCAGGGCGGCGTTGCGGCGCCGCGTGAGCCGGGGTCTTGGTGTGCGCTGCATCCCGAGCCTTCCTCTTTCCGGAAGCATGATGGACAACGTTGTCAAAAATGATGCGCGGGTTAAGTAGTGATACAAGCGGTGCAAGGTGTCAAGGGTGTTGCCGAACTGAGATGACGAGAACAGGCCATTCTGCCCGAGGTGATTCATGGAATGTGCACCTGACCGGCCACGCCGGGAGCGTCCGAGGGCCCGTGCCGGGAGCGCGCGAGTGGTCCGGATATCGCGCACGCGCGATCCGGAAAATACGGCGAGATCCGTACGGATGCCGCACGGGGCCGCTGAAACCCGTCCCAGGTCTCAACTAGGGAAAGACTCCCGCCCAAACCTGCTTTCGATCTTGCTCAGTCGGCGTGAAGTGGACTATACCTGTCGGCGTCCGCCTCGCCGGGTTTCCAGCGGCGAAGGACCGGGAGACGGGGGACGGTTGGGTGCCGGGAAGCACCCCGCCGACATCCATTCGGGCCGTCCCTGCTGTAATCACGCACCACGCTCCACGCACGACAGCACGGGCGACACACACGCCAATCAGCACCACAATCCTGCACGACCCAGCTTCATTTGACCGCGGTGGCGGGGCCCTTCTGCCTCAGGCGAGAAGGACGGGCGACCGGTACACCGCCTGAGTCCTGGAGAAGGCGAGGACTTGAGCATGGGATCCACCTCCGCTCACACCAATGAGGGCCTTGGCCGTCGTGATCTGATCAAGCGTTCAGCCGCAGTCGGCCTGATCACCGTACCGACGATGAGTTTCCTGGCGTCCTGCGCGAGCAGCGACAGCGGCGGCGACGAGAAGGTCGAGAAGGGCAAGACCTCGGCGAAGAACCCCCTCGGAGCCAACGAGACGGCACAGCTCGACGTCGTCATCTTCAACGGCGGCTTCGGCGAGCAGTACGCCATCGACGCGGAGAAGCGGTACAACGAGGCTTTCCCGAAGGCCCCGAAGGTCAAGCACGCGGCCACCGAGAAGATCCAGTCCACGCTCCAGCCGAGGTTCAACGGCGGCACCCCGCCGGACCTGATCGACAACTCCGGCGCCGAGCAGATGGACATGGGCGTCCTGGTCGGCAAGAAGCAGCTGACCGACCTCACGGCCCTGATGGACGCCCCGTCGTACGACGACCCGGCCAAGAAGGTCCGCGACACCCTGCGCCCCGGCATCGTCGAGATGGGCCAGTTCGACGGCGACCCCGTCTGGATCATGTACTACGCCTACACGGTGTACGGTGTCTGGTACTCGCAGAAGGCCCTGGAGGACCTCGACGCGACGTACCCGGAGACGTGGGACGACATGCTCGCGCTCTGCGCCAAGGCGAAGAAGAAGGGCATCGCCGGCTGGACGTACGCGGGCAAGCACCCGTACTACATCCCGTTCTCGCTCTACCCGCTGATCGCCAAGATCGGTGGCGTCGAGGTCCTCGACAAGATCGACAACCTGGAGCCGAACGCCTGGAAGGACCCGGCCGTCAAGACGGCCTTCGAGGCGTACTACGAGCTGTTCAAGAAGGGCTACATCCTCCAGGGCACCCCCGGCCTGGACCACATCCAGTCGCAGACCGCGTGGAGCAAGGGCAAGGCGCTCTTCATCCCCAACGGTTCGTGGGTGGAGAACGAGGCGGCCAAGACCATGCCCGCCGACTTCAACCTCGCCGTCGGCGCGCCGTCCAGCATGGACGCCTCCGACAAGCTGCCCTTCGGTACCCTCTGGGCGTCCGGCGGTGAGCCCTTCATCGTCCCGCAGAAGGCCAAGAACCCCCAGGGCGGCATGGAGTTGCTGCGCATCATGCTCAGCGAGGAGTCCTCGAAGAACTTCACCTCGCAGGTGAAGTCGCTGACCGCCCTCAACGGCGGCACGGACGGCATCGAGCTGACGCCCGGCCTCAAGTCGGCCGTCGCCACCTTGGAGAAGGCGGGCGAGAACGTCGTCAACCCGCGTATCCAGGACTGGTACGTCAAGCTCCAGAAGGAGCAGATCGGTGTCGCCGGACTCGGCGAGATGATGGCCGGGCGCGCCACCCCCGCCGAGACCATCAAGAAGATCCAGGGCTACGCGGATGCCGCCGCGAAGGACCAGTCCATCAAGCACTACAAGCACCAGTGAGCAGGCGTCACCAGCGGCGGCATCCGCACACAGATCGGGGTCGGATCCATGCAGCACGGTAAATACCGGTTCATCGTGGGGTTCTTGGTCGCCCCCTTGGCGTTGTACGCGATCTTCGTCATATGGCCGTTCATCCAGTCCATCTACTACTCGTTCACGGACTGGACGGGGCTGAGTTCCGACTTCAAGATGGTGGGCTTCGACAACTACACGAAGATGTTCGACGACGACATCTTCTGGAAGTCGTTGCAGCACAGCGTGCTGTTCGTGCTGCTGCTGCCGCTGGTGACGCTCGCCCTCGCCCTGTTCCTCGCCTTCATGATCAATGTCGGCGGGCGGCAGCGGAAAGGCGCGACGATCACGGGTGTACGCGGTTCGGGTTTCTACAAAATCGCGTATTTCTTCCCGCAGGTCCTCTCCATCGCGATCGTCGCCCTGCTTTTCCAGTTCGCCTACAACCCGGAGAGCGGCGCGATCAACGCGGCACTCTCCGCGGTGGGTCTGGACAGCATCCAGCCGCTCTGGCTGGGTGACCCGGATCTCGCGCTCTGGTGCGTGATGGCGGTGCTGATCTGGAGCACGGTCGGTTTCTTCGTCGTCCTCTTCTCCGCCGGAATGGCCTCCATTCCGAAGGACTACTACGAGGCGGCGCTGCTCGACGGAGCGGACCGGTTCACGACCTTCTTCAAGATCACGCTTCCGCTGCTCTGGGACACCGTGCAGGCGGGCTGGATCTACATGGGCATCCTGGCGCTCGGCGCCGAGGCGTTCGCGGTCGTACAGATCATGACCGTGGGGCCGGGCGGTGGCGGACCCGACTACTCGACGACGGTCCTGCCGCTGTACGTCTACCAAACGGCCTTCAGAGACGCCCAGGCCGGTTATGCCACAACGATCGGTGTCGCTCTGCTCGTGGTGACGCTGTCCTTCGCGGCAGTCGTGACGAAGCTGGGCCGGCGCGAGCGGCTGGAGTTCTGATGAAGACCACTGACACAACTCCCGCCGCCCTGGCCGAGGAGCCGCGGGACCGGCCGCCGGTGACCAGGACCGGCGCGGTACCGGAGAGGGACAAGCGCGAGGGCACCGTCCTCAACGTCTTCTCGCACGGCGTGCTGGTCATCTGGGCGCTGCTGGTCGTCCTGCCGCTGCTGTGGGCGGTGATGTCCTCCTTCAAGGACGACAACTCCATCTTCAGCTCGCCGTGGGCGCTGCCGGACAAGCTCCACTTCGAGAACTGGTCACGGGCCTGGACCCAGGCGCACATGAGCGACTACTTCCTCAACACCATCCTGGTGGTGGGGGGTTCACTGGTCGGCACGCTGGTGCTCGGCTCGATGGCGGCGTACGTCCTGGCGCGCTTCGAGTTCCCCGGGAACCGTCTCATCTACTTCCTCTTCATCGGAGGGATGAGCTTCCCGATCATCCTGGCGCTGGTCCCGCTGTTCTTCGTCATGAACAACATGGGGCTGCTGAACACCACGCACGGTCTGATCCTGGTGTACATCGCCTACTCGCTGCCGTTCACGGTCTTCTTCCTGTCGTCCTTCTTCAGGACGCTGCCGACCTCGGTGGCGGAGGCGGCGATCATCGACGGCGCCTCGCACACCAGGACGTTCTTCCAGATCATGCTGCCGATGGCCAAGCCGGGTCTGATCAGCGTGGGGATCTTCAACTTCCTCGGCCAGTGGAACCAGTACATGCTGCCGACGGTGCTCAACACCGACCCGGACAAGAAGGTGCTCTCGCAGGGCCTGGTGCAGCTCGCGGTCAGCCAGGGCTACAAGGGCGACTACTCCGGGCTGTTCGCCGGACTGGTGATGGCGATGCTGCCGGTGCTCGCCGCCTACATCATCTTCCAGCGTCAGGTCGTCGCGGGTCTGACGGCGGGGGCGCTCAAGTAGCGGCGCAGCCCCTCCGGGCGCCCGCGCCGCCCCTCCGGTCCCGCCGCTCCACCGCACCGCCCTCCGGCCTCCCGCCGGGGGGCGGTTCGCCGTGTTCCGGGACCGCGCGGCGACCGTGCGGCGACCACGCGGCGGGGGTTCGTTCGGTATCCATCCCGAGCCGATGGACTGTTTTTCGCCACCAGACCCCTGTTGAATTCGCCAAATCGGGGATGTTCGCAGGTCAGATGCGTAAGAACGGTGCTCATCCGAGTCCGGCACTGCTCAAGGTCTTGACGGGAAGCGGCCCCAAAGGCTGAGCTTAGAGTTCACAAGTTGGAGATACGTCGGGGTTTCATAGGCGCGACCCCGGCCGGGGGCGGTGGTCGTGCCGCCTGCCAAGGGCAGGAGTGGATCAGTTGTGGAGACTCCAGGGTCGCAGTCGTCTCTGCACCGGGCGAATCTGGAGCGGGTCGTGCGCGCGGTGCGCATGGCCGGCTCGCTCACCCAGGCGGAGATCGCCCGGAGCACCGGACTGTCGGCGGCCACGGTCTCCAACATCGTCCGCGAGCTCAGGGAGGGCGGCACCGTCGAGGTGACACCCACCTCGGCGGGGGGCCGCCGGGCCCGCAGCGTCTCGCTCAGCGGTGACGCGGGCATCGTCATCGGCGTCGACTTCGGCCACACGCATCTGCGGGTGGCCGTCGGCAATCTGGCCCACCAGGTGCTCGCCGAGGAGTCCGAGCCGCTCGACGTGGACGCCTCGTCGGCCTACGGCTTCGGCCGGGCCGAGGAGCTGGTGGAGAGGCTGATCGAGGCCACCGGGATCGGCCGTCAGAAGGTCATCGGCGTGGGTCTCGGGGTGCCGGGCCCGATCGACGTCGTCTCGGGCACGCTCGGCTCGACCTCGATCCTGCCGGGCTGGACGGGGATCAACCCGGGCGAGGAGCTGGCGGGCCGGCTTGGGGTGCCGGTGTACGTGGACAACGACGCCAACCTGGGCGCCCTCGGCGAGCTGGTCTGGGGGAGCGGCCGGGGCGTGAAGGACCTCGCGTACATCAAGGTCGCCAGCGGTGTCGGCGCCGGCCTGGTCATAGAGGGCCAGATCTACCGGGGGCCGGGCGGTACGGCGGGTGAGATCGGGCACATCACGCTCGACGAGTCGGGCCCCGTCTGCCGCTGCGGCAACCGGGGCTGCATGGAGACCTTCACCGCGGCCCGCTACGTACTGCCGCTGCTCAGGTCCAGCCACGGCCGCGATCTGACCATGGAGCGCGTCGTGCAGCTCGCCAGGGAGGGTGATCCCGGCTGCCGCCGGGTGGTCGCCGACGTCGGCCGCCACATCGGCAGCGGCGTCGCGAACCTCTGCAATCTGCTCAACCCCAGCCGGGTGGTGCTCGGCGGTGATTTGGCGGAGGCTGGGGAGCTGGTCCTCGCGCCCATAAGGGAGTCGGTCTCCCGGTACGCGATCCCGAGTGCGGCCAGACAGCTCTCGGTGCTTCCGGGAGCCCTCGGCGGACGCGCCGAAGTGCTCGGCGCGCTCGCACTCGTACTGAGCGAAATGGGCGATTCGACCCTGTTGGAGAGCACGCTGCCCGTCGGCTCGCCTGTCTTCACTTAGATAACGAATGGCACCGTTGTCATCTCGTTAAGGATTTACTCCTTGACGCTGCGTCCGAGGCGGAGTTGACTTCCAGCCACCTCGGCCGCAACGTCGCGGCCTCGTCAGGGAGGTTTCTGAAGTGAACGCACATCTCCGACGTGCTGCCGTGGCCGCCGCCGCCACCGCTATGGCCGTCTCGCTCGCCGCCTGTGGAAGCGCCAAGGAGTCCGGCGATTCCGCGAAGGAGTCGTCGAAGGAGAAGGACGGCCCGCTCACCATTGGTCTGCTCCTTCCCGAGAACCAGACCGCGCGCTACGAGAAGTTCGACAAGCCGCTGATCGAGAAGCGGGTCAGCGAACTGACCGACGGCACCGGCAAGGTCGTCTACGCCAACGCCAAGCAGGACGCGTCGACGCAGAACCAGCAGGCCGACACCATGGTCACCAACAAGGTCGACGCGCTGATCGTGGACGCCGTGGACTCCAAGGCCATCGCGGGCTCGGTCAAGAAGGCCAAGGACGCCGGCATCCCCGTCATCGCCTTCGACCGCCTCGCCGAGGGTCCGATCGACGGCTACGTCTCCTTCGACAACGAAGAGGTCGGCCGCGTCCAGGGCCAGGCGCTCCTGGACGAGCTGGGCCCCAAGGCGAAGGACGGTGACATCGTGATGATGAACGGTGCCATCACCGACCCGAACGCCGCCCTCTTCAAGAAGGGCGCCAAGTCCGTCCTCGACGGCAAGGTGACGATCGGCAAGGAGTACGACACCAAGGAGTGGAAGCCGGAGAACGCCAACGCCAACATGGAGGGCGCGATCTCGGCCCTGGGCAAGGACAAGATCGTCGGCGTCTACTCCGCCAACGACGGCATGGCGGGCGGCATCATCACCGCGCTCAAGGGCGCCGGCATCAACCCGCTCCCGCCGGTCACCGGCCAGGACGCCGAACTCGCCGGCGTGCAGCGCATCGTCGCCGGTGAGCAGTTCATGAGCGTCTACAAGCCGTACCCGGCCGAGGCCGCCGTCGCCGCCGAGATGGCCGTGAAGGTCGCCAAGGGCGAGACCCTGGACTCGATCGCCAAGACGAAGCTCGACAGCGCCACCACCAAGGGCATCCCGTCGGTCCTCGTCCCGGTCGTCTCGCTGACCAAGGACAACATCAACGACACGGTCATCAAGGACGGCATCTACACCGTCGACGAGATCTGCACGGCGAAGTTCAAGTCCAAGTGCGACGCCGCCGGGGTCAAGTAACCGACCGGTCCGACCCGCGGAAACCCGCCCTGAAGCCTGTCCGGCGCCCCGCCCTCACACTGTCCCGCTACCGGGCGGGGCGCCGGACGGACCACTTCAAGGCTTTTCCCGTGTCCCCCGCAGTCCTCTCTTCTGCTCGACCCCCGCGCCCCCACCCCCCGGGCGCGGTATCCCCGCCGGCCAGGCGGCGAAGGAGATGGTTTACGTGACCGCTACGCCCGTGCTGGCGTTGCGAGGGGTCTCCAAGCGGTTCGGTGCCGTGCAGGCGCTCACCGACGTAGAGCTTGAGGTCCAGGCCGGACAGGTCGTCGCCCTCGTGGGCGACAACGGCGCCGGCAAATCGACGCTCGTCAAGACGATCGCCGGAGTCCACCCCATCGATGACGGTGTCATCGAGTGGGGAGGCCGGCCGGTCGCGATCAACAAGCCGCACGACGCCCAGGAGTTGGGCGTGGCGACGGTGTACCAGGACCTCGCGCTCTGCGACAACCTCGACGTCGTGGGCAATCTGTACCTCGGCAGGGAGCTGCGCTCCTGGGGTGTCCTCAACGAGGTCGAGATGGAGCGCCGCGCCCGCGAGCTCCTCAACACGCTGTCGATCCGCATCCCCAGCGTCCGCATCCCGATCGCCTCGCTCTCCGGCGGCCAGCGCCAGACCGTGGCCATCGCCCGCTCCATGCTCGGCGAGCCCAAGCTCGTGATCCTCGACGAGCCCACCGCGGCCCTCGGCGTCGAGCAGACCGCCCAGGTCCTCGACCTGGTCGAGCGGCTGCGCGAGCGCGGCTACGCCGTGATCCTCGTCAGCCACAACATGGAGGACGTCCGCGCGGTCGCCGACAAGGTCGCCGTGCTCAGGCTGGGCCGCAACAACGGCTTCTTCGACGTCGCCAGCACGTCGCAGGAGGACATCATTTCCGCGATCACCGGTGCCACGGACAACGCCGTGACCCGCCGCGCGGCGCGCACCGTGGAGGTTAAGAAGTGAGCTTGGACAAGACCTCCGCACCCGTCGGCACCGCCGACGACGCGCCCGCCCCGGCGGCCGGCGCGACCACCGTCGCGGTGGACCCCCGGCTCCTCGTGCGCGAGCAGGGCTTCGCCGGCTATCTGTCGGAGTTCAAGCGCAAGATGCGCGGCGGCGACCTCGGTTCGATACCCGTCGTCATCGGCCTGATCGTCATCTGGGCGATCTTCACCAGCCTGAACTCGAACTTCCTGACGGCCGGCAACCTCTCCGACATCTCCGTCGCCATGGTCGGCACCGGCATGATCGCGGTGGGCATCGTCTTCGTCCTGCTGCTCGGCGAGATCGACCTGTCGGTCGGCTCCGTCAGCGGTGTGGCGGGCGCCACCTTCGCGGTCCTCGCCGTCACCCACGGCATGGCGGAGTGGATCGCGCTGGTCCTCGCCATCCTGACCGGCGCGGCGGCGGGCGCCGTCCACGGCTTCTTCTTCGCCCGGGTGGGCGTGCCCGCGTTCGCCGTCACCCTCGCCGGTCTGCTGTTCTGGAACGGCTTCATGCTCCAGATCCTCGGCGACAACGGCACCATCAACCTGGACTCCGAGGGTCTGGTAGCCAAGCTGACCGGCTACTACTTCTCCGACGTCGCCGCCGCCTACGCGCTCGCGGTGATCGCCGTGGTCGGCTTCTTCCTGTCGTCGTTCTTCGACAACCGCCGCCGCGCCGCCGCCGGTGTGCCCTCGCGGCCGCTGAGCGAGATCATCGTCCGTACGGCGCTGCTGGCCGTCCTGGCCTTCGCCGTGGCGATCATGTTCAACCAGTACAAGGGCCTGCCCCTGGCCGTGCTGATCTTCCTGGTCGTCCTGGTGCTGACGGACTTCGTACTGCGCCGCACCAGCTTCGGCCGCAAGGTCTTCGCGCTCGGCGGCAGCGTCGAGGCGTCCCGCCGCGCGGGCATCAGCGTCGTCGGCGTGCGGATCGCGGTCTTCTCGATCGCGGGCACCTTCGCCGCGATCGGCGGTCTCTTCATCGCCTCGAAGATCACCTCCGCCAACCAGGGCGCCGGCGCCGGTGAGCTGCTGATGAACGCCATCGCGGCGGCCGTCATCGGCGGCACCAGCCTCTTCGGCGGCCGGGGCCGCACCTGGAACGCGCTGCTCGGTGTGCTCGTCATCACGTCGATCCAGTACGGACTGGCGCTCCAGGGAATCGCCTCGCCGATCCAGTACATGATCACCGGTGGTGTGCTTCTCGCCACCGTCGTCATCGACGCCGTCACCCGGAAGACCCAGAAGACCGCGGGTCGCGCCTGACGCCCGTCGTCGCACGTCGTGCCCGGCACCGGACCCCCGGTGCCGGGCATGTTCGTGTCCCGGACGCGTTTTCGGGGCAGGTGTGACCGTCATGCGTACAGATGCTCGTACGGTGAATGACGCGCCGCCCGATGACGCCCGTCCCGACGGGAACATTAGACTCGGCGGACCGGTACGCCAGATCGTTCAACGCAAGGAGGCACGGTGACACAGCCGCGCGCAGCACGACCGCCCGAGGCGGCGGTGGGCGACGGATGGGACCTGCTGGCCCGGGTCAAGGGCCCGCGTGATCTGGACCACCTCGGCCCCGAGCAGTTGGACCGGCTCGCCGCTCAGATCCGGTCCTTCCTCGTCGACGCCGTCTCCAAGACGGGCGGACACCTCGGTCCCAACCTCGGGGTCGTCGAGCTGACGATCGCCCTGCACCGGGTCTTCGACTCGCCGAAGGACAAGGTCCTCTTCGACACCGGCCACCAGTCCTATGTGCACAAGCTGCTCACGGGACGTCAGGACTTCTCCAGACTCAAGGGCAAGGGCGGCCTGTCGGGCTACCCGTCCAGGGCCGAGTCCGAGCACGACATCATCGAGAACTCGCACGCCTCGACCGTCCTCGGCTGGGCCGACGGCCTCGCCAAGGCCAACCAGGTCCTGGGCCGCGAGGACCACGTGGTCGCCGTCATCGGCGACGGCGCGCTCACCGGCGGCATGGCCTGGGAGGCGCTGAACAACATCGCCGCCGCCAAGGACCGCCCGCTCGTCATCGTCGTCAACGACAACGAGCGCTCCTACGCGCCCACCATCGGCGGCCTCGCGGACCATCTCGCGACCCTGCGCACCACCGACGGCTACGAGCGCTTCCTGGCCCGCGGCAAGGACATCCTGGAACGCACCCCGGTCGTCGGCCGCCCTCTCTACGAGACGCTGCACGGCGCGAAGAAGGGCCTCAAGGACTTCATCGCCCCGCAGGGCATGTTCGAGGACCTCGGCCTCAAGTACGTCGGCCCGATCGACGGACACGACCTGGAGGCCCTGGAATCGGCCCTCCAGCGCGCCAAGCGCTTCGGCGGCCCCGTCATCATCCACTGCCTCACCGAGAAGGGCCGCGGCTACCAGCCCGCGCTCCAGGACGAGGCCGACCGCTTCCACGCCGTCGGCAAGATCCACCCCGACACCGGCCTGCCCATCGCCAGTTCGGGCGTCGACTGGACCTCGGTGTTCGGCGAGGAGATGGTCAAACTCGGCAACGAGCGCGCCGACATCGTCGCCATCACCGCCGCGATGCTCCAGCCCGTCGGCCTGGAGAAGTTCGCCAAGGCGTTCCCCGACCGTGTCTACGACGTGGGGATCGCCGAGCAGCACGGCGCGGTGTCGGCGGCCGGTCTGGCCACCGGCGGACTGCACCCCGTCTTCGCGGTCTACGCGACCTTCCTCAACCGCGCCTTCGACCAGGTCCTGATGGACGTCGCGCTGCACGACTGCGGTGTGACGTTCGTCCTCGACCGCGCCGGTATCACCGGCACCGACGGCGCCTCCCACAACGGCATGTGGGACATGTCGATCCTCCAGTGCGTGCCCAATCTGCGCATCGCCGCCCCGCGCGACGCCGACCAGGTCAGGGCCCAGCTCCGGGAGGCCGTCCAGGTCGACGACGCGCCGACCGTGGTGCGCTTCTCCAAGGGCGCCGTCGGTCCCGCGGTCGCCGCCGTGGGCACGGTCGGCGGCATGGACGTGCTGCGCAGGCCGGCGGAGGGCACCGGCGGCGCCGACGTGCTGCTCGTGTCGGTCGGCGCGCTCGCCCCGATGTGCCTGGAGATCGCCGACCTCCTCGACAAGCAGGGCATCTCGACCACCGTGGTCGACCCGCGCTGGGTCAAGCCCGTCGACGAGGCGCTCGCGCCGCTCGCCGAGGGACACCGGGTCGTCGTCACCGTCGAGGACAACAGCCGCGCGGGCGGCGTCGGTTCGGCCGTCGCCCAGTCCCTGCGGGACGCCGGGGTCGACATCCCCCTGCGGGACTTCGGCATCCCGGCCCGCTTCCTCGACCACGCCTCGCGCAAGGAACTCCTCGCCGAGATCGGCCTGACGGCGCCGGACATCGCCCGCCAGGTCACCGGACTCGTGTCGAGGATCGACGGCCGCATGTCCGGGGCGCTGCCCGCCGAGGAGATCGCCCGCGACTGACCCGACCGAACAGAACGTCGGACGAGCCGGCCGGACTCCCTGTACGGGTGGTCCGGCCGGCTCATCCGTGTGAAAAAGCCCCTTCCGGGTACCCGGCCGCCGACCACCTCTCGATCATGGCGGCAACCACACTCGGAGGTACGCCGGTGAGCACCCAGCACGACACGGGGCCCAGGAAGAACTCGATGTTCCGCACGAAAACCGTGGAGCAGTCCATCCAGGACACCGAGGAGCCGGAGCACGCGCTCAAGAAGTCGCTCTCCGCGCTCGATCTGACGGTCTTCGGCGTCGGTGTCATCATCGGCACCGGCATCTTCGTCCTCACCGGCGCCGTCGCCAAGGACAACGCGGGCCCCGCGACCGCCCTCGCCTTCGTCGCCGCCGGCATCGTCTGCGCCCTCGCGGCCGTCTGCTACGCCGAGTTCGCCTCGACCGTCCCCGTGGCCGGGTCCGCCTACACCTTCAGCTACGCCTCGCTCGGCGAACTGCCCGCCTGGATCATCGGCTGGGACCTGGTCCTCGAATTCGCTCTCGCCACCGCCGTGGTGGCCGTCGGCTGGTCCGGCTATGTGCAGTCGCTGCTCGACAACGCGGGCTGGCACCTGCCCGACGCGCTCGCCGGCACCAGCGAGGAGACCGGCTTCGGCTTCGACCTCCTGGCCTTCCTGCTGGTCCTGCTGCTGACGGGGATCCTCGTCCTCGGAATGAAGCTCTCCGCCCGGGTCACCGCGGTCGTCGTGGCGATCAAGGTGGCCGTCGTCCTCATCGTCATCGTCGCCGGGGCGTTCTTCATCGACGCCAAGAACTACTCGCCGTTCATCCCCAAGGCCCAGGAGCAGCCCGCCGGCGCCGGTCTCGACTCCCCGCTGATCCAGCTGATGTTCGGGTACGCGCCCACCAACTTCGGCGTCATGGGCATCTTCACCGCCGCCTCCGTCGTCTTCTTCGCCTTCATCGGCTTCGACATCGTCGCCACGGCCGCCGAGGAGACGAAGCTGCCGCAGCGCGACATGCCACGCGGCATCCTCGGCTCACTCCTCATCTGCACCGTGCTCTACGTCGCCGTGTCCGTCGTCGTCACCGGCATGCAGCACTACACCCGGCTCACCGTGGACGCACCGCTCGCCGACGCCTTCAAAGCCACCGGGCACCCGTTCTACGCGGGCGTCATCAGCTTCGGAGCCGCCGTCGGCCTCACCACCGTGTGCATGATCCTGCTGCTCGGCCAGACCCGCGTGTTCTTCGCGATGAGCCGTGACGGGCTGCTCCCGCGGTTCTTCTCCCGCGTCCACCCCACGTTCCGCACCCCGTACCGCTCGACGGTGCTGCTCGGCGTGGTCATCGCGATCGTCGCGGGCTTCACCAGCATCGAGGAACTGGCTTCCCTGGTGAACATCGGCACGCTCTTCGCCTTCGTCGTCGTCGCGATCGGCGTCGTCATCCTGCGCCGCACCCGCCCCGACCTCCCCAGGGCCTTCCGCACCCCGCTGGTGCCCTGGCTGCCCGCCCTGTCCGTGCTCGCCTCCCTGTGGCTGATGCTCAACCTGCCGGCCGAGACCTGGCTGCGCTTCGCCATCTGGATGGCCGTCGGCGTGGTCGTGTACTTCGTCTACGGCCGGCGCAACAGCCGCCTGGGCAAATCGGGCTGACGCCTCCTCAGTCCGATCCGCACGAAAGTCCGCGCGCATGTCCGCCGAGCCGCAGTCCGCCGCACCACCCCTCTCGCCGACCGGGCCGGGCCCCCGAGGACCCCGGCCCGCCGGAAAGGCCGTGTACGGCTACTGGAGCAGGCTGCTGCCCCTGCTGGCCGCCCTGGCCCTCGCCATCCGGCTCCCGTCCTTCCTGCACCCCTTCTGGAGCCCGGACGAGGGCTACCTCGCCGTACAGGCCCGGATACTGGCACACGGCGGCGAGCTGTACGTGACGGTCGTCGACCGCAAGCCGCCCCTGCTGCCGTGGCTGTACGAGGCGACGTACACGGTCTTCGGCGACGGATCGCAGCACACGATGAAACTCCTCGCGATCGCCGCCCAGTTCACCACGGCCGCCCTGCTCGCCGCCTTCGCCCGGCGCCGCTGGGGCGACCGCTCCGGCGTCACGGCCGGGGTGCTCTTCCTGCTGATCTCCGTCGGGTTCATCCCGCAGGACACCCAGGCCACCACCTTCGAGGTCTTCATACTGCCGTGGACGGCGGCGGCCGTCCTCTGCGCCGACCGGGGCCGCTGGGGCGCCGCCGGAGTAGCGGTCGCCGGGGCGTTCCTCACCAAGCAGACCGGCGGCGTGGTCCTCGTCCCCGTCCTGTGGCTCCTCTGGCGGGCGCACGACCCCACCGGCCGCCGAACGGGCCTGCCCCGTACGGCGGCCGGCTTCGCCGTCCCCGTTCTCGCCGCGGCCCTCGTGACCGACCCGGCGGGCTTCCTCTTCTGGACCGTCACCGGATCGGGGTCCTACGCCTTCTCCCTGACCGGCTCCGAACTCCACGTACTCGTCCGCGCGTTCGTGAACTCCGCGATCCTCTGCCTCGCCTGCGCCGGTGTCGTCCCGCCGCTCCGCAGGGCCCTGCGCACCATCCCGCGCCCGGCCGGGAAGCTCACCGACCTCTGGATCTGGTTCGCCGCCTCCGCCGGAGCCGTCGCCGTCGGCTTCCACTTCTTCGGCCACTACTTCCTCCAACTCACGCCGCCCATCACCCTGTTGGTGACCGCCGCGCTGCGCTCGCCGCGCCCCGAACGGCTCAGATCGGTCCTGGCGGTCCCGGCCTGTGCCTGCGCGCTGTTCGTCCTCTGGGCCACCGTCGCGCCCCGCTCGGAGCTCGACCACTCCGACCGCGTCGCCACCGCCGTACGCGAACACACCGACCCCGCCGACCGCGTCCTCGTGTGGGGGATACACCCGGAGATCTACCGGCTCGCCGACCGCCCGGCCGCCAGCCGCTATCTGACCGCCGGGCTGCTCACCAACTTCAGCGGCGGCAGGGACGGCCCCCAGGTCGGCGAGGCGTACGCGGTGCCGGGCGCCTGGCGGGTCTTCGCCGCCGAGATGAGGGCGCGACCGCCCGAACTGATCGTCGACGACTCACGGGGCAAGCCGTACGCCCCCGAACGCGTCCCCACCCTGCGGCGGCTGCTGGCCGGCTACGAGCAGCTCCCCGGGTCGGTCGACGGCACCGTCTTCTACGCACGCCCGTCCGGGAGTTGACGCACCGTCCGGGGACCCACACAGCGCGCCCCGTACGCCTCCACCCGGCGCCGCAGCTCGCGGTCGGCGGTGACGACGACACACGCGCGGTCCCCGGCGCCGCGCGCCAGTTCGGCGATCAGGTCGTCACCACTGCCCGGCGCCGACTCCACCCGCACCCCGGGCACCGACTCCACACCCCGCGCCCGCCCCTCCACCACCAGCACCGTCTCCAGCGGACCCGGAGCCCCCGCGCCGGGCAGCCCGTCCCCGGCGACGGGCACCAGCCGGTCCCGCAGCCGCTCGGCCGCCGCACGCCGGTCGCGCCACCATCCGTCGGGCACCGAACCAACCACGTTGGCCCCGTCGACAATCAGTAGAATCCGCACCTCGGGAGCGTGCCACAACCGGTCGGGGACGGTACGGTTCCCGTTCGCCCGCGAATGCTATCGTCGGGGAAATTTCATGCGCTGGGAAGGTGGCAGTGGGTCATGGCACTGCGGTCCGCACGGACGTCGAAACGATCCGGACGCGCCCCCGGCGAGGCCCCGGACACCGCCGGCCGGCCGGCCGACTCCACGCCCCTCCCCACGGTCGACGAGACACTGCCCGCGACCACCGGCTGGCTGCTGCGCGGCAAGGACGGCAGGCTCACCGCGTACGCGCCCACCGAGGACGGCGTGCTGCGGTGGACGGAGGACCGCCTCGGTGGACCGAGCTGGACCGGCCCCGAACTCCTCCCGGCCCCCGGCCTGTTGCCCTACCTCTCCATCGCCGGCGGCACCCAGGGCTACGTCCATCTGGTGGGCCTGCGCCGCAAGCCCGCCGAGGGCGGCCAGCTGCGCACGGACGTCGTGTACGCCGTCCAGTTCCAGACCGGCCGGCCGCTGCGCGACTGGCAGGCACTCGGGACGCCCTACCCGAAGGACCTCGCCCGCGGCGGGCTGCTCGGCCTGCCCTCGGCGGTGATCGACCCGAACGGCTCGCTGCACCTGTTCGCCCGTAACGCGGGCCGCGGCCTGTCGTGCCGGATCCAGAAGCCCAGCGGAGCGTGGCTCACCTGGGCGGACCTCAAGGGGTCCAGGATGACCGGTGAGGCGGCGGCCGTCGTCGGTGAGGACGGTCTGATCGAGGTCCTCGGCCCGACGGACAACGCGGTCATGCGCTGGCGGCAGCCGAAGGTGGCGGCGAAGGCCGAGCGCGACCTCAAGAGCTTCGCGGCGCGTGTCACCCCCGGCACACTCGCCTCGGAACGCACCGGCGCCGACCGCCTCACGCACTACTGGCGCGACACCGACGACCGCACGGTCCACGCCTGGCGTCTCGAATCCGGCGAGACCGCGCCGCTGGGCGGCCCCGGCACGGGACCGATCGCCCTGCTCCGTACGCCCGTTGACGGCCACGACTGCACGATCCTGGCGCAGCGCGGACTCGACGGCCGCCCCGCGCTGGCCGCGTACCCGACGGAGAACGAGTCGGCGGGCGTCACCTGGACCCCCACGGGCGAGGAGTGCGTGGGCGCGCCGGCGCTGGCGCTCGACGGGCGCGGCAGGGTGGTGATGGCGGTGATCGCGAAGGACGGCGGCCTGCGGGTCTCCCGCCAGAAGGCGGAGCCGGGCCTGGCCCTGGAGGCCTGGTCCCGGGTCTGAACACGCCCACCGGGCGGGGCGTTGTCCTCAGTCGCCGGACGGGCTGATGTGTGCCGACCGAGCCGGAAACCAAGCCCGCCCGGCGTCTGAGGGCGAACGGGCAGGGGCCGGGCCGGAGATGAGACTCCCGCCCGGCCCGGTCACGGCACCCTCGGGGCCCGCTACGCCGGGACGCTCGCCACCCCCGGCTCCAGGAACTTCCTCCCGTTCACCCGCTCCGAGACGCCCTCCCGGTCCAAGTACGGCGTGATACCGCCCAGATGGAACGGCCACCCCGCTCCGGTCAGCAGGCAGAGGTCGATGTCCTGCGCCTCGGCCACCACGCCCTCGTCCAGCATCAGACCGATCTCCTGCGCCACCGCGTCCAGCACACGCGCCCGCGTCTGCTCCTCCGTCAGCACCGTGTCGCCCTGCTTGAGCAGCGCCACGACCTCCGGGTCCAGCTCCGGCTTCCCGGAGTCGTGGACGTAGAAGCCCCGCTTGCCGGCCTTCACCACCGCCGCCAGGTTCCCCGAGACCGTGAAGCGGTCCGGGAACGCCCGGTTGAGGGTCTCGGAGACATGGAGCCCGATCGCGGGGCCGACCAGTTCGAGCAGGACCAGCGGCGACATCGGCAGACCGAGCGGCTCGACCGCCCGCTCGGCCACGGTGACCGGGGTGCCCTCGTCGATGACGTTCTGGATCTCGCCCATGAAGCGGGTGAGGATGCGGTTGACGACGAACGCCGGGGCGTCCTTCACCAGCACCGCGCTCTTCTTCAGCTTCTTCGCGACACCGAACGCCGTCGCCAGCGACGCGTCATCGGTCTGCTCGCCCCGCACGATCTCCAGCAGCGGCAGGATCGCCACCGGGTTGAAGAAGTGGAAGCCGACGACCCGCTCCGGGTTCTTCAGCTTCGATGCCATCTCCGAGACCGACAGCGACGACGTGTTGGTGGCGAGGATCGCGTGCGCCGGGGCGACCGCCTCGATCTCCGCGAACACCTGCTGCTTGACGCCCATCTCCTCGAAGACGGCCTCGATGACGAAGTCGGCGTCGGCGAAACCGTCGGCCTTGTCCAGGACTCCGGTGACCAGGCCCTTGTAGCGGTTGGCCTTGTCCTGGTTGATCCGGCCCTTGCCGAGCAGCTTGTCGATCTCGGTGTGGACGTAGCCCACACCCTTGTCGATCCGCTCCTGGTCGATGTCCGTCAGTACCACGGGCACTTCGAGTCGGCGCAGGAACAGCAGCGCGAGCTGAGAGGCCATCAGACCTGCTCCGACCACGCCCACCTTGGTGATCGGCCGTGCCAGTGACTTGTCGGGCGCGCCCGCCGGGCGCTTGGCACGGCGCTGCACGAGGTTGAACGCGTAGATCCCGGCCCGCAGTTCACCACCCATGATCAGGTCGGCGAGCGCGGTGTCCTCGGCGTCGTAACCCGCTTGGAGGTCACCGTCCTTGGCGGCGGCGATGATGTCCAGCGCCCGGTAGGCGGCCGGGGCCGCGCCGTGCACCTTGGAGTCGGCGACGAACCTGCCGCGCTCGACGGCCTGGTCCCAGGCCGCGCCCCGGTCGATCTCGGGACGCTCCACCTTCAGCGCGCCGCTCAGGACCGAGGCGGTCCACAGCAGTGACTGCTCCAGGAAGTCCGCACCCTCGAACAGGGCGTCGGCGATGCCCAGTTCGTAGACCTGCGCGCCCTTGAGCTGCCTGTTCTGGTTGAGCGAGTTCTCGATGATCACCGTGACCGCGCGGTCGGCGCCGATCAGGTTCGGCAGCAGCGTGCAGCCGCCCCAGCCCGGAACGAGACCGAGGAAGACCTCGGGCAGCGAGAACGCGGGCAGCGCGGCGGAGACGGTGCGGTACGTGCAGTGCAGCCCGATCTCGACGCCACCGCCCATCGCGGCGCCGTTGTAGTACGCGAACGTCGGTACCGCCAGCGCCGCCAGCCGCTTGAAGACGTCGTGGCCGCCCTTGCCGATGGCCAGCGCGTCCTCGTGCCGCTTCAGCAGCTCGACGCCCTTGAGGTCGGCGCCGACGGCGAAGATGAACGGCTTGCCGGTGACACCGACACCGACGATCCGGCCCTCGGCGGCCTCGGCCTCGACCTGGGTGATCGCCGCGTCGACGTTGGCCAGCGACTGCGGCCCGAACGTCGTCGGCTTCGTGTGGTCCAGGCCGTTGTCCAGCGTGATGAGCGCGAACGTGCCCACTGTGCCGGGGAGTTCGATGTGGCGCACATGCGCCTGGGTGACGACCTCGTCCGGGAACAGCTCGGCCGCGCCCTTCAGGAGTTCAGCGGTGCTCACTTGTTTCCTCCGTCGAAGTGCGGGTTCTCCCAGACGACCGTCGCGCCCATGCCGAAGCCGACGCACATGGTGGTGATGCCGTAGCGGACCTGCGGCTGCTCCTCGAACTGCCGGGCCAGCTGCGTCATCAGCCGTACGCCGGAGGACGCGAGCGGGTGGCCGTAGGCGATGGCGCCGCCGTACTGGTTGACCCGCGGGTCGTCGTCGGCGATGCCGTAGTGGTCCAGGAAGGCCAACACCTGTACGGCGAAAGCCTCGTTGATCTCGAACAGGCCGATGTCACCGATCGACAGACCGGCCTTGGCGAGGGCCTTCTCGGTCGACGGGATCGGACCGAAGCCCATGACCTCGGGCTCCACACCCACGTACGCGTAGCTCACGAGGCGCATCTTGACCGGCAGCCCGGCCTCGCGTGCGAACTCCTCGGAGGCGATCAGCGAGGCGGTGGCGCCGTCGTTGAGGCCCGCCGCGTTGCCGGCCGTGACCCGGCCGTGCGGGCGGAACGGGGTCTTGAGACCGGCCAGCGACTCCAGCGTGGTGCCGGGGCGCATCGGCTCGTCCGCGGTGGCCAGGCCCCAGCCCGTCTCGCCGCCCTCGGGGCTGGTGCGGCGTACGGAGATCGGCACCAGGTCCTGCTGGATCTTGCCGTTCGCGTACGCCTTCGCGGCCTTCTCCTGCGAGCGCACGGCGTACTCGTCGGCGCGCTGCTTGGTGATGTGCGGGAAGCGGTCGTGCAGGTTCTCCGCCGTCATGCCCATGAACAGGGCCGACTCGTCGACGAGCTTCTCCGAGACGAAGCGCGGGTTCGGGTCGACGCCCTCGCCCATCGGGTGGCGGCCCATGTGCTCGACACCGCCGGCGACGACGACGTCGTACGCGCCGAAGGCGATGGAGCCGGCGGTGGTCGTCACGGCGGTCATCGCGCCCGCGCACATGCGGTCGACGGAGTAGCCGGGGACGGACTGCGGCAGCCCGGCGAGGATACCGGCGGTACGGCCGATGGTCAGGCCCTGGTCACCGATCTGGGTGGTCGCGGCGATGGCGACCTCGTCGATCTTCGCGGGGTCGAGGTCCGGGTTGCGGCGCAGCAGCTCCCGGATCGCCTTCACGACCAGGTCGTCCGCCCGGGTCTCGTGGTAGATGCCCTTCGGGCCCGCCTTGCCGAACGGGGTGCGGACGCCGTCGACGAAGACGACATCCCTGATGGTACGAGGCACGATGGCTCTCCTCCGGGGTGCGGTGGTGACTCTGCTGCGGGCGCGCTTTCCGATCCTATGCTACTTACGGGTAACCGCACTTGCACAGGGCCGGGAGGTGTTCCGCGGATCACGCGTCCGGGGCGGGTGGCCTCCCGGCGGGGTGCGGGGTCTGGGTTGCGGTTGTGGGTCGTGGTCGGGGTGCGGGGCCTCCGGAGGTGCATGTCCGGACGGCGTGATTTACGGCGCGTGCCCCGTTCGTTGGACCCGCTGATCCGGCTTGTTCACGCGCCACAAATCAGCCTGAGTGTCCGAACACGCACCTCCTGCGCCCCCGCCCCCTTCCCGCCGCCACCCGCAACGGTCACCGCCCCCCCCAGGCGCCCCACTTGCGGGCGGCCCCGGCGGTCGCAAGCCCCGGGTCCGTCTGCCGCGGGTGATCCTGGCGGTCCCCGGCCCCCGGGGCCGTCTGTCGCGGGTGACCGCGGCGATCATCGCCCCCGGTCTGTCTCCCGCCGCGAGGGCACCGGCATGGGCTGCCCCCGGCCCGCCTCCTGCGGGTATCCGGGCGCCGGTCACCCGCCCCGGGGCCGCCTCCCGCCGCCCGCACAGACAGGCGCGTCCCCTCTTCCCGCGGGAGGGAAGGGGGACGCGCAGGGGTCGTGGTCGGACACTTGGGCTGATTTGTGGTGCGTGGACAACCCGGGTCGTCGGGTCCAACGAACGGGGCACGCGCCGTAAATCACGCCGTCCGGGCATGACCCCGGAGCGGCACCCGGCAACCGGCCCGCACCACCCAAGCCCGGCCGGCGATTGAGGCCACCCACCGGCACCCCGCCCCGGCCCGCAGGGGCAGCACCCCACCCCGGCCCCGGAAGCGGGCGCCGGCCCGCACCAACCCAGCCCGGCCCCGGCTCACCCCGTCGCCGCCGTCGCCCCCAGCGCCCGCGCCAACAGGGGCGCCACCTGCTCCACCTGCCACCGCCGCGCGCCATGCGCGGCCAACGCCTCCGACACCGCCTCCACGCTCCGCTCCGCCGGCGGCTCCCAGCAGACCCGCCGCACCGTGTCCGGCGTGATCAGGTTCTCCTGCGGCATGTTCAGCCGCTCCGCCAGCGCCGTCACCGAGGCGCGGGCGGCCGAGAGCCGGGCCGCGGCCTCCGGGTCCTTGTCCGCCCAGGCCCGCGGCGGCGGCGGACCGTTCAGCGGCTGTCCGGGCTGCGGCAGCTCCGTGTCGGGCAGCGACTTCGCCCGGTCGATCGCCGTCTGCCACTGTTCGAGCGCGCGCCGCCCCATCCGGTGCCCGAAGCCGGGCAGCGCGGTGAGGGCCTGCACGTTCAGCGGCATCGCCAGCGCGGCCTCGATGATCGCGCCGTCGCTGAGGACCTTGCCGGGCGAGACGTCGCGCCGCTGGGCGGCCTGGTCGCGGGTGTTCCACAGCTCCCGTACGACCGCCATCTGCCGGCGCCGCCGGACCTTGTGCATACCGGACGTACGGCGCCACGGGTCCTTGCGCGGGGGCGGCGGCGGGGCGGACGCGATCGCGTCGAACTCCTGCCGGGCCCAGTCCAGCTTGTTCTGCCGGTCCAGCTCCTTCTCCAGCGCGTCGCGCAGATCGACCAGCAGCTCGACGTCGAGCGCGGCGTACCGAAGCCACGGCTCCGGCAGCGGCCTGGTCGACCAGTCGACGGCGGAGTGGCCCTTCTCCAGGGCGAACCCGAGTACGTTCTCGACCATCGCGCCGAGGCCGACGCGGGGGAAGCCCGCGAGCCGCCCTGCCAGCTCGGTGTCGAACAGCCGCGTGGGGCGCATGCCTATTTCCCTGAGACACGGGAGGTCCTGCGTGGCGGCGTGCAGGATCCACTCGGTGTCGGCGAGTACGTCGCCGAGTGCGGAGAGGTCGGGGCAGCCGACGGGGTCGATGAGCGCCGTGCCCGCGCCCTCGCGGCGCAGCTGGACCAGGTAGGCGCTCTGCCCGTACCGGTAGCCGGACGCCCGCTCGGCGTCGACGGCCAGCGGGCCGGTGCCCGCGGCGAAGGAGGCGATCACCTCGGCGAGCGCTTCCTCGGTGGCGACCACCGGCGGAATGCCTTCGCGAGGCTCCAACAAAGGGATCGGCGCCGTTTCGACGTCGTCCGGGGGAGCGCCCCCGGTGGTTCGCAGTGCTGGGTCTGCTGCGGTCTCTTGGGCGTCGGTCACGTGTCAAGGGTATCTGTGAACGGACGCCGCCCGCCGACGGAACGTTCCGTCGGCGGGCGAGGCGGCCGGTGGGGCGGGTGAAACCGGTCAGTGAATGATTCCGGTACGGAGGGCCACGGCGACCATTCCCGCCCGGTCGCCCGTGCCGAGCTTGCGCGCGATGCGGGCGAGGTGACTCTTGACGGTCAGGGCCGACAGGCCCATGGAGACGCCGATCGCCTTGTTCGACTGGCCTTCGGCGACGAGTCTGAGCACCTCGACCTCACGGCCGGAGAGCTCGCGGTAGCCACCCGGGTGGCTCGGGGTACCCGGGGGGCGGCGGTGCATGCGGGGACCCGCGCCGATGGGTGCGGCGCCGGGGCGGCCGGGGTGGCCGATATTCGTACGGGTTCCGGTCACGACGTAGCCCTTGACTCCGCCGGCGAGGGCGTTGCGTACCGCGCCGATGTCGTCGGCGGCGGAGAGGGCGAGGCCGTTGGGCCAGCCCGCTGCCCGGGTCTCGGACAGCAGGGTGAGCCCGGAACCGTCGGGCAGGTGGACGTCGGCCACGCAGATGTCGCGTGGGTTGCCGACGCGGGGACGCGCCTCCGCGATGGAAGAAGCCTCGATGACGTCACGTACTCCGAGCGCCCACAAGTGGCGGGTGACGGTGGAGCGTACGCGAGGGTCGGCCACGACGACCATGGCCGTCGGCTTGTTCGGGCGGTAGGCGACCAGGCTTGCGGGCTGCTCGAGGAGAACGGACACCAGGCCTCCTGGGAAGGTGCGGGACGGACCGGCTCGGGGATGAAGCCGGGGGCGAGCCGTGCTTGAAGGGTCATTGACCTCTTCGGCAGCTACCGTCCCCGCCTTTAGAGAATGATCACGAATTGGTGAGTAACAATTCGGGCAATTCGGAAGCGTGATCGATCATCCTACGAGTGGTCCCCTCTTTGGCTGAACGTAAATCGGCCACCGGGCGGGCCCCGCGGGCCCGCCCGGCCTTCCTCGTCTACCGTGCCTGCGGACCACGGCGCTGGGGCAGGGTGACCACGCCCGCGCCGGGCTCGGTCGGCCCCGTCGGCGCCGCCGGCGGCAGGCCCGCGAGCTGGCAGAGCAGATCGCACCAGGCGGCCAAGTGCGTTGCCGCGTCCGGGACTCCGCCCATCCCCTCGCGCGGCGTCCAGGACGCGCGGATCTCGATCTGCGTCACCGGACGGCGCTCCGACAGCCCCCCGAAGTAGTGCGACCCCGCACGCGTGACCGTGCCGCTCGGCTCCCCGTACGACAGGCCGCGCGCCTCCAGCGCCCCGGTCAGCCACGACCAGCAGACCTCCGGCAGCAGCGGGTCCGCCGCCATCTCGGGCTCCAGCTCCGCCCGCACGAGCGTCACCAGCCGGAACGTGCCCTTCCAGGCGTCGTGCCCGTCGGGGTCGTGGAGGAGGACGAGCCGGCCGTCCGCCAGGTCGTCGTCGCCCTGGACGACCGCCGCCTCCAGCGCGTACGCGTGCGGCGCGAGCCGTCCGGGCGGCTTGGTCGGGTCGATCTCCATCTCGGGGCGCAGCCGCGCCGTTCTCAGTGATTCGACGGCCAGCCGGAACGCCGACGGGACGGAATCCTCCTCCCTGCCCCCCGTGCCTCCGACGCCGTTGGAATGATCAGAAAAATGTCCCTGAGCCGCAGCCATGCGGGGAAGAGTAGGCGGAACGCACGCCCAGTGCGGTGAAGGACACCCGGCCCGGCCCGGCCGCTTCTGTGTACGTGCGAAGATTCTGGGCGTGAGCGCCAACGACCGCCCCTCGGGCCAGCCGACGAAGACCCCAGCGACAGCGGCGACACTCGCCACCCGCGACTCCGCCTTCATGAAGGCGTGCAGGCGCGAGCCCGTACCGCACACGCCCGTGTGGTTCATGCGGCAGGCGGGCCGGTCGCTGCCCGAGTACCGCAAGCTGCGCGAGGGCACGGCGATGCTGGATTCGTGCATGCGGCCGGACATGGTCACCGAGATCACGCTCCAGCCGGTCCGCAGGCACGGGGTCGACGCCGCGATCTACTTCAGCGACATCGTGGTCCCGCTCAAGGCCATCGGCGTCGACCTCGACATCAAGCCGGGCGTCGGACCCGTCGTCGCGAACCCGATCCGCACGCGCGCCGACCTGGCGCAGCTGCGCGATCTGACGCCGGACGACGTCCACTACGTCACCGAGGCGATGGGCATGCTCACCGCCGAGCTGGGGTCCACCCCGCTGATCGGCTTCGCGGGCGCCCCGTTCACACTCGCGAGCTATCTCGTGGAGGGCGGGCCGTCCCGCAACCACGAGAACACCAAGGCCATGATGTACGGCGATCCGGAGCTGTGGGCCGAGCTGCTCGACCGGCTCGCGGAGATCACCGGCGCGTTCCTCAAGGTGCAGATCGAGGCGGGCGCCAGCGCCGTACAGCTCTTCGACTCCTGGGTGGGGGCCCTGGCCCCGGCCGACTACCGCCGCTCCGCGATGCCCGCGTCGGCCAAGGTCTTCGACATGATCTCCGGGTACGGAGTGCCGCGCATCCACTTCGGGGTGGGTACGGGCGAGCTGCTCGGGCTCATGGGCGAGGCCGGCGCGGACGTCGTCGGTGTCGACTGGCGCGTGCCGCTGGACGAGGCGGCCCGCCGGGTGGGCCCCTGCAGGGCGCTCCAGGGCAATCTCGATCCCGCGGTCCTCTTCGCCCCCACGCGGGCCGTGGAGACGAAGACCGACGAAGTCCTGGACGCCGCGAAGGGGTTGGAGGGGCACGTCTTCAACCTGGGCCACGGTGTGCTGCCGACCATGGACCCGGACTCCCTGACGCGCCTGGTGGAGTACGTCCACACCCGCACCGCCCGGTAGCGGCGGCTACCAGCCCGCCTCGCGGACCGCCGCCGTCGCCTTGCGGGCCGCCACCAGGACGGGGTCCCAGACCGGGGAGAACGGCGGCGCGTAGCCCAGGTCCAGCGCCGTCATCTGCTCCACCGTCATCCGCGCCGTCAGCGCGACCGCCGCGATGTCCACCCGCTTCGCGGCGCCCTCGCCGCCCACGATCTGCACGCCGAGCAGCCGGCCCGTCCGGCGCTCGGCGAGCATCTTCACCGTCATCAGCCGCGCCCCCGGCAGGTATCCGGCGGTTCCCGTGGACTCGACGGTCGCCGAGACGTACTGGAGCCCCGCCGCGCGGGCGTCCTTCTCCCGCAGTCCCGTACGGGCGATCTCCCGGTCGCACACCTTGCTGACGGCCGTGCCGACGACGCCCGGGAAGGTGCCGTAGTCGCCGCCCACGTTGGCCCCGATGATCTGGCCGTGCTTGTTCGCGTGCGTGCCCAGCGCGATGTGACGGGTGGTGCCCGTGATCAGGTCGAGCACCTCCACGCAGTCGCCGCCCGCCCAGATGTCCTCGTGGCCCCGTACCCGCATCGACAGGTCGGTGAGCAGCCCGCCGTGCGGGCCGAGCGGCAGACCGGCCGCCTCCGCGAGCGCCGTCTCCGGCCGGACGCCGATACCGAGTACCACGACGTCCGCCGGGTACTCGGCGCCGTCCGTGGCGACCGCCCTGACCCGGCCGTCGTCGCCGGTGAGGATCTTCGTGACGGCGGCGCCCCCGACCGTGGTGATGCCGAGGCCGTCCATCGCCTCGTGCACCAGCCGGCCCATGTCCGGGTCCAGCGTCGCCATCGGCTGGTCGTCGCGGTGCAGGACGGTCACCTCGTACCCGCGCTTGAGCAGCGCCTCCGCCATCTCGACGCCGATGTAACCGGCGCCCACGACGACCGCGCGACCGCCGCCGCGCCCGCGGGTCAGGCTCTCGATCAGCGCCTGGCCGTCGCCGAGTGTCTGCACACCGTGCACCCCGGGGGCGTCGATGCCCGGCAGCGGTGGCCGGATCGGCCGCGCGCCCGTGGCGATCACCAGCTTGTCGAAGCCCGTCCACGACTCGGACCCGCTGTCCAGATCCCGGGCGCGGACCCGCCGCCCCCCGGTGTCGATCTCCAGCACCTCGGTCCGCATCCGGAGATCGATCGCGCGCTCCCGGTGCTCCTCAGGCGTCCGGGCGACGAGGTCGTCCCGCCGTTCGACGTCGCCGCCGACCCAGTACGGGATGCCGCACGCCGAGTACGAGGCGAAGTCCCCGCGCTCGAAGGCGACGATCTCCAGCTCCTCGGGCCCTTTGAACCGGCGGGCCTGCGACGCGGCGGACATCCCCGCCGCGTCGCCG
>NZ_JBVJNN010000002.1:163574-241990 GCF_055583685.1 Streptomyces sp. NPDC104581
CCACAAACCCCCCCCCCCCCCCCCCCCCCCCCCCCCCCCCCCCCGCCCCCCCCCCCCCCCCCCCCCCCCCCCCCCCCCGCCGCCGATGACCACCAAGCGCTCCGCTGCCATTGCGCGTCCCTTCGTGTCCGTGCCGGGCACCGCGCACCCGGCACACAGACGCTACGCGGACGCGCCGGATCAGTCCCGCCCGCCCGCGTCCGGCGCCGGACCCGCGCCGGGCCCCGGCGCGGGATCCGGGGCCGGGGCCGGGGTGTGGGACCCGGCCGGGACGGGCGCGGGCGCCGGGGCCGGGGTCCGCGTACGCCGGGACCGCGGCCGGAAGCCGAACAGCAGCCACAGCCCGAACAGCACCCCCAGCGCCACGACGAACGGCAGGATCGCGGCCACCACCACGACGAGCCACCGCACCACCGTCACCAGCGCGTCCCAGCCGCCGCCGAGCGCGTCCAGGAAGCCCGGGTCCCCGTCCCCGGAGTCCTTCTCCTCCTTCTCACGCTCGCTCAGGTCTAGCGTGACGGTCGCCATCGCCGTACGGTCGGCCAGCGACGCCTGCTTGGCCAGCAGCGCCTCCAACTCGGCCTGACGCGTGTTCAGCTGCGACTCCAGGGCCACCACGTCCGTGATGTCCTCGGCCCGGTCCATCAGCTTCCGTACGCGGTTGACGCTCGCGCGCTGCGTGGCGATCCGGCTGTTCACGTCGACCACCTGCTCGGTGACGTCCTTCGCGTTCGCCGAACGCGCCAACAGCTTGCCGGTGCCCGCCAGTTCGGTGAGGACGGAGTCGTACTCGGCCTCCGGGACCCGCAGGACGACGTTCGAGGTCACGCGGGTGTCGTCGATCCGCTCGGTGGTCTCGTCCTCGACCGCGCCGCCCGCCTCCAGCGCGACCGCACGGGCCTTCGCGAGGGCCTTCGTCACGCTCCCCACCTCCACCGAGAGGGTGGCGGTGCGGATCACATGGGTCTTCACGGACTTCTCGCTCAGGGTCCCGCCCTCGCCGGTCCGCTGCTCGCCGGTGTCCTCGTCCGCCGCCGCTCCCGCCCCCTGCCGGCCCACCGCCGGCTCGGCCGCGCTCTCGGCCTTCATGTCTCCGCTGTCCGAATTCGAACCGCTGCATCCCGCCAGGGCGAGTGAAGCGGTGAGAAGTGCTGCCGCGAATGCGGGAAGTGCACGCATGTCGGTCCCCCCAAGGCTGCCGTGCGTGAATGTCGCCGGTTCGACGGACCGGTGCCGGAGCGGGTTGCGCTTTTCCGGTCGCGAAGCGGTCACGGTCGGGACTCGGTACGGGCGGAGGCTCGCCGGACCCGCCCACGGGGGTCTGAGAGAGTGGAGACCATGGTGAGCAGCCCCGATCCCACGCCTCCCGCCCGCCCCGCGCCCCATGTCGTCGTCGTGGGCGGCGGCATCGCCGGTCTCGCCGCCGCCGACCGGCTGCTCTCCGCCGGGGCCCGGGTGACGCTCCTGGAGGCGACCGGCCGGCTCGGCGGCAAACTGATGCCCGGCGAGATCGAGGGCGCCCCCGTCGACCTCGGCGCCGAGTCCCTGCTCGCCCGCCGCCCCGAGGCCGTCGACCTCGCCCGCTCCGTGGGGCTCGCCGAGCGCCTCCAGCCGCCCGCCACCACCTCCGCCTCCGTCTGGTCGCGCGGCGCGCTGTACGCCATGCCCAAGGGCCATGTGATGGGCGTCCCCGCCGAGGCGTCGGACCTCGGCGGTCTGCTCTCCGCCGAGGGCGCCGCCCGGATCGGCCGCGAGCGGGAACTCGGCCCGGTGACCGTGGGCGACGACGAGTCCGTCGGCGAGTACGTCGCGCGGCGACTGGGCCACGAGGTCGTGGACCGGCTGGTGGAGCCCCTGCTCGGCGGTGTCTACGCGGGCGACGCCTACCGCATCTCGATGCGCGCCGCCGTCCCCCAGCTCTACGAGGCGCTGCGCACCCATGACTCGATGCTCGACGCCGTCCGCGCGATCCGCTCCAGGGCCGCCGAACAGCCCCGTGACGACACCGTGTTCACCGGTGTCGACGGCGGCGTCGGCCTGCTCCCGGGCGCCGTCGCCGACTCCGTACGGGCCCGCGGCGGCGACATCCGTACAGAGACGCCCGTCCTCGCCCTCACCCGCACCGCCGGCGGCTGGACGGTCCGGACCGATCAGGGGATCGTCGCCGCCGACGGAGTCGTCATGGCGAACCCCGCCTGGTCCGCCTCCGCGCTCCTCGCCCAGGAGTCGCCCGCCGCCTCCGCCGAACTCGCCGCGATCGAGTACGCCTCCATGGCCCTGGTGACGATGGCCTTCCGCCGCGACGCGATCACGCGACTGCCCGGTCTGCCCGACGGCAGCGGCTTCCTCGTACCGCCCGTCGACGGCCGCACCATCAAGGCCGCCACGTTCTCCACCCGCAAGTGGGGCTGGGTCGACCGGTCGGCGCCGGACCTGTTCGTACTGCGCACCTCCATCGGACGGTACGGGGAGGAGGAGCAGCTCCAGCGCGAGGACACCGAACTCGCCGGGGCCGCCCTGCGCGACCTCGGCGCGGCCACCGGACTCGCGGCGCGCCCCGTGGCCACCGAGGTGACCCGCTGGATCGGCGGCCTGCCCCAGTACCCGGTCGGCCACCCCGCCCGCGTCGCCCGGATCCGCGAGGCCGTCGCGAAACTCCCCGCGCTGCGCCTGTGCGGCGCGCCCTACGACGGCGTCGGCGTCCCGGCCTGCGTCGCGAGCGCCCGGCGCGCCGCCGACGAGATCATGGCCACGGCGACCCTGGCGCGGGGCACGGACCCGGACACGGGACAATAACCGTATGACTTCCGCACCAGACAAGATCCCCAACGCGGGCAAGAAGGCCAAGGATCTCAACGACGTCATCCGCTACACGCTGTGGTCCGTCTTCAAGCTGCGCGATCTGCTGCCGGAGGACCGGGCCGGTTACGCCGAAGAGGTCCAGGAACTGTTCGACCGGCTCGCCGCCAAGGACATCACCGTGCGCGGGGCGTACGACGTGTCCGGGCTGCGCGCCGACGCCGACCTGATGATCTGGTGGCACGCCGGGACCGCGGACGAGCTCCAGGGGGCGTACAACCTCTTCCGCCGCACCAGGCTCGGGCGGGCGCTCGACCCCGTCTGGTCGAACATGGCGCTGCACCGTCCCGCCGAGTTCAACAAGTCCCATGTGCCGGCCTTCCTGGCCGACGAGACGCCGCGCGACTACGTGAGCGTCTACCCCTTCGTGCGCAGTTACGACTGGTACCTGCTGCCCGACGAGGAGCGGCGTGCGATGCTGGCCGACCACGGAAAGATGGCCCGTGGTTATCCGGACGTCCGCGCCAACACCGTGTCATCCTTCTCGCTCGGTGACTACGAGTGGATTCTCGCGTTCGAGGCCGACGAACTGGACCGTATCGTCGACCTGATGCGTCATCTGCGTGGTTCGCAGGCACGGCTGTACGTACGGGAAGAGGTGCCGTTCTACACCGGCCGCCGCAAGTCGGTCGCGGACCTGGTCGCCGAACTCGCCTGATCCACAGGCGCGGCCCGCGATCCGCCCCGGGCGGTCGCACAACTGCATGACGGCCGGACCGCCCTCGGGCAGCCCGGCCGTCCCACCCGGAAGATCAGACGACCGGCGGCAGCCCGCGGCCGGACCTCTCGTCCAGCGACACCGGGTTCGGCTCCGCGTGCGGCGCGCACTCTGCGCGCCGCACCGGTGTCTTTCCGGCCAGCAGATACGCCTCGACGTGGTCGTTGACGCACTCGTTGGACCCGCCCGCGATGCCGTGCGTGCCCGCGCCGCGCTCGGTCACCAGCGCGGACCCGGCCAGCCGCCGCTGAAGCTCCAGCGCCCCCGGGTAGGGCGTCGCCGCGTCCCGCTCGGCGGCCAGGATCAGCGTCGGCGGCAGCTCACCGGGGCTCGTGCGGATGTCCGCCGGCCGCCGGCGCTCGGCCGGCCAGAAGGCGCACGGCAGATTCATCCACGCGTTGTCCCAGGTCTCGAACGGCGCGACCTCCGCGAGCCCGGTGTTGTCCCGGTCCCACACCTTCCAGTCCGTCGGCCACGGCGCGTCGTTGCACTCCACGGCCGTGTAGACGGCGTTGCTGTTCTCGTTCTCCACGGCCGCCGCGGCGCGCGGCGCGGCCTGGTCGACCAGGGGCTTCGTGTTGCCCTTCTGGAACTCCGACAGGGCCGTGGCGCGCACCGCCCAGTAGTCGTCGTAGTAGCCCACCCCGAGCATCGCCGCGTGGAGCTGGCCGGGGCCGACCTTGCCGCCCGCCGGCCGGTGCGCGACCTCGGCCCGTACCCGCTCGTAGGTGCGCTGGACCTCGTCGGGCGTGGTGCCGAGGTGGTACGTCGCGTCGTGCTTGGCGACCCAGGCGCGGAAGTCCGCCCAGCGCCGCTCGAAGGCGTACGACTGGTCGAGGTTGTTGCGGTACCAGATCTGCTCCGGGTCCGGGTTGACGGCCGAGTCGAAGACCATCCGGCGTACGTGGGACGGGAAGAGCGACGCGTACAGGGCGCCGAAGTACGTTCCGTAGGAGGCGCCCATGAAGGACAGCTTCTTCTCACCGAGGGCGGCCCGCAGGACGTCGAGGTCGCGGGCGTTGTTCAGCGACGTGTAGTGGCGCAGGGACGCCCCCGCGTTGCGCGCGCAGCCCTGGGCGTACGCCTTGGCGCGCGAGATCCGCTCCCGCTTGTACGACTCGGTGGGGTGCGTCGGCGCGAGCGTGGGCGCCTTCGCGAAGTCCGCGGGGCTCTGGCACGAGAGCGGCGCCGAGCGGCCGACCCCGCGCGGGGCGTAGCCGACCAGGTCGTAGGCCGCCGCGATCCGCTTCCACTCGGGCAGCTTGGCCGCCAGCGGGAAGGCCATGCCGGACGAGCCGGGACCGCCGGGGTTGTAGACGAGCGCGCCCTGGCGCCGGACGGTCTCCACGGCCTTGCCCTCGCCGCCCGCCGCGCCTGTTTTGCCCGACGCCTTCACCCGGCTGACGGTGAGCTTGATCCGCTCACCGTCCGGCCGGGCGTAGTCGAGCGGCACCTCGACCGTGCCGCAGGTGAGGGGGGCGGGCAGCATCTCGGCCTTGGGGCACGCCCGGAAGGTGATCCCCCTGGCGGCGGCGCGCTCGGCGGCGACGGCGGTGCCGCGCGCCTCGGGCGAGGCACCGGCGAGGTCCGCGCCGCCCGCTGGTGCGGCGGAGAGGGTGGACAGGACCAAGGATCCGAGGGTGGCCAGGGCCCCGTACTTCACAACTGCTCTCATCGCTTTCCCTTCGGGCGTGCCGCGTTGGGGGGAAGGCGATCATCTCCGGAGCCCCGGACATGCCAAGGATCTGTGAGCGGTGTCGGGACCCGTGACTCCGATGCGTCATACAGTCACTCAATGAGCCCGTACGGGGTGCGCGATCGGGTGCGGTGTGCTCCGCGCGCGGGTGTGTGCGACGGCGAGGGGCGGGGAGTGCGGCCGGTCCCGGCGCGAGCGCCGGTGTGAACCCGGGCCCCGGGGCCGGTCAGCCCCCTCCGCCTCCGCAGCCTCCTCCGCCTCCGCCGCAGCCGCCGCCACCCCCGCCTCCTCCGTCACCCGAGCCGCCTCCGCCGCCGCACCCTCCGCCCGAACTGCCGCAGCCCGACCCGCCCGAGCCACCGCAGCCGGCCCCGCCGTCGCCCGCGTCCGCGGCGCACCACACCACGGTCGTGGCGGCGAGATGCGGCGCCGGCTGGAAGTCACGGCCGGGACGCATGGCCCGTGCGGCTGTCAGCTGCTCCCGCAGCAGCGGGTTGTCCAGCGCCAGGTGTCCGTCCACGGCGATCCGGTGCTCGGGCGTCGTGATGTGCCGGTAGGCCGTACGGAACCTCAGCCGCGCCCGCACACCGGTGCCGGTGAGCCGCCGCTTGGCGAGCGCGGCGCAGATGAAGCCCGAGACGAACCCGATCACCGCCAGTGGCACGGTCGGGACGAGCGCGAGCGAGCCGGTGCCGATGAGCCGGGTGATGGCGACCGGGAAGGTGACCAGGCACACGACCCCCTGGACCAGCCCCCAGACCACCCACACGCGGGTCTTCCGGGCCGGTACCAGCAGCCCGCGTGCGGCGAGGGAGTCCCCGATGTCCTGGACGGCACGCCCGCGCATCACCGCGAGACGCAGTCCGTGCAGGGCACCGTGCGGCGCGCGGTTGTGCTCGTCGATGACGGCACGTTCCACCGCGTTGCGGGCCACGTCGCCGCGGAGGGCGACGATGCCGGGGCCGCCGATGGTCAGCCTGCCGTCCGCGTGCATCGCGACGACGGCGGTCTCGGCGACCCGCCCCGGTCCGCCGCCGAGGAAGGCCATGTCCATGAGGTCGCGGATGTCGGCCGTACCTCCGCTCGCCCGGGCGGAGACCACTCCGACGACCAGCGTGACGAAGGAGAGCGGGATGAGGATCTGGAGTGCGGTGAGCACGGTGTCCACGGCCGGTCACCGCCCCACGAGCACGGAGCGGGCGGCGCGCACCATACGGGTCGCCCGGCGCGGCGGTCGCGCGCCGGAGCGGTCCCGCCACCACCGGGTCAGCTCACGCCGGGCCGCGGCGTCCTCGGGCAGGTCGGCGATGAGCAGGTGCTCGGCGAAGTCGAGCGCGTCGCGCCGGTAACCGGCGCGCATGGGGCGGGACTTGGCGTACGCGAGGAACGCGGCGCGGTAGCCGGTGCCGAGGATGCGCGGGATGTCGGGCGCCACCTTGGCGACGACCTCCGCCCGCTTGCCCGCGAGCGCCCGGCTCTGCACAGCGAGCCGACGGGAGTCGAAGCCCTCCGGGGCGGGGGTCCCGGCGACCAGGGCGGACAGCAGGGCCGTCTGCGCGAGGGCGAGCCGCTCGCGGGCGTGGTCGGCGGGCTCGTCGGCCGGGGACGTCTCGGGCGCCTGGGGTGCCTCGGGGGCTCCGGGTCCGCCGGCCGGTGCCTCAACGGCTATGTGCGCAAGCGTGGTTGACGCCCGCTCGGGACGGGAATCGAGACGCGGACCCGGACCCGGACCGGCCAGCGTGGCGCGGATCGTGTCGAGTTCGGCGGCGAGTTCGGCGGTGGGCGGGAAGTTGTCGTCGCGCTCCAGCAGGACGCCGGGCGGCGAGACCCGCGAGCGCAGCTCCGCGAGTACGTCGAGCACCGGCGCGCTCACCGGGTGGGCGTGCGTGTCGTGCCAGACGCCGTCGCGTTCGACGCCGCCCGCGACATGCACGTACGCGATGGCCTCGACCGGCAGCCGGTCGAGTGCCACCACCGGGTCCTCGCCCCGGTTGACATGGTTGGTGTGCAGGTTCGCGACGTCGATCAGCAGCCGTACGCCGGTCCGCTCGACCAGCTCCGCCAGGAACTGACCCTCCGTCATCTCCTCGCCGGGCCAGTTGATCAGCGCGGCGATGTTCTCCACCGCGAGCGGCACGGGCAGTGAGTCCTGCGCGATGCGCACGTTCTCGCACAGCACCCGCAGCGCGTCCCTGGTGCGGGGGACGGGCAGCAGATGGCCGGCTTCGAGCCCTGGGGACGCGGTGAGCGGCCCACCGGCCCGTACGAAGGCGATGTGCTCGGTGACCAGCGGGGAGCCGAGGGCCTCGGCCCGCTCGGCGAGATCGGCGAGACGCCTGGCGTCGGGCCGTGCGGCGCCGCCCAGACCGAGGGAGACGCCGTGCGGGACCACGGTGACCCCGCGGGCGCGGAGCCGGACGAGCGAGTCGGGGAGATGGCCCGCGCAGACGTTCTCGGCGACGGCCTCCACCCAGTCGATGCCGGGCAGCGCCTCCACCGCTTCCGCGATCTCGGGCCGCCAGCCGATGCCCACTCCCAGGGCGGTCCGTGAGTCTCCGGGCCCCCCCGGACCCCGCTTGTCCCCAGGCTTCCCCGGTTCCCCCACGTTCACCACGTGTGTCGTACGGCTCATGTCTCCCCCTTCTCCGAGCCTCGGCGTGCGCCGGTTCAGGGGTAATGGCCCTGCCGGGCGCCGGTGAATCCACGAGAGGGGACGTTCAGAGCATCATTTGAGGTTCCCGTGATCGGCCGGTCGTCCGGCCGATCACGGGAACGCACGGTGGTTCACGGACTCGCCTCGACGCTCGGCGGCGCCGGACGGTTGGTGTTGACGGCCGTCGGCGCACCCGGCTGCGTGGAGGGCCGGGAGGTGAAGGAGCTGTCACCGGTCGGTGCGGCGGCGGGCGGCGACGGCGGGAGGCCGCCGTCCGGCGGCGGCGGACCGGTGGGGCTGGCGGTCTTGGTGCCCGCGGCCTCGCGTGCGATCTCGTCGAAGTCCACGAGTCCGGTGGCCTCAAGCATCGTGATGTGGTCCAGGACCGTCTGGTTGGCGTCGCTGGCGAGCTGCCGTATGAGGGTGTTCCGTGTCGTGTGTCTGACCTCTGCTATCAGCGCGAAGACCTTGCCGTGGGCGTTGCGCAGGAGGTTGGCGAACTTCCTGTCGTACTCGGCGCCGGTGGCGGCCGACAGCTCCCTGAGCCAGCCCTGCTGCTGCTCGTTGGGCTGGTTCGGCAGCGGGACGCCGAGCTTCGCCGCCACGTCGCGCGCGCGGATGTCGAGGTCGGTGTGGCCGACGACGAGATGGTCGCCCGCGTCCTTGATGGCCTGGCTGGGGGCACGTTCGATCGCCTGCTGGCCGGCGGGCAGCTCCCACAGCCCCGCGAGCCGTACCTTCACGAGGAAGTCGCGGTCCGTCGCCGAGAGCGGCCCCCACTGGGTCGCCACGCTCGACGCCGCGAGATTCGCCTCCCCGGTGCCGGACCGGTCGGCGTACGACCAGACAGGAAAGGCGAGTGCCCCGACCGTCGCGACGAGAGCCGCGATGATGAGTGCCGTGCCGTTGATACGTCGCAACAAAGTGTCTCCCGGGCCGATGTGCAACCGCGTACCACCGCGGAATCAACCGCGCGCTGACCGGTCGTTCAACCTACTTGGCGGTATGGGGAGATACGAGTCCCGGCCCGGGAATGTTCAACGCCGCAGCGCGGGATGATCGGCGACCACCGTGCACGACCCCGGTGCGATCTCCGTGAAGCCGGCGTCGCGGACCAACGGCAGCCCGCTGTGGATCAGTTGACGCCAGCGCGCGGCGTCCGCAGTGCGTACGGAGAGCGGGAATCCTGCCTCGCGCCACGCCTTGCGGTCCGTCTCCGACAGTTCCCACCAGGCGAGTTGGGCGCCGTGACCGGCCTGGGCCATCGCCTTGCCCGCCGACATGCCGAGGCCGGGGCCGAGCCAGAGCACGGGGGTGCCGGGGCCGGCGGCCGGTGGCGGGTCCCCGGGGTCGTCCAGATCGGTGCCGGAGACCTGGAGCTTCGCCAGCTCCTTGGGCCAGCCGTCCAGGGGGACGGGCGGGAAGACCCGTACCTCCGCGTACGGGGCGAAGACCGGGCCGTCGCCGGACCCGGCCGCCAGGGGTGTCGGCGCCGCGTCCGGACCCGGTCCGCTGTCCGAAGCGGCGTCAGGATCCGGTCCGGCGTCCGGACCGCCCACCGTGATCCCCGGCAGCAGCGACGCCTTCCGCCACTCCGCGCCGCGCGCCCTTCGCACCACCTTGCGGATCCGGGCGTCCTGCCAGTCCCGCATCGCCCTCGCCCACTCGCCCTCGCCCGTCGACCGCTCGTCGGCCAGCATGACCAGGACGGCGCGTGCGGCGGCCTCCAGCGCGTCGGTACGGGTGGGCGGCGCGGCCTTCTCGATCCGTACCACCAGCGGCAGCGCGAACTGCGGGGCCTCGTCGCGGGCTGTCCGCTCATGCCGGAACGGGCTGTCGGCCGGGTGCCCGGTGCGGTCCTCCGCGGGGCCGGCCGCCCCGGAGGCGGTGTCGTCGGTGCTCACGGGGCCAGTGTGCCAGCACCGGCTCGCCGGATTGTTGGCGGAATGGGCGCCTCCGGGTGACCATGCTCGGCATGAAGAGCGATCTCTTTTCCAACGAGAACATGGCGCAGCAGGCGACGACCCCCGGGATGAGCCTCCAGAACGCCAAATCCGTCAAGTACGCCGTCAACGGCGAGATGCACGCGCGTCAGGGCTCGATGATCGCCTTCCGCGGCAATCTCCAGTTCGAGCGCAAGGGCCAGGGCATCGGGGGCATGCTCAAGCGCGCCGTCACCGGCGAGGGCCTGCCGCTGATGGCCGTGAAGGGCCAGGGCGAGGCGTGGTTCGCGCACGAGGCGGCCAACTGTTTCATCGTCGACATCGAGCAGGGCGACGCGCTCACCGTCAACGGCCGCAACGTCCTGTGTTTCGACGCCACCCTCTCCTACGAGATCAAGACGGTGAAGGGCGCCGGCATGACCGGTGGCGGTCTCTTCAACAGCCTGTTCAGCGGCTACGGGAAGCTCGCGATCATCTGTGAGGGCAGCCCCATCGTCATCCCCGTCAGCCCGCAGGCACCGGTGTACGTCGACACGGACGCGGTCGTCGGCTGGAGCGCCCAGCTCAGCACCTCGCTGCACCGTTCGCAGTCCGTCGGCTCGATGATCCGCGGCGGTTCCGGCGAGGCCGTCCAGCTGATGCTCCAGGGCGAGGGATTCGTCATCGTCCGCCCGAGCGAGGTCACGTCGCAGGCCCCCGGAAGCTGACTTCCGCACGGGGCCCCGGGGAGCGCGGCGCCGCCCGGACGGCGGCGCGACGGGGTTCAGTACGCTCGGCGGTATGGGAGACGACGTCAGCGCCGCCGGGCCGGTCGTGTACGCGGACTGTGTGCACTGCGGAGAGCCGAGCGAGTACCCGGAATCGGTGAAGGGCATCACGCTGTGCCCCGTCTGCGAGTGGCACGAGGCGCAGCGGGCGGCCTGTTCCGGCTGACGGCCCCGCCGGCCGGCGGCCCGCTCCGTCCGGCGGTTCGTTCCGTCCGGCGGCCGGGTCAGCCCTTCATCAGCTCCGACACCTTCACGAAGCGGTAGCCGCGCTCGCGCAGCGCGGGCACGATCTTGCGCACCGCCTCGTCCGTCACCGGCGCCGCGCTCATGGTGCAGTGCATGACCACCACCGAGCCGGGCCGTACGTCCGCGAGCACCTGCTCGGCCACCGCGTCGGCGTCCGTGGCGAAGGCGTCGCCGCTGACGACGTCCCACTGGACCGCCGTCAGACCGGCCGGTGCCAGGGTCCGCAGCGTCGACCGGTCGTAACAGCCGCCGGGGAAGCGGAAGTAGGGCACCACCTGGCGGACCCCGGCCTTGCGGAACGCGCCGAACGCCCGCTCCACGTCGGCTGCCATGTCCTTCTCGCCGAGTGCCGGGAGCCCGTGGCAGTCGGCCGTGAAGGAGTGGTGGCTGTAGGAGTGGTTCGCGACCTCGAAGAGGGGGTCGGAGCCGATGTCCCTCGCCTGGAAGGGGTACTCCTCCACCCACCGGCCCGTCATGAAGATCGTCGAGGGGACTTCGAGGCGGCGCAGCGAGGAGATCAGGGTCGGATTGTCGAAGCGCTCGCCACGGGCGGCACGCGGCCCCTGGCCGGCGGTCATGTCGGCGTCGAAGGTGAGGGCGACGGTCTTGGCGGCCGTCTTGGCCCCGGGGGTGCTGGTGGGGTCCGCGCCACGGAGGAAGACGGGGGTCACGGCGGGACGTTCCGGCCCGGCCGGCTGCCGTGACGCGGGTCCGGGCGAGGGGCCCGCGGTCAGGCGCGCCTCGGTGTCGGCGCCGCATCCGGCGAGGGCGGCACCCAGCGTGGCCAGGGAGATGAGTCGCAGCAGATATTTAGGCATATGGGGAAAATATATGACTAAATGTTCATGCGGTGGTTACGGCGCTCGAAGATTGCCGGAACACGGCACTGCGCAGCCGTGACGGACCGTGAGAAAATCTCCTCCCATTCAAGGGTTCGCAGGGGGACCGGCGGAAGCCGGGGGAGGGGGCCGACCCGTGGATGTGTTCCTCGGCCTCGGTATAGCGGGCGTGGTCCTGCTCGCCGTGGCGCTGATCTTCGACGGCATCTTCGAGGGCCTGTTCGGCGGAGTGCTCGACGGCCTGTTCGCGGGTCTGCTGTCGCTGCCCGTCGTGGCGGGATTCGTGGCGATGCTGGGCTTCGGCGGCGCGATCGTGCTCGGCACGACCGATCTCGGAGCCGGCCCCGCCGTCGCCGTCGGAGCGGTCGCCGGTGCCGTCACCGGCTGGCTGGCCTGGAAGCTGAGCCGTGTGCTGATGCGAGACCAGACGGACGCCACGCCACGGGGAGCGGATCTCCTCGGTACGCCGGGGTCCGTGGTCACCGCCATTCCCGCCGACGGATACGGCGAGGTGATGCTCCGGGTGGCGGGCCAGCCGGTGAAGTTCTCCGCGAGGAGCGCGGTGCCGCTCGCGCGGGGAGCCGAGGTCTGGGTGGAGTCGACGCTGTCGTCCACCTCGGTCGGCGTCCGGCCCGTCGAGCGCTGAACCGGCCCCGGCCGGTCCGTCCACCGGATCAGTGCTCCGCCGGTCCGGCCCTCCGCCGAACCGTCCCGCGGCGGTCGGCGTCCCACAGGTGCGGCGTCCACAGCAGCCCGTACGTCAACAGGGGGAGTTCCACATGAGTCCAGTGATCATCGCGGTGGCGGGAGTGGTCGTACTTCTCGTCCTGCTCGCCCTCGTCGTCATCACCCGCTACAAGGTCGCGGGCCCCAGTGAGGCATTCATCATCACCGGCCGGCGCGGCAAGTCGTCCACGGATCCGGTCACCGGCCGGGTCAGCACCGACAACAGCGGTCAGAAGGTCGTGGTCGGCGGCGGTGTCTTCGTCGTCCCGTTCGTCCAGCAGAGGTTCACGCTCGACCTGTCCAGCCGGCACATCCCGGTCGCGGTCCGGGGCGCCGTGACCCTGCGCGGCGTCAAGGCGCATCTGGAAGGCGTCGCGATCGTCAAGGTCGGCGGCAACGAGGACGCCATCCGCGCCGCCGCGCAGCGGTTCCTGCGGCAGCAGAAGGGCATCGTCGGCTTCACCCAGGAGGTGCTCTCCGGCGCGCTGCGCGCCATCGTCGGCCGGATGGCCGTCGAGGACATCATCCGTGACCGCGCCGCCTTCGCGGGACAGGTCGCCGAGGAGGCAGAGGCCAGTCTCTCGGGCCAGGGCCTGATCCTGGACGCCTTCCAGATCCAGGACATCACCACCGAGGGCTCCTATCTGGAGGACCTGGGCCGGCCCGAGGCCGCCCGCGCCCGGCAGGAGGCGGACATCGCCGAGGCGATCGCCAAGCGGGCCTCCGAGCAGGCCAGGCTCAAGGCCGCCGAGGAGATCGCCGTGGCGGAGCGGACGTTCTATCTGAAGCAGGCCGAGATCAAGGTCGAGACCGAGGCGGCCAGGGCCAAGGCCAACGCGGCCGGACCGCTCGCCGAGGCCGCGCGCCAGCAGGAGGTGCTCGGCGAGCAGGAGAAGGTGGCGCAGCGTCAGGCGGCACTGACCGACCGTCAGCTCGACACCCAGGTGCGCAAGCCGGCCGACGCCGCCCGTTACCAGGCCGAGCAGGAGGCCGAGGCCCGCAGGATCGCGCAGGTCAAGGAGGCCGAGGCGGACGCCGAGCGGTCGCGGCTGACCGGTGAGGGCGAGAAGCTGCGCCGTGCGGCGCTCGCCGAGGCCGTAAGGATCGAGGGCGCGGCGGAGGCCGACGCCATCACGGCGCGCGGCAGTGCCGAGGCCGGGGCGATGCAGAAGAAGGCCGACGCGTTCGCCCAGTACGGCGACGCGGCCGTGCTCCAGATGCTCGTCGAGGTCCTCCCGGCCGTCGTCGCCAAGGCGTCGGAGCCGCTGAGCGCCGTCGACAAGCTGACGGTCATCTCCACGGACGGCGCGAGCCGGCTCTCGCGCACGGTGACCGACAATGTCGCGCAGGGCATGGAGCTGCTCTCGTCGACCACCGGCGTGGATCTCGCGGAGCTGCTCAAGGGGCTGACGCAGCAGGGGAGTCCGAAGGAGCCGGCCAAGGCCGCCGGCGCCGGGAAGGCCAAGGCGCCGGAGGGCGACAAGAAGATCGGGAGCGGCGGCTGACGGTCCGTCAGGCCGCCTGTGGGGAGGGGCCGGCCGGAACACTGTCCGGCCGGCCCCCGGTATGTCGGCGGCCGGTCCGCTGAACGCGGCTCCCGTGCCGCCCGTATCAAGGGGTCACTCCGTAATCCCCACAGGAGGCGACGAGTTGAGTCACAGGCGGATATCCAAGAGCAAGGCCGTTCTCGCGGGCGCCGGGGCGGTGGGTGTCGCGGCAGCGGCGATCCTGCTGCCGAACGCCAACGCCTCGCAGTCCGGCGCGGACGACGGCGCGGGCGACGGCGCCCGCCAGCAGGCGAGGACGGTCAGTGCCGCGTCGGCGCCGGAACTCGTCGCGCGGCTGTCCTCGCAGCTCGGTGAGGAGTACGCCGGCGCGTACTACGACGCGGGCAGGAAGCAGGTCGTGGTGAACGTCGCAGACGGCGACGGCGACGGCGGCCGGTCGGCCGAGCGGGTGCGCGACGCCGGCGCCGTGGCGAGAAGCGTCCAGCACAGCATGGGCGAACTCCGCTCCGCCACCGGCACGTTGAGCCGTGAGGCCACCATCCCCGGCACCGCGTGGGCCGTCGATCCCCGGACCAACCAGATCCTCGTCACGGCAGACACCACCGTCACCGGTGAGCGCTGGGACACCCTGGAGTCGACGGTGCGCTCGCTGGGCGACGGTGTGGCCCGCATCCAGAAGTCGGCGGGCGAGTTCAAACCGTTCCTGGAGGGCGGCGACGCCATCTTCGGCGGCGGCGCCCGCTGTTCGATGGGCTTCAACGTCACCACGCGCGACGGCACACCGGGCTTCCTCACCGCAGGACACTGCGGCGTCGCGGCCGAGCAGTGGTCCGAGGACCAGAACGGCGCGCCCGTCGGTACGGTCCGGGCGGCGACGTTCCCCGGCGACGGCGACTTCGCGCTCCTCACGTACGACGACCCGGCCACCCGGGCGCCCAGCGAGGTCGACATCGGCGACGGCCGGACCGTGCCGATCAGCGGGGCGGGCGAAGCCGCGGTGGGCCTGGAGGTGATCCGGATGGGCAGCACCACCGGGCTGGCGGACGGCACGGTCACCGGCCTGGGCGCCACGGTGAACTACGCCGAGGGCTCCGTCAGCGGGCTCATCCAGACCAACGTCTGCGCGGAGCCGGGCGACAGCGGGGGCCCGCTGTTCACGGCGGACGGTGCCGCGATCGGTCTGACGTCGGGCGGCAGCGGTGACTGCACGTCGGGCGGCGAGACGTTCTTCCAGCCGGTGACGACGACGCTGGCCGCGGTGGGAGCGGAGATCGGCTCCCCCTGACCCACGGGTCCCCGGCCGCCGGGCGGGCTGCGAACGAGCCCGTCCGGCGACCCGGGACGAACCGGTCGCCGGGCGGACCCGGTGACCGGCACCCCCGGACTACCGCCAGGGCCCCGTGATCGCGAACGTCTTGCCCGGCGTGTAGGAGTTCAGGTACATCGTGTCGCCGTCCGGCGCGAACGTGACACCCGCGAACTCACCCCACTCCGGCTCCTCGGGCGTCCCGATGTTCTCGGCCGCCCGCGCCATCTCGTACAGCTCACCGCGCCGCGTCAGCCCGTACACGTGCTGCGCGCCGCCGCCGTCCTCGCACACCATCAGACCGCCGCTGGGCGCGAGGCAGATGTTGTCGGGTGACTCGCCGGGCATCTGGATGTCGGTGTCCGGGCCGAAGGCGATCACCAGCGTGAGCCGGCGCCGCTGCGGTTCGTACTTCCACACCTGCCCGTAGTGGTCGGCCGCCGAGCCCTCCGCGCTCTTGGCGAAGCTCGACACGAAGTAGACGGACCGGTCGCCCCAGTAGCAGCCCTCCAGCTTCTGGGCGTGCGTGATGCCCTTCTTGCCGAAGTCCTGGAGCCGGATGGGCGTCTCCTTCGCCTGCGAGTCGGGCACGGGCACCCACTCGACGCGGTCGAAGCTCGCGCCCGGCTCCTGGACGACCGACAGATCGGGTACGCCGGGGACGCGCATGGCCTCCAGCGTGCCGCCCGCGCGCAGCGACCCCAGGCCGCCGAGCGGCTTCTCGGGCAGGAAGCGGTAGAAGAGTCCGAAGGGCCTGTCGAACGCGTCCTCCGTCTCGTACACCACACCCGTACGTGGGTCGATCGCGATCGCCTCGTGCTGGAAGCGGCCCATCGCCTTGAGCGGTACGGCACCGGTGCGGTGCGGATCGGCGCCGTCGACCTCGAAGATGAAGCCGTGGTCCTTGGTGTAGCCGTTGGTGCCGGCCTTGTCCTCGGTCTCCTCGCAGGTGAGCCAGGTGCCCCAGGGGGACGGGCCGCCCGCGCAGTTGACGGCGGTACCGGCGATGGCGACGCGCTCGCCCAGTACGTTGCCCTGTCCGTCGAGTTCGAGCGCCGTACAGCCGCCCTTGCCCATCGGGTCGTACGTCAGACCCTCGACGGTCGGGACGCCGATCCGGCCGTTGTGCCGGTTCTCGTGGTTGCGGACCAGATGGACGCGTCCGCGACGGCCGGCGAAGGCGGCCATGCCGTCGGGATTGCTGGGGACTTCGCCCTCGCCCGAACGCAGCTCGTCGCCCGTTCTGGACAGGACGCGGTAACGGAAACCTTTCGGCAGGTCGAGCAGGCCGTCCGGATCGGGGACGAGCGGGCCGTAGCCGCTGCGCCCCACTTCTTGTGCGACGGCGGTGCCGGCGAAGAGCTCCGACACCGCTCCGGTGAACGCGATTCCGGCGACCGATGCTCCGGTGGCCAGGACCTGACGTCGTGTTGCGGACATGAGGCAACTCCCTGTTGGCGGACAGGAGACGTGACCCGCACGTGTGTATCACGGGTGTAGTGCACACGTGAACTGTGCGGGCCACTGAGCCTGATGTGTCCTGAGAGATCAGCGGTTCAGCGGATCCGTCAATTCCCGGATCCGGGGTCCGCCGTTCAGGCCAGCGAGGCGGTGAGCGTGATGCTCGTGCCCGCGAGCGCCTGGCTCACGGGGCAGTTCGCCTTCGCGTCCTCGGCGGCCTTGACGAACGCCGCCTCGTCCAGGCCCTCGACCTCACCCTGAACGGTGATGTGGACGCCGGTGATGCCGGTGCCGGGCACCAGCGTCACCTCGGCCTGGGTGGTCAGCTTGGTCGGCGGGGTGCCGGCCTTGGTGAGACCGTTGGACAGGGCCATCGAGAAGCAGCTGGAGTGAGCGGCGGCGATCAGCTCCTCCGGGCTGGTCTTGCCGTTCGCCTGCTCGGCGCGGGAGGCCCAGGAAACCGGCTGCTCGGCGATGCCGGAGGAGTCGAAGGTGACGACGCCGCTGCCCTTGAGGAGGTCGCCCTCCCAGACGGTGTGTGCCTGGCGCGTGGTAGCCATGGTGATGGGAACCCTTCTGTATCGGGCGCGCGGGAGCCGATCGAACGCATCTCGCGCGCCGCACATCGTTACGGCACCGAACTTACTCGGCGAGCAGGCCCTTTGCGTCGCGTGCCAGGGCGGTGAGACGCGAGATCGCACGGAAGTACTTCTTCCGGTAGCCGCCGTTCAGCATCTCTTCGCCGAACAGCCGGTCGAAGGGGAGCCCGGAGGCGAGGACCGGTATCTCCCGGTCGTACAGCCGGTCGGCGAGCACGACGAGCCGCAGCGCCGTCGACTGGTCGGGCACGGGGCCCACATCCGTGAAGCAGGCGGCCCGCAGACCTTCCGTCAGCGCGCCGTACCGGCTGGGGTGGACGGTGGCGAGATGGGTGAGGAGAGCGGGGAAGTCGTCCAGGCTGGCGCCCTCGGTCGCGTGCGCGGCGCGCGTCACCTGCTCGGTGGTGAGCGGGGCAGGCGCCTCGGGCAGTCCCCGGTGCCGGTAGTCCTCGCCGTCGATGCGCAGCGGGCGGAAGCGGGCGGAGAGCCCCTGGATCTCGCGCATGAAGTCGGCGGCGGCGAAGCGGCCCTCGCCGAGCTTGCCGGGCAGCGTGTTGGAGGTGGCCGCGAGCGCCACGCCCGCCTCCACGAGCCGGCTGAGCAGGCTCGACACGAGGACGGTGTCGCCCGGGTCGTCGAGCTCGAACTCGTCGATGCAGAGGAGTCGGTGGCCGCCGAGGGTCCGTACGGTCTGCTGGAAACCGAGCGCGCCGACGAGGTTCGTCAGCTCGACGAAGGTGCCGAAGGCCTTCTGCTCGGGGGCGGCGGGGGCGGCGTGCCAGAGGGAGGCCAGCAGATGGGTCTTGCCGACGCCGTAGCCGCCGTCGAGGTAGACGCCGCGGGGGCCGGTCTCGGCGGCGGGTTTGCGGCCGAACCAGCGGCGCCTGCCCCGCGTGGTGTCCGTGGCGCCTCCCAGCCCGGCGGCGAACGCGCTCAGTACGGTGACGGCCTCGGCCTGGCTGGGCTGGTTGGGGTCGGGGACGTAGGTGTCGAAGCGTACGGAGTCGAAACGCGGCGGCGGCACCATCTCGCCGACCAGCCGCTCGGCGGCGACGCGGGGGGTGCGGGCGCAGAGGGATACGGGGGTGGCGGGGGAGGCTGGCACGTTGCCCCACTCTAGAGCGTGCGGATCGGTGCGGTGGCGGGTGGCCCGACGGGTGCCCGACCGCCCGTCGCGGGGGTGTGTCCTCAATCGCCGGACGGGCTTGAAAGGCGTGTCCGGCCGGGTTGGGGTGTGGGGCTCTTGACGGGGGGCGGTCCGTCTGCCGGCCGGTTTGTCCTCAATCGCCGGACGGGCTTGAGAGGCGCGTGTGGGCAGGCTATGGGTGTCGCGGTCTTGACGGGGGGCGGTCCGTCCGCCGGCCGGTTTGTCCTCAATCGCCGGACGGGCTTGAGAGGTGCGCCGGACGGGCTTGGGAGGGCCGCCGGGTGGCTTGGGAGGGCCGCCGGGCTGGTTGGAGAAGCCCCGGATGGGCCTCGGGGCTGCCGCCGAGGCCGGCCACAATCAGCCCGTCCGGCGATTGAGGACACCCACGACGGGCGGTCAGGTGCCGTCCGGCGCCGGGCGCAAGCAGCCCGTCCGGCGATTGAGGACGGGGCCGCCCGCCCAGCCGAAGGGCACCGCGCGTGTCAGACTGCGCGCATGCGACGCCTGTACCCCGTGCCGTCCGAGCCGACGCCCGACCACGAGTGGGCCCTCGACGTCCTCGCCGACGCCTACGCGTACCCCGCGCCCCGCGAGGACCGCCGCTCCTGGCTCCGCGCCAACATGGTCTCCACCCTCGACGGCGCCGCCCACCACGACGGCCGTTCGCAGGCCATCTCCTCCGGCGCCGACATGCGGATCTTCGGCACCCTGCGCGCGCTCGCGGACGTCGTGCTCGTGGGTGCTGAAACGGTTCGCCTGGAGAGCTACCGCCCCGCCCGCGCCCGCGAGGCCTTCGCCGAGCGCCGCGCCGCCGCCGGCCAGGCACCCGCGCCCGTGATCGCCGTCGTCAGCGCGAGCCTGAACCTGGACTTCTCGCTCCCCCTCTTCGTCTCGCCCCTCGTCCAGACCCTGGTCCTGACCGGCGCCGCCGCGCCCCCCGACCGGATCCGCGCCGCCGAGGAGGCCGGCGCGCGGGTGCTGGTCGCCGGGGACGGGCCGGGCGTCGAGCCGCGCCGCGCGACCGAGGCCCTGGCGGAGCTGGGCCTGAAGCGCCAGCTCACCGAGGGCGGCCCCCGGCTGCTCGGCCAGTTCGTGGCGGCCGACGTCCTGGACGAACTCTGTCTGACGGTCTCCCCCCTGCTCGCGGTCGGCGGCGCGCAGCGCATCACCGGCGGCCCCGACCTCACCGACCCCGAGCGCTTCGCCCTCGCGTCCGTACTGGAAGAGGACGGGTTCCTTTTCACCCGATACCGTCGGATCTGACATTGGGCGGAATTTCTCGTTCCGGTTAGCTTCCGCTGGGCACACTTACTCAGGCAGACCCCGTGCGGACACGGGGAAGGATGGTTTCCGCAGCGGGCCTCACCGGCCCCTGAACGTTGAAGGGCGCCTGTCGTGTTCACAAGCGTATTGATGATCGAGAAGCCCCTGTCGTCCGTGGACGTCGACTTCGTGACCACGCTCCACGGCGAGGAGAGCGTCACCTTCATCGTGCTCATGCAGCCCCGGGGCGACCAGGCGGACGCGCTGCTGCGCGCCATCGACGACGTCGCGTTCGGCGAGCTTCGGGAGGCCGGCCGTGAGGGCGAGGAGCCCGAGGGCGCCGCCGCCCGCGGCCCCGCCGAGCTGGCCCTCGCCCACTCCCTGGCCGCGCTGAAGGCGGCGGGCCGGGAGGCGAGCGGCCTGGTGGTCGAGAACCACCCGCTGGACCATCTCAAGTCCGTCGTCGAGCAGTCGGCCGCCGACGAGGTGATCGTCCTGACCGAACCCCACTACGTGGAGGAGTTCTTCCACCGGGACTGGGCCTCGCGCGCCCGCCACAAGGTCGGTGTCCCGGTGCTCAAGCTGTTCGCGCACGGCGCCGAGGACGAGAACGTCTGAGCGGGCGGGCCGAGGGGGCGGGCGGACCGGGCCGGAGCGAATAGGCTGGGGGACCGCCGGCGGCGCGCGTACGGCCGGCAGCCCGGCCCCGCGCCGCCGCACCGCATCGCACCGACCGCACCACCCTGGGAGAACACGCAATGGCACCCGGTATCCCCACCGCCATGGAACGGCCGCACTTCATCGGCATCGGCGGCGCCGGAATGTCTGGTATCGCCAAGATCCTCACCCAGCGGGGCGCCAAGGTCGCGGGCAGTGACGCCAAGGAGTCCGGCACCGCCGAGGCCCTGCGCGCCCTCGGCGCCACGGTCCACATCGGCCACGCGGCGGAGCACCTCGCGGACGACGCCTCGTGCGTGGTCGTCTCCAGCGCGATCCGGGCGGACAACCCGGAGCTGGTCCGGGCCGCCGAGCTGTCCGTCCCCGTCGTCCACCGCTCCGACGCGCTCGCCGCGCTGATGGGCGGCGGTCTGCGGTCCATCGCCGTCGCCGGTACGCACGGCAAGACGACGACGACCTCCATGCTGGCCGTCGCTCTCACGGAGCTGGGCCTCGACCCGTCGTACGCCATCGGCGGCGATCTGGACGGGCCCGGCACCAACGCCCGCCACGGCGACGGCGAGATCTTCGTCGCCGAGGCGGATGAGAGCGACCGGAGCTTCCAGAAGTACGACCCCGAGGTCGCCATCGTCCTCAACGTCGAGCTGGACCACCACGCCAACTACGCCTCCATGGACGAGATCTACGAGTCCTTCGAGACGTTCGTCGGCAAGATCGTCCCCGGCGGCACGCTGGTGATCGCCGCCGACCAGCCCGGCGCGGTCGAGCTGACCGCGAAGGTCCGCGACCTGTCGACCGTCAAGGTCGTGACGTACGGCGAGGCGGCGGACGCCGACGTCCGCGTCCACAAGGTCACCGCACGCGGTCTGACCAGCGAGGTCACGGTCGTCCTCGGCGGCCGGTTCCTCACCTTCACCGTCTCCGTCCCCGGCCGCCACTACGCCCACAACGCGGTCGCCGCCCTCGCGGCGGGCGTCGCGCTCGGCATCCCGGCGCACAACCTCGCCTCCGCGCTCGGCAAGTACACCGGCGTCAAGCGCCGCCTCCAGCTCAAGGGCGAGGCGAACGGCGTGCAGGTCATCGACTCGTACGCGCACCACCCCACCGAGATGGCCGCCGACCTGGAGGCGATGCGCGCCGCCGCCACTCCCGGCTCCCGGCTCCTCGTCGTCTTCCAGCCGCACCTCTTCTCGCGCACGCAGGAGCTGGGTACGGAGATGGGCCAGGCGCTCGCCCTGGCCGACGCCTCGCTGGTGCTGGACATCTATCCGGCCCGTGAGGACCCGATCCCCGGCATCACCAGCGCGTTGATCATCGACGCGGCGGAGCACGCGGGCGCGGACGTCAGGGCCGTGCACGACAAGGGCGCGGTGCCCGAGGCCGTGGCGGGAATGGCGAAGCCCGGTGATCTCGTTCTCACCATGGGGGCCGGTGATGTGACGGACCTCGGTCCGGAGATCCTGGCCCGGCTGACCCCTTAGAGAGGAAGTCATGGCGTACGACATCGACAAGCCCGACGAGCAGTGGCGCGAGGAGCTGTCCCCGGCCGAGTACCGGGTGCTGCGCCAGGCCGGTACCGAGCCTGCCTTCGTCGGTGAGTACACGGACACCAAGACGGCCGGCGTCTACTCCTGTCGCGCGTGCGGCGCGGAGCTGTTCCGCTCGGACACGAAGTTCGAGTCGCACTGCGGCTGGCCGTCGTTCTACGACCCGAAGGACAGCGACGCGGTCGAGCTGATCGAGGACCGCACGATGGGCATGGTCCGCATCGAGGTCCGCTGCTCACGCTGCGGCTCGCACTTGGGCCACGTCTTCGAGGGCGAGGGCTACCCCACCCCGACCGACCAGCGCTACTGCATCAACTCGATCTCCCTGCGGCTGACCCCCGACGAGGGCTGAGCGGCACGTCACACGGCGGCGAACGGTCCAACGACCGTTCGCCGCTGCCGCGTTCGGGGTGTCTCAGGCGCGGGCCGCGTACGTGACGAAGTGCGTCCAGGCACCCGGGGCGAGGGCCAGTTGGGGGCCCTCGGTGACCTTGGAGTCGCGGACGTGGATGGTGGTGGGGCAGGCGGCGACCTCGACGCAGGCGTCCTCGAAGCTGTCGCTGTAGGTCGACTTGTGCCAGGAGAGGGCTACTTCGACGCAGCTGTCTCCGTCGCCGCTGCTGTAACTGCTCTTGAACCAGGCCAGTTCCGTGGTGCTCATACCGCTCCTCGCATCTGCCGCAACAGGCTCAGGGAGTCCTCCAGGGAGAGAGCCTGTGAACGCATCCTGGCATATCGCATCTGGAGCTCGCTGACCACTTTCGGGTCAGTGATGAGGTGGCCGGTCTTCTGGCCCTCGCAGTAGGCGAGCCAGCGGTTGTCCGGTGTCTCCAGCAGTTGCATAGGACCGTGCAGCCCGGCGTGGTCCTCCTTCATCTGAGGCATGACCTGGATCTCGATGTTCCGTCGCTCGGCGAGGGCGAGGATGTGGTTGATCAGCTCCCGAGTCACCTCCCTGCCGCCCGTGTTGCGCAGGAACAGGTGCTCTTCGAGGATGAAGCTGTAGGACGTGTTCGGGCGCTCCCGCAGCAACCGCTGCCGCTCGGTCCGGGCCGCCATGTTCGATTCGATCTGGTCGTCCCCGAGGGGCGGAAGCTGGTCGATGAAGAGCTTCCGCGCGTACGCCTCCGTCTGCAACAGCCCCGGAATCAAGCGGCATTCGTACGTGTAGAGGCTGTGCGCCTCCGCCTCCAGCTTCGCCCACTGGCGGAACCACCGCGCCAGCCCCGGCTGTCGCGCGAGATGCTGCGCCGCGCCGCGCAACGCACCGAAGGCGTCCAGGACCTCCTCCGACCGCTCCACGAACTCCAGGGTCGGGAACCGCCGGCCCTGCTCGACGGAGGCCACCGTCGGTACCGAGTAGCGCACCCGGGGCGCGAACTCCTCCTGGGTCAGCCTCGCCCGTTTGCGGAACGCCTTGAGCACCGCGCCGAACGCCTTGAGGCTGTCCGAAGCCTCCGGCTCCTCCCCACCCGTACCGCCACCGCTCGTACCGCCCGATCCGTCCGTCATACGGCTGCTGCCTCTCCTGCGCGCCTGTCCCTGGCCGGTCACCCACAACTCGGAGATGATCACGCACAGTTACCTGCGCTGTCTACCTTCCGTACCCGTACGCTGACTCCGAGTACGGGTTCCCGACCTGGCCCGAACGCCCCGCTGACCTCGACGTTGATGCCATGAACGCACCCGTCACCCCACAACAGCGCGGCACCGTACGTCTGTTCACTCAGCGTTTCAGCTCCACGCCCCTCGGGGCCCGGCTCGCCCGTGAGTTGACGCTCCATCAACTGCACGCCTGGAGCATCCCGTACGGCTCCGAGGTGTCCGAGGCGGCGGCGCTCGTCGTCGCCGAGCTGGCCGCCAACGCGGTGACCCACGGCCGGGTCCCCGGCCGGGACTTCGAGCTGGGGCTCAGGCTCGCGACGGCGCCGGACGTCCTGCGGATCGAGGTGTCCGACACCCGTGGTGAACGCCGGCCGCCGGGGCCGGGGCATCTGCCGCCCGCCCCGCCGCTCGACGCGCGCTCCGGGCGGGGGCTGCTGATCGTGGAGGCCCTGGCGAGCCGGTGGGAGGTGCTGGACCGGGTGCCGGTGGGCAAGACCGTACGCGCGGAACTGGACCTTCCGCACTGAACGGACGTCCGGTCGCGGCGGCCTTGTGCGGGGTTGGCCTGTCCATGACGATAGGGCGCCGGTTCATCGCTTCGGAAGGGATATTCCATGCCCGAGCAGCCCGCTGGAACGCCGCGCAGACCGCGCAGAAGGACCGTACTCACCTCCGCCGCCGTGACCGCCGCGGCCGGTGTACCCCTGATCGCCTCCACCGGGCCGGCTGCCGCCGCGCCCAGTGGTCGCGGCCGTGAGAACGGCGGCGGGGCCGCGACCGCGCAGACGCCCGACCGCGAGCTGCGCAAGCTGCTCAAGGAGATCGACGCGGACCGGATCGAGGCGACCGTACGGCGGCTCGCCGCGTTCGGGACCCGGCACACCCTGTCGGTTCAGGACGACCCCGAGCGCGGGATCGGCGCCGCGCGTGACTGGATCCTGGCCGAGATGAAGAAGTACGCGGCGGTGTCGGGCGGCCGGATGACCGCCGAGCTCCAGTCGTACGTCCAGGAGCCCGCCTCGCGCATTCCGGTGGCGACAAGGATCACCAACGTCGTCGCCACGCTGCGCGGTTCGGTCACCCCCGACCGCGTGTACGTCGTCGCCGGGCACTACGACTCGCGCGTCACCGACGTCATGGACGCGACCAGCGACGCGCCCGGCGCCGATGACGACGCGTCAGGTGTCGCACTGGTCATGGAGCTTGCGCGGGTGATGGCGAAGCGGCGCCCGGCGGCGACGATCGTCTTCACCGCGGTCGCCGGTGAGGAGCAGGGCCTGTACGGCTCGCGATACGCCGCAACGCAGTTCAAGACGGCGGGTGTCGACGTCCAGGGCATGTTCACCAACGACATCATCGGCAGCTCGCGCGCCGACGACGGGACCCGTGACCCGTACACGGTGCGGCTCTTCGCGGAGGGCGTACCGACGTCCGAGACCCCGGAGCAGGCCAACACCCGCCGCTCGGTGGGCGGCGAGAACGACTCGGCGACCCGGCAGCTCGCCCGTTTCGTCAGCGACGTGGGGGACAACGACGCGACCGGCATGAACGTCCGCGTGGTCTACCGGCGCGACCGCTATCTGCGGGGCGGCGACCACATCCCGTTCCTCGAACAGGGCTATCCGGCGGCCCGGTTCACCGAACCGGCCGAGGACTTCGCGCACCAGCACCAGGACGTACGGGTGGAGGACGGCAAGCAGTACGGCGACCTGCCCGAGTTCTGCGACTTCGACTACATCGCCCGTGTGGCGCGGGTGAACGCGGCGGTGCTCTGGACCCTGGCGCAGGCGCCGGGCACCCCGCGCGAGGCGCGGATCGTCACGAGCAACCTGACCAACGACACCGAGCTGAAGTGGGCGCCGGGTACGGAGCCCGACCTGGCGGGCTACGAGGTGGTGTGGCGCGAGACCACGGAACCGGAGTGGACCCATGTGATCAAGGTCGGCCTCGCGACCACGCACACGGTGGACCTGTCGAAGGACAACGTGTTCTTCGGGGTGCGCGCGGTCAACCGTGACGGGAAGCGGAGCCCGGTGGCGTTCCCGATGCCGGGGAACTGAGGCCCGGCTACGCCTCCGCCGGCTGGAGGAGGTCCCAGCGGTTGCCGTACAGGTCCTCGAAGACCGCGACGGAGCCGTACGGCTCGTGTCGGGGCTCCTCCAGGAAGCGCACGCCGGCGGCCGTCATCCGGGTGTGGTCGCGTGCGAAGTCGTCCGTGTGGAGGAAGAAGCCGACCCGGCCGCCGGTCTGCGCGCCGACGCTCGCGCGCTGGGCGTCGTCGCCCGCACGCGCGAGGAGGAGCGCCGCCGCGCCGCCGCGCGGGCGTACGACCACCCAGCGGGAGCCGTCGCCGCGGTCGGTGTCCTCGACGAGCTCGAAGCCGAGGGCACCGGTGTAGAAGGAGACGGCCTCGTCGTAGTCGCGGACGACGAGGGTGACGAGGGCGATGTGTGGCATGCGGGTACGTTATACGTATGACCGGTGCCCGGACAAGATGGTTCCGGGCCCGCCCGGTGACCGGCTCGTCCTCGACCGCCGGACGGGCTGGATTCGGCCCGGCCGGGACGGCAACAATGCCGGCATGGACGCGCGGCAGTTCGACGTACTCACCCGTCGTGCCCGGCGGCTCGCCACCCCCGGGCACCCCGGCCAGCGCCGGATCCTCGGCATCGCGGGCGCGCCCGGCGCGGGGAAGTCCACGCTCGCCGCCGAACTCGTCGCGGCACTCGGCGCCGCCGCCGTACTCGTCCCCATGGACGGCTTCCACCTCGCCCAGGCCGAGCTGAGCAGACTCGGCCGCGCCGACCGCAAGGGCGCGCCCGACACCTTCGACGCCGTCGGCTACGCCGCGCTGCTCGCCCGGCTCCGGGCACCCGCGCCGGGAGTGGTCGTCTACGCGCCCGAGTTCGACCGGGGCCTGGAGGAGGCCGTCGCCGGGAGCATCCCCGTCGGCCCGGACGTCCCCCTCGTCGTCACCGAGGGCAACTACCTCCTGCACGACGGCGGCGACTGGGCACCGGTCCGCGCGCTCCTCGACGAGGCGTGGTTCCTGGAGCTCGACCCCGTCGTGCGCGTACGGCGCCTGGTCGACCGGCATGTGCGCTTCGGCAAGGAACGGCCGCACGCGGAGCGCTGGGTCAGGGACTCCGACGAGGCCAACGCGCGACTGGTCGCGGAGGGCCGCCACCGCGCGGACCTGGTCGTTCCGGTCACCGCCGGGCCCGGCTCACCGGCGCCGTAGGCACCTACCGGACACCGGGCGTCCGGCAGGGCCTACCATCGAACGTTCGACGCACATCGACGATCACAGTGGTACGGGGAAACGCGAGACGGGGAACGGGGACCGAGGGGACCCGGACCAGGGCCCGGGGCACGAAACCGAGCGCGATCATGGGGAGGCGTACGACGTGGGGTTGTTCAGACGTGGGCCGAAACGGCACGGGCGCGAGATGCCGCGCGATCCCGAATTCTCCTTCTTCTCGACCGGCGAGGCGGCCCTCTTCCGCAGTCAGGTCCGGGAGGCGTTCGCCGAGCGCGGTCTCGAAGTCACCGTCTACTCGGACCTGGTGACCGACAGCTCGGGCCGTCAGTTCGGGCTCGCCAACCTCGCCGCCGTCTGCCACAACGACGAGCGGGGCGCCCGCGTCTGGGGCGAACTCGTGCGCCAGCACGCCGGGATGGTGCTGCGGACCATGGACGGCCCGTCGGCCCTCGACACCCTGTCGCCCGAGCAGATCCGCGCCCAGCTCTACCCACGGGTGATCAGCGGCGACACCCTGGACGCGCAGTCCTTCGCCTACGCGCGCTCCGTCGCCCCCGGACTGTACGAGATCCTCGCCCTCGACCTCCCGGAGAGCGTCATGATGCTCACCGACGAGGCGCTGGAACCGCTCGGCACGCTGCCGGAGCTGCGTGCGCGGGCGCTCGGCAATCTGCGTCAACTGCCCGTCGAGGGGCGGGAGACGGTCAAGGACGCGGAGGGGATGCGGTTCGAGGTCGTCATGGGCGACTCGTTCTACACCGCGAGCCGTGTCCTGGCGCTGGACAGCCTCGTCCAGCAGGTGACCGGACGGCGGCTCGGTGCGGACGGCGCGCTCGTGGCGTTCCCGTTCCGTCACCAGGTCGCGTTCCATGTCATACGCGATGCCACCGTCATCCCCTCGCTGAACGCCATGGCGACGTTCGCCGCGTCCGGTTTCGAGGACACGCCCGGCGCGATCAGCCCGTACGTCTACTGGTGGCGCGACGGCACGCTGACCCAGCTCAGCGACAGGGACGAGGGGAACATCGAGGCGGGCGGACTGCGCATCGTGGTCGGCGAGGACTTCCAGGACCTGCTGGAACGCCTGGTGGCGGCCTCGCGGCCGGACGACGACTGACGCTCCCGGCTGGTTCGGCGGACGGCACCGCACGGCACGGCACGGCACGACGAAGGCGAGGAGAACCCTCTCCTCGCCACTCTCAACGTATAGCGCACCGGGGGGCTTGCGGCAAGGCCCGGGTGGTGGCGCAAAATCGTCGGCCCAGACCACAATCCGCTGAAATTTGGGGGACGACGTGCGGTATGTACTGGATCTTCAAGAGGTCGACCGGACACAGGTGCCGGTCGTCGGCGGCAAGGGCGCGCACCTGGGCGAGCTGTCGCGTATCGGGGACATCCGTGTGCCGGGCGGCTTCTGTGTGACGACGGACGCCTTCCGCCGGATCATGGCCGAAGCGCCGTCGATCGGTGACCGGCTCGACGAACTGTCGCGCCTGGACCCGGACGACCGCGCGGCGATCGGCACGCTGAGCGCGCTCGTCCGCCGGACCGTCGAGGCCGTCGCCGTCCCGGACGACGTCGCGGCGGCGGTCACCCGCTCGCTCGCCCGGCTCGGCGAGGGGGCCGCCTGCGCCGTGCGGTCCAGCGCGACCGCCGAGGACCTGCCGACGGCGTCCTTCGCGGGCCAGCAGGACACGTACCTGAACGTCGTGGGGCCGGAGGCGGTCCTCCGGCACATCAGCCGGTGCTGGGCCTCGCTGTTCACCGAGCGGGCCGTGACCTACCGCCGGCGCAACGGCATCGACCACCGTGCGGTCCAGATGGCCGTGGTCGTGCAGCGGATGGTCCTCCCGCACGCGTCCGGCGTCCTGTTCACCGCCGACCCGGTCACGGGGAACCGGAAGACCGCCACCGTGGACGCCGGGTTCGGCCTCGGTGAGGCACTGGTCTCCGGCCTGGTGAACCCGGACGTCTTCACGGTGCGGGACGGCGAGGTCGTCGGCAGGACCATCGCCGCCAAGCAGCGTGCCGTGCACGCGCTGCCCGACGGCGGTACGCGGGAAGTCGCGATCGACTCGCGGCAGCGGGAGCGCCCCGCGCTGACGGATGCCGAGGCCGTCCGGCTCGTGGACATCGGGCGGCGGATCGAGGCGCACCTCGGCCGCCCGCAGGACATCGAATGGTGCCTGGCGGACGGGGACTTCAGCATCGTGCAGAGCCGGCCCATCACGACGCTGTTCCCCGTCCCCGAGGCCGGTGACGAGGAGAACCACGTCTATCTCTCCGTCGGTCACCAGCAGATGATGACCGACGCCATGAAGCCCCTGGGGCTCTCGCTCTGGCAGTCGACGGCGATGACGCCGATGCACGAGGCGGGCGGCAGGCTGTTCGTCGACGCCACCGCGCGGCTCGCCTCGCCCGCGAGCCGGGCCGCCCTGCTGGAGGTCGTGGGCAGAGGCGATCCGCTGATCAGGGACGCGCTGGAGACCGTACTCGACCGTGACGGGTTCCTCCCTTCGATGTCCCCGACGCCTTCGACGCCTTCGACCCCTTCGACGCCGTCGGGGCCCCCGGCGCCCTCGGACGCGGGACAGGGCGGGCCCCCGCCGATCGAGACCGATCCCGCACTCGTCACCGGGCTGATCGAGCGCAGCCAGGCGTCCGTCGCCGCCCTGCGGGCCGGGATCCGGACGAAGACCGGACCGGCGCTGTTCGACTTCCTGCTGGAGGCGTTCGAGGAGCACAGACGAGTCCTCGGTGATCCGCGGAGCCTTCAGGCGGTCATGGCGGGGATGGAGGCCACCTGGTGGCTCAACGACAAGCTGGGGGAGTGGCTGGGCGAGAAGAACGCGGCCGACACGCTCACCCTCTCCGCCCCCGGCAACATCACGTCGGAGATGGGTCTCGCGCTGCTCGACGTCGCCGACGTGATCCGTCCACGGCCGGAGGTGGTGGCGTTCCTGCGGGACGTCGACGACGACGGTTTCCTGGACGAGCTGGCGAAGGTTCCGGGCGGGGCGGAGGCGCGCGACGCCATCGAGTCCTACCTCGACCGCTACGGCATGCGCTGCGTCGGCGAGATCGACATCACCAGGCCGCGTTGGCGCGAGCGTCCCGGCACGCTCGTGCCCGTCATCCTCGACAACGTCAGGAACTTCGGACCGGGCGCGGCCGGGCGGCGCTTCGAGGAAGGCCGGCGGAAGGCGGGGGAGAAGGCGCAGGACGTGCTGTCACGGCTGCGGGCACTGCCCGACGGGGAGCTGAAGGCCGCCGAGACCGAGCGGATGATCGACCGTGTCCGGACCTTCATCGGATACCGGGAGTACCCCAAGTACGACATCATCAGCCGCTACTTCGTGTACAAGCAGGCCCTGCTGGCGGAGGCCGGGCGTCTCGTACGGGCCGGCGTGCTCTCCGAGGCGGAGGACGTCTTCCACCTCACGTTCCAGGAGTTCCACGACGTGGCGCGCTCGGGGCGGCTGGACGGCCGGCTCGTCCGGCGGCGCGAGGAGGCGTTCCGCGCGTACCAGGCGCTCACACCGCCCCGGGTCCTCACCTCGGACGGTGAGGCCGTGACGGGCGCGTACCGGCGCGACGACGCGCCGGAGGGTGCCCTGATCGGTCTCCCGGTCTCCCCCGGGACCGTCGAGGGGAGGGCCCGCGTCGTCCTCGACATGGCGCGGGCGGATCTTGAGCCGGGCGACATCCTGGTCACGGCCTTCACGGACCCCAGCTGGTCCCCGCTGTTCGTCGGGATCGCGGGCCTGGTGACGGAGGTCGGCGGTCTGATGACCCATGGCGCGGTGATCGCCCGTGAGTACGGTCTGACGGCCGTCGTGGGCGTGGAGGGGGCGACCCGGCGGATCCGGGACGGCGAGCGGATCCGGGTGCACGGGACCGAGGGGTACGTCGAGATCCTGCCCTGACGGCCGTTCCCCACGGGGCGGCGCGCCCCTGCCGCCGTCCCCGCGGGGAGCCGGTGCGGGACCGGTCTCAGACGAAGCGCGACAGCACGCTGTACGGATACGGCAGCGGCCGTGCGCTCGCCTCGTCCAGACGCGCCGTCTGAGCCTCCGTCAGCTCCCAGCCCACCGCGCCCAGATTGTCCGTCAGCTGATCGTGCGTGCGCGCGCCGATGATCGGAGCCGTGACCCCGGGCCGCTCCAGCAGCCAGCGCAGCGCCACCTGCGACGGGGTGCGTTCCGTCTCGCCGGCGATCGCCTGGACGGTCTCGACGACCCGCCAGGTCTCCTCGTTGTCCCGGCCACGCCAGCTCTCGCCGTCACCGTGCGACTCGCGGCTGCCGGGCGGGACCGAGGTCATGCCCCGCTGGTACTTGCCGGTCAGCCAGCCGCCCTGGAGAGGGCTGTACGGGATGACGCCGACGCCAGCCGCCTCGCTCTGCGGCAGCAGCTCCCACTCCACCTCGCGCGCCAGCAGGTTGTAGATCGGCTGGAGGCAGACGTACGGGGCCCAGCCACGCCGGTCCGCGGTGTCCAGCGCCCGCTGGAGCTGGCCGGGTGAGACGTTGCTCGCGCCCAGGTAGCGGACCTTGCCCGCCTTCACGAGGGTGTCGAGCGTGCCGAGGGTCTCCTCGATCGGGGTCCTGAAGTCCCAGACGTGTGTCTGGTAGAGGTCGATGTAGTCGGTGCCGAGCCTCCGCAGACTCGCCTCCACCGACGCGATGACGTGCTTGCGGCCCAGGCCCGAGTCGTTGGGGCCCTCGCCCATCGGGAGGGCCACCTTCGTCGCGATGACGAGCCCGTCGCGGTCGCGGCCCTTCAGCCAGCCGCCGATGACCTCCTCCGATACGCCCTGGCCGTACGCGTCCGCCGTGTCCAGGAAGGTGCCGCCGGCCTCCGTGAAGGTGTCGAGGATGCGGTGCGCGCCCGCCTCGTCGTCCTTCGTGAAGGTCATCGTGCCGAGACAGAGTTCGCTGACACGGAGTCCTGTCCTACCGAGAGTTCGCTGCTTCATGCCCCCGACGCTAAGTCTTCGAGCGCACACCAGGGCAGACGGTTTCCCTCGCGGCGGAATCCCGTCCCGGTGGCGGGCCGCACCCTGGGCCGGTTCGCCCGCGCGGACCGCCCGCGCCGGATCAGCCGCCCGACAGCACCGCGCAGGACTCCGGCGGCAGCCGAAGCACCCCGTCGGGGCCGGGCGGCTCCACGGGGTCCCAGGCCAGCAGCGCCTGGCCGGTCCTCCCGCCGAGGGGGATCTCGGCCGGCTCCGCGGACAGGTTCAGGGCGACGCGCAGATCGCCGCGCCGGTAGGCGAGCCAGCGCGCGCCCTCGTCGTACGCCACCTTCACCGTCGCCAGGTCCGGGTCCGACAGGTCCGGGTGACTCTGGCGCAGGGCGATCAGATCGCGGTGCCAGGTCAGCAGCCGCGCGTGCGGCTCGCGGGTGGCCTCGGTCCGGTCCAGGCACGAGCGGTCGCGCGTCGCCGGGTCCTGCGGGTCGGGGATGGACTCGGCCGCCCAGCCGTGTGCCGCGAACTCCCGTCGCCTGCCGTTGCGTACGGCCTCCGCCAGCTCCGGGTCCTGGTGGTCGGTGAAGAACTGCCACGGCGTACGGGCGCCCCACTCCTCGCCCATGAACAGCATCGGTGTGAAGGGACCGGTCAGCACGAGCGCCGCCGCGCACGCCAGCAGACCGGGCGAGAGCGTCGCCGACAGCCGGTCGCCGAGCGCGCGGTTGCCGATCTGGTCGTGGGTCTGCGCGTAGCCGAGGAAGCGGTGGGAGGAGGTCCTGGCGGGGTCGACGGGGCGGCCGTGCGTCCGGCCCCGGAAACTCGAATACGTACCGTCGTGGAAGAAGGCGCGGGTCAGGGTCTTGGCCACCGCGGCGACCGGCTCGGCCGCGAAGTCGGCGTAGTAGCCCTGCGACTCGCCGGTGAGCGCGGCGTGCACGGCGTGGTGGAAGTCGTCGTTCCACTGGGCGTGCAGACCGAGCCCGCCCTGCTGGCGCGGCGCGGTCGTGCGGGGGTCGCCCAGATCGGACTCGGCGATCAGGAACAGCGGGCGCTCCAGCTCCTCCGAGAGCGCGTCGACGGCCGTGGACAGCTCTTCGAGGAAGGTCAGCGCGCGTGTGTCCGCGAGGGCGTGCACCGCGTCGAGGCGCAGCCCGTCGAGGCGGTAGTCACGCAGCCAGGCGAGCGCGCTCTCCAGCAGATACGCGCGGACCTCGTCCGAGCCGGGGGCGTCGAGGTTGACGGCGGAGCCCCAGGGCGTGTGGTGCGTGTCGGTGAAGTACGGGCCGAAGAGGGGCAGGTAGTTGCCGGACGGGCCCAGATGGTTGTGCACGACGTCGAGTACGACGCCCAGGCCCAGCCCGTGTGCCGTGTCGACAAAGCGCTTCAGCGCCTCCGGTCCGCCGTAGGGCTCGTGGACCGCCCACAGCGACACCCCCTCGTACCCCCAGCCGTGCGTCCCCGGGAAGGGGCACACGGGCATCAGCTCGACGTGCGTGATGCCCAGCGCGGCCAGCGGGGCGAGCTCGGCCGCGGCGGCGTCGAGGGTGCCCTCGTCGGTGAACGTGCCGATGTGCAGCTCGTACAGGACCGCCCCCGGCAGCGGACGGCCGCGCCAGGGACCGGCCCACTCGTACGCGGTCCGGTCGACGACCGCGCTCGGTCCGTCCGGTCCGTCCGGCTGGCGGCGGGAACGGGGATCGGGCAGCACGGGGCCGTCGTCCAGCGCGAAGCCGTAACGGGTCCCGCCGGACGCGTCGGACGCGGTTACCTCGACCGTCCACCAGCCCTCGCGGAGCGGATCACGGGTCATGGGGTGGTCGGCGGCGTCTCCCAGACGGAGCGTCACCCGGTCCTGCGCTTTCGGTGCCCAGACCTCGAACTGCACGGATGGTCCCCCTCGGTCGCCTCTGCCGTCGGCTCTCCTGCCACCATATGGTGACAAGAGTGCAGGCCGGAGGGTCGATGACGGCGCCGATTCGCCGGACACGACCGGAACCGGTCAGACCAGATGGATTCGTTCCTGGACCACGGGGTAGCCCGCGCGCGTGAAATGCGCGGCCATCGGGAAGTTCCCCCGGTCCGTCGCGCCCGCGATGAAATCCGCCCCGTTCTCCGCCAGCAGGTGCGTGCACTCGACCAGCAGGTCGTACGCGTACCCGTGGCCGCGCTGCTCCGGTACGACCCCGATGAAGCCGACGCACGGCCCCGACGGGTTGTGCGCGGGCACATGGATACCGACCAGCTCACCGGCCGGGTCGTACGCCAACTGCCACCACTCGCGCGGGGACGGGCACCAGCGGAAGAAGTCCAGCTCCTCCTGGGCGGCCCGGTCCAGGCCCGCCTCTTCGGTCGAGCGCGCCGCGTGCGCGTCGAGCGTCGCCGAGTGGACGCGGCGCAGCACACCGAAGATCACGTCGTCGTCGGGCTCGGGGCGGAACTCCAGCCGGCCCGGCCGCTCCGGCAGTCCCAGACCGGGCGTCCACCGGTACTGGAAGCGTTCCACCAGCGGCTTCATACCGGCCGCCCGCGCGGCGTCCGTCCGGGTGCCGACCGCCGCACGGAGGGCGGGGTCGTCGCGCCAGCCGGCGGGCGCGATCAGCTCGTACTCGACGTTCCAGGGTGCGCGGCGCAGCAGTTCGGCGCCCGCCTCGTCCTCGCCGTCCGCGACGTCGAACCAGTTGAGGAGCAGCGGCTCCCGGTCGTCGGGCCCGCCCCACCAGGCGGCGCGGGCCACGACGACACCGTCGCGCAGCGCCACCCGGCTCCACTCGGGGCGGTAGTCGCCGCCCTCGGCGACGGTGCGGTACCCGACCCCGGTGATCGCCCGGCCGACGAGGGCCGGGCCGGGCATCGAACGGAAGAGGGCTGCCTCGGAGCCGGTGATTGGGCGGAAGACCGGATCGGTCATGTAAATGGGCCTCCAGGAAAGGGGCGCTCACCGTAAACGACCAGTCCGGGGGCGGTCGAACCAATTTCGTCACCGTCCCATGACCCTTCTGGACACGTCACGGACTCGGCCCGACAATCAGTCATGTGACGTCCTCGTTCGAGTTCCACACGTATCCCGCGCGGCCGTCCGACGCCGAGCGCGACCGTGTGCTCGCGATCCTGAGAGAAGGAGCGGCCCAGGGCAAGCTGTCGCACGACACCTTCATACGACGGATGGATCTGGCGCTCGCCGCGCGCAGGTCCGACGAGCTGGAGGTGCTGACGGCCGACCTGAACACCGACGGCCGCTGGACACAGCGGCTGTTCAGCGCGGTGGGACGGGCGTCCGCGTTCTCCGTACGGCTGCGCAGGGCCTGGCAGGTCGAGCGCCTGCCGAAGCTGCTGCTGCCCGAGCCGGGCCCGTACCCGCTGCGTATCGGCCGCGATCCGATGAACGGCCTGCGGCTCACCCATGACACCGTCTCCCGGCTCCACGCCGAGCTGGGGATGCGGGACGGGCGGTGGCTCCTGCGCGATCTGGGGTCGACCAACGGGACCACGGTCAACGGGCGCCGGGTGACCGGGACGGTCGCGGTGCACGACGGCGACATGGTGAGCTTCGGCGAACTCCGCTTCCGCCTCGCGGCGCGCTGAGTCCGTCCGCGCGGGCCGCTCCGTCCGGGCGGTCACTCGCGGCGGCACAGCAGGGCCACCGGGCTCGTCGAGAGGAGTTCCGCCAGGGAGATCGGGCCTCCCGCGAACTCGCGGTCCGGGGACAGCGCGTCCGTCCAGCGGCCCGCCGGCAGCTCCAGCACCGTGCCCGACCAGCCGCCCGACGCCGTCAGGCGCCGCGACAGACGCGTGACCGCCGAGATGACCTCGCCCGAGCGGGAGAACGCCGTGCAGTGGTCCGCCGCCGGGCCCGTCGCCGCCAGCGGGGTGTACGTCGCCGACTCGGCGAAGGCGTCCGGGCGTTCGCGGCGCAACCGCAGCGCCGCCACCGTGAGCACGGTCTTCTCGTCCGGTGGCCCGGTACGGAACCGTTCCCGGTTGTCCGGGTCCACCAGGGCCAGATACTCCCGCTCCGTGTGCTGGTAGATGTCCGGCACCCCCGGCATCGTCAGATGCAGCAGTGCCGCCCCGAGGACGTTCGCCCGCACGTGCGGGGCGAGTTCGCGGGCCAGCCGGACCACCGCCTCGCGGGGCCGGCCCGCCGGACCCGCCGCGACGAAGTCCTGCACCGCCTGCTCGTAGACCGGGTCCTGCTCCGTCCAGCTGGTGTGCAGCCCCGCCTCCCGAACCGACTTGAGCAGCGCCGGCTCCATCCGGGCACCGTCCGGCGCCGCCTCCGCAGGGGTGAAGCCGACGGCCGTCTGCCAGGCCTGCCAGGCCAGTTGGGCGTCCGGCGCGGCGACCCCCGCCAACTGGCGCAGCAGCGCCTCCCACCGGTCCGGGCACTCGGACAGGACGGTGATCCTGGCCCGCACGTCCGCGCTGCGCTTGGTGTCGTGCGTGGTCAGCACGGTGCCGGTGGCCGGCCAGTCGCGGGACAGCCGGGCGCAGTAGTCGTGGAAGCGCTCGGGGCTCACCGCGGGCCGTCCCGGGTCGCCGCCGACCTCGTTCGCGGACAGCAGCGGGACGTGGCGGTAGAACGCCGTGTCCTCCACGGCCTTGGCGCGCAGCGCGGACGACGTCTGGGCGAAGCGCGCGCAGAACGCCGTCCGGTCGGGGCCGCCGCCGAGCCTGCCGAGCGCCAGCTCCCGTACGATGTCGACGGCCGCCGCCTCCTCCGGCACCGCGAACGCCGCCCTCGCCTGCCGCGCCGCCTCCTCCGGCACCGCGGCCTCGTCGGACGCCCGGCACGGCCCGCCCGCGACCGTGTAGGGCCGGTAGACGGGCACCCGGACCAGCAGCTCCCGGATCGCCGTCCGCAGCGCCCACGGCGCGTGGTCGCGCAGGGTGACGTCGGCGGCGCAGATCCGTTCCGCGATGCGGGCCAGTGTGCCGGTCTCGGCGGCCAGTTCGTCGACGACGACCTTGTACATCGCGCGCCGTACGGTCGCTTCCCAGTAGCCGCCACGGTCGCCCGCCGGTCCGGCGAAGTCCCGGAAGCGGTGCGCCAGTTCGACGGCGCCGGCCGGGTCGGTGAACAGCCCGTCGATGTGGTGCAGCGCGTCGTACCCCGTCGTCCCGGCCACCGGCCAGCTCGCCGGCAGCGGTTCGTCACCGGTGAGGATCTTCTCCACGACCGTCCAGCAGGCACCGCCCGTCGCCTCGTTGAGCCGGCGCAGATACTCCTCGGGGTCGGCCAGACCGTCCGGGTGGTCGACGCGCAGTCCGTCGACGACGCCGTCCCGCACGAGTTCCAGGATCTTGGCGTGGGTCGCCGTGAAGACCTCCGGGTCCTCCACCCGCACCCCGATCAGCTCCGAGATGGTGAAGAAGCGGCGGTAGTTCAGTTCGGTACGGCCCAGCCGCCACCAGGCGGGCCGGTAGTGCTGGGCGTCCAGCAGCGCGGGCAGCGGCAGCGCCTCGGTGCCGGCGGCGAGCGGGAAGCGCTGCTCACCGTGGTGCAGCATGCCGTCCTCGACACGGAGTGCGGCCAGTTCACCGCCCACCGGACCCGGCAGCACGGGCAGCAGCAGCTTCCCGCCGCCCGCCTCCCAGTCGATGTCGAACCATCGCGCGTACGGCGAAGCCGGGCCCTCCCGCAGCACCTCCCACAGGGCCCTGTTGTGCCGTGGCGCGGTCGCCATGTGGTTGGGGACGATGTCCAGGACGATCCCGAGCCCGTACTCGCGCGCCCGGTGGGCGAGCTGTCGCAGCCCCTCCTCGCCGCCCAGTTCGGCGCGGACGCGCGTGTGGTCGACGACGTCGTAGCCGTGGGTCGAGCCCGGTACGGCCTCCAGCACCGGTGACAGATGCAGGTGCGACACCCCGAGCGCGGCCACGTACGGCACGGCTCTGGCGGCGGCGGCGAACGTGAAGTCGGGCTGGAGCTGGAGTCGGTAGGTGGCAGAGGGGGTCATGCGAACGTACGTACCCCGCTGAGCGGCATGTGTGTCATCCGCTCACGCATTCGGCACTCCGGAAGCGATCAAGGGGCACCACACGGAACGGGGCGGGGGTACGTCCCCCGTACCCCCGCCCCGGCCGTTTCGGCACCGCTCCCGGCCTACTCCAACCGCATCAGCACGGTCAGGCTGCGGCCGATCATCGTGACGTGCTCGCCCGCGTCCACCTTCGGACCCTCGCCCGGCGGCACGCCCTCCGGGCGGGCCGTGTCCACGACGACCTGCCACTGGCTGCCGTGGTCCACCGGCACGGCGAAGTCCAGCTCCTCCGCGCTCGCGTTGAACATCAGCAGGAAGGAGTCGTCGGAGATCCGCTCGCCACGCGGTCCGGGCTCCGAGATGGCCTGTCCGTTCAGGAAGACGGTCAGTGCCTTCGCGTCGGTCGCCTGCCAGTCCCCCTGGATCATCTCTTCACCCTCAGGGGTGAACCAGGAGATGTCCGACAGGTCGTCGTGCGTCCCCTCCACCGGACGCCCGTGGAAGAACCGCCGCCGCCGGAAGACCGGATGGTCCCGCCGCAGCCAGACCATGGTCTGGGTGAAGGCCAGCAGGCCCTCGTCCTGCTCGGCGCCCTTCTCGGGCCAGTGCACCCAGGAGATCTCGTTGTCCTGGCAGTACGCGTTGTTGTTGCCGCCCTGCGTACGGCCGAACTCGTCGCCGTGGCTGAGCATCGGCACGCCCTGGGAGAGCATCAGCGTCGCGATGAAGTTGCGCGTCTGGCGGTCGCGCAGCTCCAGCACCGCCGGGTCGTCGGTCTCCCCCTCCACCCCGCAGTTCCACGAGCGGTTGTGGCTCTCGCCGTCCCTGTTGCCCTCGCCGTTCGCCTCGTTGTGCTTGTCGTTGTAGGCGACGAGATCGTGCAGGGTGAAACCGTCGTGGCAGGTGGTGAAGTTGATGGACGCCAGCGGGCGCCGTCCGTCGTCCTGGTACAGATCGGACGACCCGGTGAGCCGGGAGGCGAACTCCGCGAGGGTGCGCGGCTCACCCCGCCACAGGTCGCGGACCGTGTCGCGGTACTTGCCGTTCCACTCGGTCCACAGCGGCGGGAAGTTCCCCACCTGGTAGCCGCCCTCGCCCACGTCCCAGGGCTCGGCGATCAGCTTCACCTGACTGACCACCGGGTCCTGCTGGACCAGGTCGAAGAACGACGACAGCCGGTCCACCTCGTGGAACTGACGGGCCAGCGTCGCAGCGAGGTCGAAGCGGAAACCGTCGACGTGCATCTCCTCCACCCAGTACCGCAGCGAGTCCATGATCAGCTGGAGCACGTGCGGACTGCGCATCAGGAGCGAGTTCCCGGTGCCGGTGGTGTCCGTGTAGTAGCGCGGGTTGTCCGCGCCCAGACGGTAGTAGGAGGCGTTGTCGAGGCCCCTGAAGGAGAGCGTGGGGCCCAGGTGGTTCCCCTCGGCCGTGTGGTTGTAGACGACGTCGAGGATCACCTCGATGCCCGCCTCGTGCAGCGCCTTCACCGCCTGCTTGAACTCCAGCACCTGTTCGCCCCGGTCTCCCCAGGAGGCGTAGGTGTTGTGCGGGGCGAAGAAACCGATGGTGTTGTAGCCCCAGTAGTTGTTGAGGCCGGAGTCCACCAGCCGGTGGTCGTTGACGAACTGGTGCACCGGCATTATCTCCAGCGCGGTGACGCCCAGCTCGGTCAGATGCTCGATGACCGCCGGATGGGCGAGCCCCGCGTACGTGCCGCGCAGCTCCTCCGGCAGCTCCGGGTGCAGCATCGTCAGGCCCTTCACATGGGCCTCGTAGATGACGGTGCGGTGGTAGTCGGTGCGCGGTCGACGGTCGTCGCCCCAGTCGAAGTACGGGTTGACCACGACGGACGACATCGTGTGCGGCGCCGAGTCCATGTCGTTGCGGGAGTCCGGCTTGCCGAAGTGGTAGCCGTACACCGACTCGTTCCAGTCGATGCTGCCGCTGATCGCGCGGGCGTACGGGTCCAGGAGCAGCTTCGCCGAATTGCAGCGCTGCCCGTTCTCGGGCTCGTACGGCCCGTGGACCCGGAAGCCGTACCGCTGGCCGGGCATGATGCCCGGCAGATAGGCGTGCCGGACGAAGGCGTCGGCCTCGCGGAGTTCCACCGCCGTTTCTGAACCGTCGTCGTGCAGCAGGCACAACTCGATCCGGTGCGCGGCCTCTGAGTAGACCGCGAAGTTGGTACCGGCGCCGTCGTACGTGGCGCCGAGGGGATACGTCTGTCCCGGCCAGACCTGCATAGATTGACTCTTCCACTTCTGATCCAGGTGCTGGGGCCTTCTTCGATCGTGATACTCCCCGAAAGAAGCGCAACCTCCTAGCAGGCCCGTGCGGAAGCCGGGCCGGAAGCGGTCGTTCGGGCCGACCGGGTCAACTTCGGGTGCTCGGCGAGTCACCCCGTCGCAGGACAGTGTCCCACGTCGCATATGGCCGGATTCTGACCATACGGTGCCCCCTTGGCCGACCATCCGTCACCAGGCCCAATCCCTATGAAACATCCCACTCCGGCCGAGATCGGCGCTCGGAACGCCCGTGCCCGCTCCAGGAGTTGAGAAACCAGCCTGTGCATCCGGCTGCACCTCCTCCCCAATGCGCAGTACCCTTCCTTGATCGTTGAAAGGGGAGGGAAGGCGGTGCGCGGGTGAGCTCGGGAGGGCTGGAGCTACCCCCAGGTGACCCAGGTCACGAGGGGGTTTCCGGCGACATCCCGCCCGGAGCGGTCTCCCTCGCACGGCCGATGGAGATCGGGGCGGAGCTGGACTGGGGCCCGGAGGCCTGGACCGAGGTGCGTACGCGCGCCCAGCGGGCCGGCCGGGCCTATATCTGGCTGAATCTGGTCGAGCAGCGGCTCCGTGCCGTCGTCTCGGCGATCCTCAAACCCATCTACGAGCCGGTGCACGGCGACGAATGGGTGGTGGCCGCCGCCGGACCCGCGGGGCAGGAGTGGGTGCAGCGCGCCGTCGCCGTCCGCGAGGTCTCCCGCCGCAAGGGCTATCTCCTCGACCCCGCGGACGACAACGTCCTGAGCTTCCTGACGCTGCCGCAGCTGCGGGAGCTGATGGTCCAGCACTGGCCGGGCTTCCAGCCGTACTTCGACGACCGCCGCGACGTCGAGCTGGCCCTCGACGAGCTGGAGGTGGCCCGGAACGTCGTCTCCCGCAACCGGGCCCTGTCCGAGGCCGTCCTCGCACAGGCCGAGCGGGCCTCGGCGCGGCTGCTGGAGATCCTGGGCAGCGGAACGGCGGTGCCGTCCGCCGACCGGCTCAGGGTGGACGCCGTGGAGGACCTGGTCGGCGACCGGTACGCGGACGTGGTCTCCGTCCACCCGGACCGGGTGCGGCTCCAGCGGCAGCTTCCCGCCGAGGACCTCTTCGGCGGCGCCCGGCGCCTCGACGCGGTCGGGATAGGGCTGAACCTCCTGGTGCAGAACTTCTCCGGCCGGCGCCTCGTGAGGCTCGCCGAGTCCGGCTGCCGGATCCGGCTGCTCTTCCTGAACCCGGCCAGCAGCTCCGTCAAGCGGCGCGAACGCGAACTGGGTCTCAAGAAGGGCGAGCTGAGCCGCTCCGTGGAGATGAACATCCTCCATATGCGCCGGGTCCGCTCCCGCCTCCGTGACCCGGGCGCCTTCGAGATCCATGTCTTCGACGAGACCCCCCGCTTCACCGCCTACCTCGTCGACGGGGACGGCGCGGACGGACTGGCGGTCGTGCAGTCCTATCTGAGACGGGCGCGCGGCATGGAGGCGCCGGTGCTGGTGCTGCGGGGCGCCGGGCGCGACGTCGTGCGGGTCGGCCAGGACACCGAGCACGGTCTGTTCCAGACCTACCGGGAGGAGTTCGAGTCGGTGTGGACCGACTCGCGCCCCGTCTCCTGACGGTGCGGGAGCCCGCTGACGTGCTGAGGGCGCGTCAAGGCTTCCCCCGGCGTTGTCAGTGCCGCGTGCGAAGGTGAATGTCGAACGGGGAGAAGCGTGAGGGAGGACCGGGATGGGCTGGCACGGGGAGCCGTTGGTCGGATTCGATCTGGAGACGACCGGTACGGAGCCGCTGGAGGCGCGCATCGTGACGGCCGCGGTGATCGCGGTGCGGGACGGCGCGGTGGAGGAGCGGCGGGACTGGCTGGCCGATCCGGGCGTCAGGATCCCGGAGCAGGCGTCGGCGATCCACGGGGTCACCAGCGAGCGGGCGTCGGCCGAGGGCCGGCCCGCGCGTGAGGTGGCCGACGAGATCGCGACCGCCCTGGCCGAGTACTGGACGCGGGGCGTGCCGGTCGTGGCGTACAACGCGTCGTTCGATCTGACGCTGCTTGCGGCGGAGTTGGCCCGGCACCGGCTGCCGTCGCTGAACGACCGGGTGGGCGGGCCGATCGGCCCGGTGATCGATCCGTACACGATCGACCGCGCCGTCGACAAGTACCGTCGCGGCAAGCGGAATCTGGAGGCGGTCTGCACCGAGTACGGGGTGGTGCTGGACAGCGCGCACGACGCGGGCGCGGACGCGCTGGCGGCCGTGCGGGTGGCGACGGCGATAGCGGGCCGCCACCGTCAGGTCGGGGCACTCACGGCGGCGGCCCTGCACGAGCGGCAGATCGTCTGGTACGCGGAGTGGGCGGCGGACTTCCAGAGCTTCCTGCGCCGCAAGGGCAACACGGACGCGGTGGTCGACGCGGACTGGCCGCTGCGCGAACTGGTCCCGGCGGCGCGCTGAATCCGCGCCCCGCCGGCGGTCCGGGGCGGACACCTGCCGCCGGCCGGCCCGTCAGAAGGGGTACCAGCGCACCTCGGGGTCACCGTCGCGCAGCGACGCCACCCGGCGGCGGAACTCCGTGAGCGCCTTCGGGTTGGTGGGCGCGTGCTGCGCCACCCACGCGCAACTCGCCGTCTCGCGGGCACCGCGCAGCACGGCGCAGCCGGACCAGTCGCGTACGTCCCAGCCGTAGCCGGCGGTGAAGGTGTCGTACGCCTCCGGGGCCATGCCGTACCGGTCGCGGGACAGCGCCATCACGACCAGGTCGTGTTCGCGCAGATCGGTGGAGAAGGTCTCCAGATCCACCAGGACCGGCCCGTCCGGGCCGACATGGACGTTGCGGGGCAGCGCGTCGCCGTGGATCGGGCCGGGTGCCAGACGCGGGGTGAGCGCCGCCGAGGCCGTGGCGAAGCCGTCCCTGCGCTCGCGCAGATACCCGGCGTCGGCCGGGTCGATCGCGTCCCCCGCGATCCGCAGCCACCGCTCCACGCCGCCGAGCAGCTCCCGGCGGGGCAGCTCGAACGGCGGCGCGGGCAGCGCGTGGACGAGCCGGAGCAGTGCGGCCAGATCGGCCGGGCCCGCGGGGCGTACGGCATCGGGCAGCCGCCGCCAGAGGGTGACCGGGTGGCCGTGCACCGTACGGGCCTTGGGCTCGGCGGCCCGGACCGCCGGGACACCGCGCTCCGCCAGCCAGTCGGCGACGGCGAGTTCACGCTCGGCGCGCTCCAGCAGCTCCGGCGCCGCGGCGAGGCTCCTGCCCACCTTGACGACCAGGTCGCCCGCCCCGAACACCGCGTTCTCACCCAACGCCAGCAGCTCGGCGCCGTGCGGCGCGCCGTGCGACGGCCCCCGCACCAGTCCCGTGGCGTCGAGTACGGCGCGCGCCTGTGTCTCGTCCATCGAACTCTCCCGTGAGTCTCCCGCGTGACAGACCGGGCCCGTCCGGGGATCGGAGGACGAACCGGCCTCCGGGCGGACGTGGTGAACCGGTCCGGGCACGGCCCCCAGTCTCGCATCCGCGCAGGTTGGCTTGACGAACCCGGCGCTCCTCAGCACGATGACGGAGGCCGCCGGGGCGGCCGTCCCCACAAAGCCGCCCGAAGGAGCCGAATCCGTGACACTGGCGACCGCGAAGACGCGGTCCGGCAAGGAGCCGCGGTCCGGCGGCAGCGGGCCCGGGGGCGGACCGCGACGGGCCGGAGTGCTCGACCGCGGCGCCTGGTTCCTGGTGCTGCCGGCCCTGATACCGATCCTGGTGCTCAGCGTCGGCCCCCTGCTCTACGGCATCGCCCTCGCCTTCACCGACGCGCAGTCGGGCCGCACCGAGCCCACCCGGTGGATCGGCACGCTGAACTTCCAGGACCTGTACCACGACACACTCTTCTGGGAGTCCTTCCGGATCGGCCTGCTGTGGGCGGTCGGTGTGACGGTCCCGCAGTTCCTGCTCGCCCTCGGCCTGGCCCTGCTGCTGAACCAGCGGCTGCGGTTCCGCTGGCTCGCGCGGGCCCTGGCGATCGTCCCCTGGGCCATGCCCGAGGTGGTCGTCGGCATCATGTGGCGCCTCGTTTACAACGCCGACGCCGGAATCCTCAACGAGACGATCCGCGACGTCGGCCTCGGTGACGGCCGTGACTGGCTCACCGGCCTGGCCACCGCGCTGCCCGCCGTGATCGTCGTGGGGATCTGGGCGGGCATGCCGCAGACCACCGTCGCGCTGCTCGCCGGACTCCAGAACACCCCGGACGAGCTGCACGAGGCGGCGGCCCTGGACGGGGCGGGGGCCTGGCGCCGGTTCCGTACCGTCACCTGGCCCGCGCTCAAGCCGGTCGCGCTCGCCATCACGGCGCTCAACTTCATCTGGAACTTCAACTCCTTCGCCCTGGTCTACGTGCTGACCAGCGGCGGACCCGGCGGCCGGACCCGGCTCCCCATGCTCTTCGCCTACGAAGAGGCGTTCCGCTACGGGCAGTTCGGCTACGCCGCCGCCATGGGCTGTGTCATGGTCGCCGTGATCTCCGTCCTCCTCGCCCTCTACCTGGTGGGACGTCTCAAGTCGGGGGAGGAGAAATGAGTCCGCGCACCAGCAGACCGGCGCGCGCCGGGCAGTACCTCGCGCTCCTGTGCTATCTGGTCTTCCTCGCCTTCCCGTTCCTGTGGCTGATCTCCACCGCCTTCAAACCGGCGCGTGAGCTGGGCAGTCTGCACCCGACCTGGATACCGGACAGCCCGACCCTGGAGAACTTCCGGCAGGCGTTCGACGAGCAGCCGCTGCTCAGGGCCGCGGGCAACAGCCTCACCGTCGCGCTCTCCGCCGCCCTGATCGCCGTCGTCATCGCGACCCCGATGGCCTATGTGATGGCCCGGCAGCGGAGCAGGCTCGCGACCGCGGCGACCGGATGGGTCGTGGTCAGCCAGGCGTTCCCGTTCGTCCTGGTGATCATCCCGCTCTTCCTGGTGCTGAAGAACCTCCATCTGATCAACTCCCTGCTCGGGCTGATCATGGTGTACGTGGTGTGGTCCCTGCCGTTCGCGCTCTGGATGCTGGTCGGTTACGTGCGGGCCGTCCCCGCCGAGCTGGAGGAGGCGGCGGCCGTCGACGGCGCGGGCCGGCTCCGTACGCTCGTCTCGGTCACGGCCCCGCTGCTGGCGCCGGGCGTCGTCGCCACCGCGATGTTCGCCTTCATCACGGCGTGGAACGAGTTCTTCTTCGCGCTCGTCCTGCTCAAGTCCCCGGAGAAGCAGACCCTGCCGGTGATCCTCACCCACTTCCTCGGTGCCGAGGGCGTCGCCGACCTGGGGCCGCTCGCCGCGGCGGCGTTCCTCGCGACGCTTCCCTCCCTCGTCGTCTTCGCGATCATCCAACGACGGATCACGGGCGGCATGCTCGCCGGGGCGGTGAAGACCTGATGCGCGGGAGAAGCCGGAAGGGCAGGGGCATGGAGGCCATGGGCAGGGGCGCGGGCCGGGGCAGGGGCGCGGGTGCGCGGCTGGTGGCCGCCGCCGCCACCCTCGGACTGCTGCTCACCGGCTGCTCGGGCGGCGACGGCGAGTCGTCGGACGGGCGGACCACCCTGCGCTTCCAGTCGCTGGCCTGGCAGGACGAGTCGGTCCAGGTCAACAAGGAGCTGGTGAAGGAGTGGAACGCCGAGCACCCCGACGTCCGGGTCGAGTACGTACAGGGCAGCTGGGACAGCGTCCACGACCAGCTGCTCACCTCCTTCGAGGGCGGTGAGGCGCCCGACATCATCCATGACGCCTCGGACGACCTCGCCGACTTCGCGTACGGCGGCTATCTCGCCGACCTCGACGGACTGCTGCCCGACCGGCTGGAGCGGGACATCCCGGAACGCAGCTGGGAGACCACGCGGTTCGGGGACGGGGTGTACGGCGTGCCGTTCCTCCAGGAGCCGCGCGTGCTGATCGCCAACAAGAAGATTCTGGAAGCCTCCGGCGTACGGATACCGACCGTCGACGAGCCCTGGACCTGGGCCGAGTTCAGGGCGGCGACGAAGGAACTGACGGCGGGGGAGGGGCGGAAGCCGGGCGCCGGGCAGGCGGAGTACGGGGTGGCCTGGCCGCTCAAGGACCCGGTCTCCGCGACGCTCAACCTCAGCCGGTCCACCGGTGGGCAGCTCTTCCACCGGGGCGCGGACGACAAGGTGAGGATCCTTTACACGGAGGCGGACGCCGAGGTGCCCGCCGTCATCCACGACCAGGTCAACCGCGACGGCAGCGCGTCCGGCGCCACGCTCGGCATGGGCGGTTCGGACACGCTGCCGGGGTTCTTCGGCGGGAAGTACGCGATGGTGCCGCTCGGCTTCTCGTACCGTCAGCAGATCATCCAGCAGGCGCCGGAGGGCTTCGAGTGGACGGTGCTGCCGGCCCCCGCCGGGGCCGACGGCGCGACGCAGGGCGTCAGTCCGCAGACCCTGTCGGTCTCCGAGGACACGCCTCACAAGGAGGAGGCGGTGGCCTTCATCGACTTCCTGCTCCAGCCCGAGAACATGGTCCGCCTCGCCCAGGGCGACTGGATGCTCCCCACGGGGACGGCCGCGCTGGCCGATCCGTCCTTGCACACGGGGAAGCACGGCTGGGCGACCGGTGCCGCGCTCGCCCGCGAACTGCTGCCGGCGCCCGCGCAGACGGTGCGCGGCTACCCGGAGTGGAAGGACAAGGTCGCGACGCCGGCGCTCCAGGAGTACTACAGCGGCGCGATCGACCGCGCCGAGCTCGAGGAACGCCTGGTGAAGGACGGCAATCTGGTGCTGGCCCGCTACCAGCGCTGAGGGGGCTCCCTCAGGCGGGCGCGGTCCGCCGGCGGGCCGGGCGGGACTCCGGGGGCGGCGCCCCGGGGTGTCCCGCGCTGCTCCGTCTCCCCCTTCCGTGTCCCGCGGAGGAAATCGGTTGTGCGAGACGGTCCGGGCCGTCTAGCGTCCCCGGCATGGGTAGCAACTTCACGGCGATCACAGAGGCCCGCTCCGTCCGGGGCTCCGTCGCCGCCTTCTCCCGGCTGCGGCGCTCCCCCGGCGCCCTGACCGGACCGGGGACCCTCGACCGCTGACTCCCGGCGTCCCCCGCGCGCACCGATCCGCGATCCCGCACGGTCTCCCGAGAGCCGTGATCCGTGATGCGCGTCCGTGATCCGTGCGCCGCCCCACCCTGCTCCGGTCAGGGCCTTCGTCTGCCCACGAAGCCCTTTCAGGAGACAGGACGCAGGCCATGGCCCGCAGCCCGCGGCACCGCCGATCCCGCACGCTCTCGCAGAACTTCCTCACCGACCGGGCCACCGCGGCCCGTTTCGTACGCGCCGCCCGCCCCGACCCCGCCGGACTGCTGCTCGAAGTCGGCCCAGGGAAAGGCGCGCTGACCACCGCGCTCGCACCGCACTGCCGCGAGCTGCGCGCGTACGAGATCGACTCCGGGCTCGTCCCGGAGCTCCGCTCCGCCGTCGCCGACGCTCCCCATGTGCGGGTGTACGAGCGGGACTTCGTCACCGTACGCCCGCCGGGCGAACCCTTCGCCGTCGTCGGCAACGTGCCCTTCTCGCGTACCGCCGACATCGTCGACTGGTGTCTGCGCGCCCCCGCGCTGACCGACGCCACGCTCATCACCCAGCTCGAATACGCCCGCAAGCGCACCGGCGGGTTCGGACGGTGGTCGCTGCGGACGGTGGAGACCTGGCCGCACGTCGAGTGGCGGCTGCTCGGCCTGGTCGGACGACGGGAGTTCCGCCCGGTGCCCCGTGTGGACGCGGGCATCCTGCGGGTCGAGCGGCGCCCGCGCCCGCTGCTGCCCGCCGCCCAGCTCACCGACTACCGGCGGCTGGTCGAGGCGGGCTTCACCGGGGTCGGCGGGTCGCTGTACGCGTCGCTGCGCCGGGCCGGCCACCCGCGCCGCCTGCTCGACGCGGCGTTCGACGCGGCGCGCGTCGAACGGGCCGAGATCGTCGCGTTCGTGCCGCCGGAGGCGTGGCTGACCCTGCACACGGTGCTGCGCCGCCGCTGAGCCCCGCCCGCCGGGCCTGGCATCGGACGAGATTGAACGAGACGTCTCGTCTCGTTCAATGCTAGGCTGCCGGGTATGACCTCACGACGGCCCGCCCATATCGCCATGTTCTCCATCGCCGCCCACGGGCACGTGAACCCGAGCCTCGAAGTGATCAGGGAGCTCGTCGACCGGGGCCACCGCGTCAGCTACGCCATCCCGGCCTCCTTCGCCGGGAAGGTGGCCGCCACCGGCGCCGAGCCGGTGATCTACACCTCGACCCTGCCGGTGGACGACGACCCCGAGGCGTGGGGCACCGAGCTGGTCGACAATCTGGAGCCGTTCCTCACCGACGGCGAGCAGGCGCTGCCCCAACTGGCCGAGGCGTTCGAGAACGACCGCCCCGACCTCGTCATCAGCGACATCGCGTCGTACCCGGCGCCGGTCCTGGCCCACCGGTGGGGCGTCCCGTATCTCCAGCTCTCACCGAACATGGTCGCCTGGGAGGGGTACGACGAGGAGGTCGCCGCTCCCCGGAACGCGCTGCTCGCCGGGTCCGAGCGCGGCCGGGCCTATCTCGCCCGCTTCCGGGAGTGGCTCGACGCGAACGACATGGGCCTTCCCCCGGACCGGTTCGTCGTCCATCCCGATCGCGCGATCGTGCTGATCCCGAAGGCACTCCAGCTCTTCGCCGACCGGGTGGACGAGTCCGTCTACACCTTCGTCGGCGCCTGCCAGGGGCGGCGCGCCGACCAGGGGGAGTGGGAGCGGCCGGCCGGGGCGGAGAAGGTGCTGCTCGTCTCGCTCGGCTCGGCGAACACCAAGCATCCCGACTTCTACCGCGCCTGCGTCGAGGCGTTCGGCGGACTGCCCGGCTGGCATGTCGTGCTCCAGATCGGCAAGTTCGTCGACCCGTCCGAACTGGGCGAGATCCCCGGCAACATCGAGGCGCACTCCTGGGTGCCCCAGCTCGCCGTGCTCAGGAAGGCCGACGCGTTCATCACCCACGCGGGCGCCGGCGGAAGTCAGGAAGGGCTCGCGACCGGCACGCCGATGGTCGCCGTACCGCTGCTCGCCGACCAGTTCGGCAACGCCGACACGCTCGTCTCGCTCGGTGTCGCCCGGCGCCTGTCCCTGGAGGAGGCGACGGCCGGGGCGCTGCGGGAGGCGGTCACCGGGCTCACGGCCGACCCCGAAGTCGCCCGCAGGGGCGAGGAGATCAAGCGGGACATGGCCAAGGAGGGCGGCGCGCGTCAGGCGGCCGACATCATCGAGACCGCGCTCCCGGCGGACGCGGCCTGAACCCGGGTGCCGCACGCCCGGGTTCGCGGGGGCCGGCCGGGTGTTCGCCGCGGTCTCCGACTCGAACCCATGGTCGGATTCCGGCCTTCTCCTCCCGCTCCCCGGTGATCCGGAGGGGGGTCGCTCGCGTTGCCACGGGGCGGTGACATCCCTGACAAGGGGGATGGAAGCCCCTTACAACTATCGCGCCGGGGCGGGAGATCGCGGTCGTCGTCCGAGTTGGGCGCCCATGGCCGATTTCGCATTAAGCAACGTTGTTTTCTAAGTCACAGCAGCCTGAAGGTCTTGATCTGAGCGCGACAATCAGCCAGGGTTTCGACTCAGCCCGCCGGATGTTCTTCGTCCGACGGGCCATCCCCCCACAAATGCTCACGAGGAGAACCCTCTTCATGACAACTCACAAGCGTGTCGCCCGGACGAGACTCACCGCGGCCATAACCGCGGTGGCAGCCGTCGCCGGTATCACCGCCTTCGCCCCCACGGCGGGCGCGGCCACCCCCCTCGGCACGGTGTACGGGGCCGACGCCAAGGGCGCGGTCGCGGGCAGCTACATCGTGATGCTGGACCAGAAGGCCGACAAGAAGGACCTCGCCGCGCAGTACGGCGGGAAGCTGAACCGCACCTACTCCTCCGCCGTCAACGGCTTCTCGGCCAGCGGCCTTTCGGAGACCGAGGCCAAGCGGCTCGCCGCCGACCCGGCCGTCTCCAAGGTCGTCCAGAACAAGAAGTTCTCGATCGACGCCACCCAGGACAACCCGCCGTCCTGGGGTCTCGACCGGATCGACCAGACCGCGACCGCCGGTGACAACGCCTACACCTACCCGGACGCCGCGGGCGAGGGCGTCACGGCGTACATCATCGACACCGGAGTCCGCGTCACCCACGCCGACTTCGAGGGGCGCGCGTCGTCGGGCTTCGACGCGATCGACAACGACGACGACGCCGACGACGGCAACGGCCACGGCACACACGTCGCCGGCACCGTCGCGGGCGCCGCGCACGGTGTCGCCAAGAAGGCGAAGATCGTCGCGGTCCGGGTCCTCGACGACTCGGGCAGCGGCACCACCGAGCAGGTCGTCGCCGGTATCGACTGGGTCACCGCGAACCACAGCGGCCCCTCCGTCGCCAACATGAGCCTCGGCGGCGGCGCCGACCCCGCCCTCGACGAGGCCGTCCGCAACGCCATCGCCTCCGGCGTCACCTTCGGCGTCGCGGCGGGCAACGACAGCAGTGACGCGGGCACGACGTCCCCGGCCCGGGTCGAGGAGGCCATCACGGTCGCCTCGTCCACCGTGGACGACCAGCAGTCCTCGTTCTCCAACTACGGCGCGGTCGTGGACATCTACGCCCCGGGCAGCGACATCACGTCCACGTGGAACGACAGCGACTCCGGCACCAACACCATCTCCGGCACGTCGATGGCGACCCCCCATGTCGTCGGCGCCGCCGCGGTGTACCTGGGCGGGCACCCCGACGCCGCCCCCGCCGACGTCGCCACGGCCCTGACCGACGGCGCCACGCCCGACGCCATCAGCGACGCCGACCCCGGCACCGCGAACAAGCTGCTGAAGGTCGTCGAGTGACCAGGACGGCCTGACGCTCGGCACGGCACAGGACCGGCGGTCGTCGCGCTCTCCCCCACGGGGCGCGGCGACCGCCTTCCGCATGCCGCGGCGGCCTCGGGCGCCCGCCGATTTATCGTGGACCCATGACGACGACCAGGTACGCGGCGCTGCTGCGCGGAATCAATGTCGGCGGCAGCAGGAAGGTCCCGATGTCCGCGCTGCGCGACGTGCTCGCCGGTCTCGGCCACGGCGACGTCGCCACGTACCTCCAGAGCGGCAACGCCGTCTTCAGCGACACCACCGGCGCCGACGACTCCACACTCGCCACCGCCCTCGGCGACGCCCTCCAGGAGGAGTTCGGCTTCGCCGTCGACTGTCTGGTGCGCGACGCCGCCTATCTCAAGGCCGTCGCCGACGCCTGCCCCTTCCCCGCCGCCTCCCTCCAGGGCAAGCAGCTCCATGTCACCTACTACTCCGAGCGGGTGGGCCCCGAACGCTTCGCCGCCGTCGACCGGGAGTCCTATCTTCCCGAGGAGTTCCGGCTCGGCGACCGCGCGCTGTATCTGTACGCCCCCGACGGTCTCGGCAGGTCCAGACTCGCCGAGGTGCTCTCCAGGCCCCGGCTCCTCCCCGGCACCGTCGCCACCAGCCGCAACTGGAACACCGTGGTGAAGCTGGTGGAGATGACCCATGGCTGACTCGCCCGCGGTCGTCGCCGCCATCGAGGCCGAGCTGCGCCTCCTCGATCCGGCCGTCCGCTCCTCGGCGGAGCTGATCGGGGAGCTACTCCACCCGGACTTCACCGAGTTCGGCTCCTCCGGCCGGCGCTGGGACCGCCGGTCGATCATCGCGGCCCTCACCGCGCACGACGCGCCCACCGCCCGCCCCGTCACCACGTCCGGGATGAGGGGCGTCGAACTCGCGCCGCACGTGGTGCTGCTGACGTTCGACACCGAGCACAAGGGGCGCCTGGCGCACCGGAGTTCGCTGTGGATGCTGACCGGCGGCCTCTGGCTCCTCTACTTCCACCAGGGCACGGTCTTCACGCCGTAGCGACCCCGGGGCGGCCCCGGCCGGCGGCAGTCCCGGGGCCCACCATTCGGGTGGATCCGTACCGCCGCGCCCGTAATGTCGCTCACGCACCGCTATAAAGGGGCCCGTCACGTTGATCGACTGATGGGTGCTCACCATGCTGAAGGCCGCACTGCGGGTCCTCGCCACCGCCACACTCGCCACCACCGCACTCGCCCCGACCGCCGCGTCCGCGTCGACCGCCGCGCCGATCCCGGCACCGGCGCCCGCCAAGGCCCCCGCGCCCGCCGTCGACACGGGCCCCTGCGGTCCGGTCACCGAGTACCGCTCCTGGGACTGGTGGCGTACGACCACCAACCCGCTCATCGCGGACACCGTCAGGGAGAAGTCGGTGTCGGAGCGGTGGCAGTGGCGCAACGACGACAACACCCTGTGGCGCGGTGACACCCGCGAGAACGTGGAAGACCTGTTCGACCAGGGCTTCACCCCGCGCGGGGACGCGATGGTCCCGCTCGCCGAGTACATCGTCCAGGGCGGCGGACAGAACAGCGCGCACGTCAGCACCACCTGTGAGAAGTGGGTGGCCCAGAAGTTCGCCACCTACGGGTCCGCCAAGACCGGCTGGGTGTACGAGATCGACGCCCCCGGCGGCATCGACGTGAACGCCACGGCCGCGGTCAACCGCTACGAGTCGCCCTACCTCTGGAACAAGGAGATCGACTTCCCGGGCGGCATCGAGGGCCGGTACATCAAGAAGGCGTGCAAGTACCACCTGGTCAAGACCGACCCGAAGACGAAGGTCAACACCTACGACAGCCTCGGCTGCAAGACGAACAGCGGCTTCCGGCCCCTGACCGCCGAGCCGGCGTCGGCGCTCGCCGCCAAGTAGCACCCCGCCCCGGCCGCCGGACCGACCTCGTCTGTCGGTCCGGCGGCCGGGGCGGCACGGTCGCGGGAGCGCCGCCGTCCGTCCTCAGTCGCCGGGCGGGCCCGGCTCGCCGTCGACACCCAGCTCCGCCAGCAGCCGCTCGCGCAGCGCCGCGTAGTCCGGGCTGCCGTGGCCGCGCGGCGCCGGCAGCCCGACGGGGACGTCGGCGCCGATGCGTCCATCGGCGAGGACGACCACGCGGTCCGCGAGGACGATCGCCTCGTCCACGTCGTGCGTCACGAGCAGGACCGCCGGCCGGTGCCTGGCGCACAGCCGGCGCAGCAGCACATGCATCCGGATGCGGGTCAGCGCGTCCAGCGCGCCGAACGGCTCGTCGGCCAGCAGCAGTCCGGGCTCCCGCACGAGCGAACGGGCCAGCGAGACCCGCTGCTGCTCGCCGCCGGACAGTTCGACGGGCCAGGCCGTCTCCCGCCCGACCAGGCCGACTTCGGCGAGCGCGGCCCGGCCGCGCCCGGTCGGGTCCGGGCCTTCGAGGCCGAGGACGACGTTGTCGAGCACGCGTTTCCAGGGCAGCAGACGCGCGTCCTGGAACACGACGGAGACCGGCTCGGGCGAGCCGAGTTCGCCGGAGCCCGTGACCTCGTGGTCGAGACCGGCGAGCGCGCGCAGGAGTGTGCTCTTGCCGGAGCCGCTGCGGCCGAGCAGCGCCACGAACTCCCCGGCGCGCACGGTGAGATCGAGCCCGTCGAGGACGTTCCGGTCGCCGAAGGAGCGGACCAGATTCCTGATCCGTACAGATCCCGTGTCGGTGTCGGTGTCGGTGCCGGTGCCAGGGGCCGCGCCGGTGCCGGCCGGGTGTTCGGCGGTCAGCCCGCCAGTGTGCGCCGCCATGACAGCGTCCTCCGTTCGACGAGACGTACCAGCGCGTCCGAGACCAGGCCCAGGAGCCCGTACACGACCAGGCCCACGATGATGACGTCGGTCTGCCCGTACGTCCTCGCCAGCTCCATCATGTAGCCGATGCCGCTGGTGGCGTTGACCTGCTCGACCACCACCAGGGCCAGCCAGGCGCCGGTCACGGCGAACCGCATGCCCAGCAGGAATCCGGGCAGCGCGCCCGGCAGGACGACATGGCGCAGGAAGGCCGTACGGCTCAGCCGCACCGTCTCGGCCAGCTCCACATAGCGGTTGTCGATGGTGCGCAGCCCGTTGTGCGTGTGGATGTAGACGGGCACGAAGACGCCCAGGGCGATCGTGATGACCTTCATGGACTCACCGATGCCGAACCAGAGGATCAGCAGCGGGATCAGGGCGAGTGACGGGATGGCCCGCTTGATCTGCACGGGGCCGTCGATCACCCCTTCGGCGATCCGGCTGAGCCCCGAGACGAGGGCCAGCAGCAGACCTCCCAGGACGCCGAACAGCAGCCCGAGCGCGGCCCGTTGGGCGGAGGTGGCGAGATTGGACTGGAGCCGGCCGGTCTCGATCAGATCACCGGCCGTGGTGACCACGGTCCACGGCGCCGAGAGGTTACGGGCGTCGATGAGACCGGTGGCGGAGCCCGCCGCCCAGACGGCGAGCAGCAACAGGGGGCCCAGCGCCCAGCCGTACGGGACGGGGCGCCCGAGACCGAGCCGCCGTCGCGGCCCGAGCCGGGTGGGGGAGAGGGACTCCGTCCGGGCGGGCTGTGCCGACGGCGGCGCGGACGGAGTCGCCGACGCCCCGGCGCCGCCCGTCGAAGGAGCCTTGGCGAGGGTCACTTCCTCGGCCGCTTCCGTGCTCATGATCCGGCTCCCGTGCCCGCCCCGGTGTCGGCTCCGGTGCCCGCGACCGCTTCGGCGCCGACCTTCTCGTAGCGCCGGTCGAAGAGGATCTCGGCGTCGAACGGCTTCTGGTCCGTCTCCCTGGCCAGCAGGTCCACCGTCTTCTGCTGATCGGCGATGGCCCGCGTCCAGTCGTCCGGGATCGAGGGGTGCCCCCCGGTCTCGACCAGGTACTCGCCGTCCTCGCGCGACAGCCCCTGGTCCTTCACGTAGTACCCCTCGATCCACTCCTCGGGATGGGTGTCGATCCAGACCCTGGCCCTGGCCCAGTACTTGACGAACTCCCTGATGGCGGCGGCCTTCTGAGGGTCGCTCACCGAAGCCGTCGGCACCCAGAGGTGCCCGGGGTCGTCCCGTAGCCCGTGCGGGATCGTCCTGCCGCCGTCCTTGCCGTACTTCGCCGGGTACCGCTTGATGTTGACCCCGCCCAGCGGCGCCGCGTCGACCTGCCCGCCGCCGAGGGCGGTGGGATAGACGTCACCGGTGCTCGGCAGCTCGACCAGTTCCACATCGCTCCTGGCGAGTCCGGCCTTGGCCAGGATGCGCAGGACGAGCGCGCCCTGTGCCTGCCCGGGGCTGTACGCGATCTTCTTGCCCCGCAGGTCCGCGAGGCTGTCGATGTCGGCGCCCGGCGCGATGCCGAGCTCGTATATCGGGTTCTTGACGGGGTCGGTACGGAACGCCGCGGCCACCAGCTTGGTGTCGAGCCCGGTCCAGTGGGCGTGGATCGACGGGATCTCGGCCGCCGAGCACACGTCCAGGGAGTCGGCGCGGAACGCCTCGGAGCACTGCGGACCGCCGCTGAGATTCGCCCACTTCACCTCGAAGGGAATCCTGTCGATCTGTCCGGACAGCTTGAGCGCCACCTGGATCTCCGGACTGCCGACGGTGATCCGGGTGTCCGGGTCCACGGTCTCCGGGATCTCGGTCCCGGACAGGTCCTGGGCGGACGCGGTGGTGGTGGCGGTGTTGTCGGCGCAGCCGGTGAGCACGGCCGAGCCGATCAGTACGGTGGCGAGCAGGGCAGCACGGAGTGCTCTGGACATGTCTGTTCCCGGTTCTCTGAATTGCTGGGGGCGTCGCGGAATGGCGCGGTGCGGTCAGCTACAGAGGGCGGTGGCGACGCGCATCAGATCGACGGCGCGTCGCCTGCTCAGCCGCTGGGACATGGACATGCCCGCGAAGCTAGCGGCGGTTCCGAGCCATGGGCAAGGGGCCCGGTCCGAATGAGCGATACGGCAACAAGGGCTTCGTACCGCCGCCATACGCCCGACATGAACCCGCGGCGGAAGATCAGCCGACCGTGACCGGAACCCTGATCACCGCGTCGAAGAGATATCCCTGCGTGTTCGGCACCGCGCGCTCGGGCTGTGTGTTGCCCGCCGTGTCCGTGGCCCGCGCCAGGAGTTCTGCCGGCCCGGTGGTCCGGGGGCGCCAGGGCGCGTACCAGCGGACCCAGCCGTTGCGGCGGGGTGTGTCCCGCAGCCGCGCCCGCTGCCAGCGGGCGCCGCCGTCGGTGCTGAACTCGACCTGCCGCACGGGCGCGTGGGCCGACCAGGCGCGACCGGTCAGCAGGTGGTCGCGCCCGGCGGCCAGCACGGTGTCCGGTGCCAGCTCGAAGCCGGACTTGACTGTCTGCCGGGTCAGCGGGGCGCTGCCGCCGGGCGGATGGGCCGGGCCGAACAGCCGGTAGAAGTCGGTGTTCCAGGGCGAACTCAGCGGCTCGGCGCTCACCTCGATGTCGCCCAGCCACTTGATGGAGGCGATCCCCACCCAGGACGGCACGACGACCCTTACCGGATGGCCGTGGTCGTACGGCAGCGGCTCGCCGTTCATCTCGTACGCCAGGATCACGTCGTCCAGAGCCTTCGCCAACGGCAGCGGGCGGCGCACCCGGCCCAGGTTGACGCCCTCGGTGACGTAGTCGGCGTCCAGTCCGCGGGGCATCACGTCGACCGCGTGCGCACCGACCCCGGCGCGGCGCAGCACGTCGGAGAGCCGGACGCCGCGCCAGCGGGCCACGCCGATCGCGCCGAGCGTCCAGGCCGTGCCGGAGACGGTGTCGCCCTGCTGCGAGGTGTAGAAGCTGCGGCCGTTGCCCGCGCACTCGACGGCCACGTCACGGGTGACGGCGGGCAGCCGGCGGAGCTGGTCGTACGTGAAGCGGACCGGACCGCCGCGCAGACCACTGCCCCACACCGTCAGGCTCCAGGACGCCGCGTCCAGGACGGGAGTGGTGGTGTGGTTGCGGACGAAGAAGCGCTCCACGGGGGTGTGGAGGCCGATGTCGCGCAGGGCGGCGAAGTTGGCCTCGGCGTTGGTGCCGCGAATGGTGAACAGCTCGGGAGGCAGCGGCTTGACGATGCCGGGGGCGGCGCCCGGGGCGCTTCCGAAGGCGCTCGGGGCGGCCTGGGCGGGCGTGGCAGTGCCGACCTGCGCGGCCACCGGGGCGGCGGCGAGCAGCTTCAGCACGGAACGGCGGGCAGGGGTCATCGCGGAACTCCTCGGAGGAGTGGAGGAACGGGGGCGACCGGACAGGAACGGCCGGGACCGTGCGGGAACGGCGCGGGAAACGCGGAAGCAGGCGTCAGCGACAACAACAGCGGCGCGGCGAAAGGCGCGACATGACAGCCATGCCGGAATCCTAGGACACCAACTGGCCCCATGTCAGTCGGTGTTCAACCGGGCGGTCCGATCGGGCAGCGGCGCGGGGCTCACCCGGTCCGCCGGGCGGCGGACCGCCGGAGGGTGACCATGGCGACGTCGTCATCGAGGTGGGCGTGCCGTCGCAGGTCGTCCTTGACGGTGTCGAGCAGTGTCGCCGGGGGCTGGTCGGTCCACCGGCCGACGCGTTCGGCGAGCGGGTAGAACGCGCCGGACCCGTCACGCGCCTCGGCGAGGCCGTCGGTGTAGAGCAGCAGGGTGTCGCCCGGCTCCATGGGGTGACTCTCCACGTGCACGGGCGTGGTGTCGAGGCCGAGCAGCCCGATCGGCAGCCCGGGCTTCGGTGACGGCAGCTCCCGCGCCGTCCCGGCGTGCAGGAGCAGCGGCGCCGGGTGACCGCAGTTGACCAGCCGCACCTCGTCGCCCTCGCGGGAGACCTCGACCACGACGGCGGTCACGAAGGACTCCCGCAGTCGGCGCCCCATCTCGGGTTCCTGGGTGACGTCGCCGCTGTCGTGGGCCATGTCCCTGGCGAGTTCCAGCTCACTGCGGACCGCGTCGTCGAGGAAGCCCGGCAGATCGGGCAGTGCGACACCCTGCCAGGAGGCCCGGCGGAAGGCGTTCAGTACGAACAGCACCATCTCCAGGGTGGACAGCCCCTTGCCCTGGACGTCCCCCATGATCACCCGTGGTCGCCCGTCGACCATCGCACAGGCGTACAGGTCACCGCCGAGCATGGACTCCGCGTCGGCCGCCAGATACGACGACGAGATCTCCACCGGGCCCAGCCGGGGCGGCAGCGGACGCAGCAGCGTCCGCTGCGTCTGGGCGGTCACCCGGCGTGACTGCGCGAGCTGGCGCGCCCGTCTCTCCCGCACCGCCGCCGCGCCCACCGCCGCCGCGCTGATGACCACCGCCGTCGCGATGGCGACCGGCGCGTCCTCCCAGTTCAGCCGGTGGTTCTCGGCGAGGGTCACGACATAGGCGGGCATCATGGCCCCGGCGATCACCGCGACCGCCCGGGGGCCGGTGAACACCGCCGCCAGCGCGGGCAGGGCCAGCATGATGCCGCCCAGCCGGATCCGGTACCCGCCGAGCACATCGGCGGCCAGCACCAGCGCGAGGACGACCACGGCCAGGGCGACAACGGCCCCCGGCCCGCGCCACAGCTCCTCGGACTCGCGCCTCTGCGCGTCGGCGGACGGCATGTTTTCACGGTACAGCGACCAGCGGTTCCCGCCCTCCGGGCGGCGCGGCCGACCACCTCGTGGCGACCGCCCCGGGGGGCTTTCCGGACGGGATCTATGCTCGGCACGAATCGAACCCGCGGTCGGACGGAACGGAGTCGGGATGCGCTACATCATCGTCGGGGCGGGCGCCGTCGGCGGCAGTATCGGCGGCCGGCTCACCGAGTCGGGGCACGACGTCGTCCTCGTGGCCCGCGGCGCGCACCACCTGGCCCTGCGCGACCACGGTCTGCGGCTGACCACCCCCGAGGGCACCCGGGTGCACCGTCCGCCCGTCGCCGCGCGGCCCGACGAGATCGACCTGCGCCCCGACGACGTCCTGCTGCTCTCGGTGAAGACCCAGGACAGCACGGCCGCCCTGGACACCTGGGCCGGGCGGCCGGTCGCCGGCGGCGGGACCGCCGGGGAGAGGCTTCCGCTGGTCTGCGCGCAGAACGGGGTGGAGGGCGAGCGCCTCGCCCTGCGCCGCTTCCGGCACGTGTACGCCATGTGCGTCTGGCTTCCCGCCACCCATGTCGAGCCGGGCGCCGTCTCGGCCGGGGGCACCCCGTACACCGGCACCCTGCATCTCGGCCGCTACCCGTCCGGCACCGACGAGACCGCCGCCCGGATCGCCGCCGACCTGGAGAAGTCCCGGCTACTGGCCCCGGTCGTACCGGACCCGATGCGCTGGAAGTACGGCAAGCTGATCGCCAACCTCGCCAACGCGCTGGAGGCGGTCACCGGCCGCATTCTCAGTGACGAGGCCCGTGAGCTCGCCGCCCGTACGCTCAGCGAGGGCCGCGCCGTACTCGACGCCGCCGGAGTCGCCCACGTCGGCGCCCGGGAGCAGGAGGAGGTCCGGAGCAGGATGAGCTTCGACCCGTACGCCGTGCCGGAGGGTGGCGCCGGCTCGTCCTGGCAGAGCCTGAGCCGGGGCACCGGCACGATCGAGTCGGACTACCTCAACGGCGAGATAGCCCTGCTGGGGAGGGAGCACGGCGTGCCGACACCGGTCAACGAGACCCTTCAGCGCGTCGCCAACACCTTCGCCCGCGAGCGGAGGCCGGCGGGCTCGCTGCCCGTCGCCGAACTGCTGAGGATCATCGACGCCGCCACGTAGTCCGTCCGGCGGCCGGGGACAGCGCCCCCGTGCGAAGTGGCCCACCCGATCGCGGTACGAACGGCCCGGAGCACGGGGCCCAGCCCCGGTGGTGTGCACGATCAGGAACACCGCACCGGGGTCGACTTCGCGCAACCGCGCCGGCGGCCTCGACTTCGGCTGACCCGCCGGACGGGACCCCGACGTCCGGGTCCGTCAGGCCGACAGGGCCGCGACCCGCCGGGCGCCCCTCGCGGCCTCGTACCGCCGCACCAGCAGCCGCGCCAACTCCGGTGCGGGGCCCAGCACATCGGCCAGCACGTCCGCGCCCGCCGCGTGCGCGCCGCCCGCGATGCGGTCGGGCAGCCGGCCGGGCGCGATCACGTACGGGGCCACGGCCACCCGCCGTACCCCGTCCGCGCGCAGCTCGCGCACCGCGTCCTCGGTGCGCGGCAGTGAGGCGGAGGCGAACGCGGGCCGCACGGCACACCAGCCGGTGCGCCGCCACTCCCGCGCGACATGAGCGATCACCGCGATCGCCTCCGGGTCGGACGAGCCCGCCGAGGCCAGCACGACCCCGGTCGAGCCCTTGTCACCGGGCCGCAGTCCGGCCTCGTACAGCCGGCGCTCCAGGGCCTCGGTCAGCAGCGACGACGGGCCGAGTACATCGGCCTGCCGTACGGAGAGCCGGGGCAGCCGCGCCCGTGCCTCGTGCAGCACGGCCGGGATGTCGGACTTGGCGTGGAAGGCGCGGGTCAGCAGCAGCGGCAGCGCCACCACGTCCCGTACCCCCTCCGCGTCCAGCCGCTCCAGCACGCGGGGGACCGAGGGGGTGTCGAAGTCCAGGAACCCCGCCTCCACCCGCAGCCCCGGCCGCAGCGCGCGCACCCGGCGCACCAGCGCGTGCACGGTCGCGGCGTGCCGGGGGTCGCGGCTGCCGTGGGCGACGACGACCAGCACGGGCCGGCCGGCGGGGGTGGGGAACACGGGGATCAGCTCCTGACCAGGAGACCGCGGCTGCGCAGGACGCGGCGCTCCAGGGGCGAGAAGAACAGCAGGTCGATGCCGATGCCGACGATCAGGATGAGGATGATCGTGGCCAGCACACCCGACATGTCGCTGTAGGTGCGGAAGTTCTCCATGAGCTGGCCGAGTCCCGTACCGAGGTCGGGCGAACTGGCGATCAGCTCGGCGGCCATCAGCGAACGCCAGGAGAACGCCCAACCCTGCTTCAAGCCTGCCAGATAGCCGGGCAGCGCGGCGGGCAGCAGGACGTGCCGGATACCGTTGACGCCGGTGGCGCCGATGGTCCGCCCGGCCCGCAGATACAGCGGCGGGATCTGGTCGACGCCCGCGACCAGACCGTTGGCGATGGACGGTACGGCGCCCAGCAGCACCACCGCGTAGATGGTGGCGTCGGTCAGACCGAACCAGATGATCGCCGCCGGCACCCAGGCCACGGACGGCAGGGACTGGAGGCCGGAGAGGATCGGTCCGATCGCGGCCCGTACCACCTTGACCCGTGCGACCAGCAGCCCGAGCGGGGTACCGATGGCGACGGAGACGGCGAAGCCCAGCGCACCCCGCGAGACGCTGGTCCAGATGTAGCCGAGCAGCGTGCCGTCCAGCCACATCTTCTCGATGGACCGCCAGACGTCGAGCGGCCCCGGCAGCACGTAGTCGGGCTTGAGGTCGGAGGCGGCGGCGAGCTGCCAGACCGTGACCACCAGCACGACCGCCACCAGCGGCGGGACGATCTTGGAGAGCAGGACGCCGCCCGGCGACACCCGCTCGGCGGTCCTGGTCTCCAGCGCGTCCAGGCCGGCCTCCAGACCCGCCAGGTCTCCCTTGGACACCTTCGGACTCTTCCGGCTCCTCGACGGCTCCGGACCGGACGCGCCGCCCCCGGAGCCGTCCCCGGACCCGGCCGCCCCGGCGGCGCCCGGTACCCCGGTCTCAGTGCTGGCCATGTCGGCGGATCTCCCCCCGCAGTTCTTCGGTGATCTCCACGGACAGGTCGGCCACCGCGGCGTCCTCGATCCGGCGCGGCTGCGGGATGTCGATACGCCACTCGCGCGCGACCCGCCCCGGCCGGGACGACATCAGCACCACGCGCTCCGCGAGCCGCACCGCCTCGCGGACGTTGTGCGTGACGAACAGGACCGACACGTTCGTCTCGGCCCAGATCCGGGTCAGCTCCTCGTGGAGCACGTCCCGGGTGATGGCGTCGAGCGCGGCGAACGGCTCGTCCATCAGCAGCAGTTGGCTGTCCTGCGCCAGCGCGCGGGCCAGCGCCACACGCTGGCGCATACCGCCGGACAGCTCGTGCACCCGCTTGCCGTACGCGCCCTTCAGCCGTACCAGCCCAAGGAGCCGTTCGGCCTCGCCGCGCCGCTCGGACTTGGCCATGCCCCGCATCTTCAGGGCGAGTTCGATGTTCCTGCCCGCGGTGAGCCACGGGAACAGCGCGTGCTCCTGGAACATCAGCGCGGGCCGGCCGCCGGGGACGTCGATGGACCCCGCCGACGGCAGGTCGAGCCCGGCGACCAGGTTGAGCAGGGTGGATTTTCCGCAGCCGGACGCCCCCAGCAGGGTGACGAACTCGCCGGGCGCCACGTCGAGGCTGACGTCGTCCAGCACGAGCTGACGGCCGCCGGGCCGGCCGAACGACTTGGACACATGGTCGAGACGGGTGGCGTACGGCTGTGTGTCGACCGTTTCGGCCGGCTTGACGAGTGCGGTGGCCATGAGTCACACCTCCTGGGGGCGATCCGGTTGCGGGTCGGGTCGGACGACGGGTCGGCTGCTCGGGGCGCCCGGTTACTCGGCGCCGAGACCGGCGTCGTCGATCGCGGGTCTGCCGTCCGCCTCCAGCACCTTGTTGAGCAGCGACAGGTCGTAGATGCCGTCGAGCAGCGGGTCCTCGAGCAGGCCCGCCTTCACCGCGTGCTCGGACGACAGGCTCAGCGTGGAGGCCAGCGGGTCGTCGGTGATGTCGACGTTCTTCCACGCCGGGTCGATCACCTCGGGCGGCAGCGCCGCCCCGGAGTCCGCCTTGAGCTTGGCGTTGGCCGCGGCCTTCGCCTCGTCCGGGTTCTCGTTGATCCAGGCGTTCGTCTTCACCGAGCCGCGCAGCACCGCCTCGACGACGTCCGGGTGCTCCTTGAGGAACTTCTGGGAGACGATCACGTTCGTGATGACGAACTTGCCGTCCTTCCACAGCTTCTTCTCGTCCAGCAGCACCGAACCGCCGCCCGCGACCAGCTTCGACGCGGTCGGCTCGGGCACCCACGCGCCGTCCAGCGAACCGGACTCGAAGGATGCCGGGATCTGCTTGTTGTCCTGCCGGATGACGGTGACATCACCCTTGCCGGTGTTGGTGTCCACCTTCAGACCCTTCTCCGACAGGTAGTTGAGCAGCGCCACGTCCTGCGTGTTGCCGAGCTGCGGGGTCGCGATGCGCTTGCCCTTGAGGTCGTCGAGGGACTTGATCTTCTCCGGGTTCACGACGAGCGAGACACCGCCGGATGCCGAGCCGGAGATGATCCGCAGGTTCTGGCCCTTCGACTTCGTGAAGCCGTTGATCGAGGGGGAGGGGCCGATCCATCCGATGTCGATCGCCCCCGCGTTGAGCGCCTCGATCTCCGAGGGGCCGGCGTTGAAGACCTGCGGCTTGATCCTGGTGCCGCCCAACTCCTTCTGGATCAGACCCTCCTGGAGTCCGACCAGTGCGGTGGCGTGCGTGATGTTGGCGAAGTAGCCGATCTTCACCTCGCCGAGTCCGCCGATCTTCTCGCCCTCGGCGGCGGGGGCGGCCTTCTCGTCCTTCTCGCTCTCGGAGCCGTAGCCGCAGGCGCCGAGCAGCACGGCGAGGAGGGGCAGGGCCGCGACGGCGGCGACGGTACGCCGGCGGTGCCGGGTGGTGCGGGTGGCTGGCACGGGAGGTCTTCCTCTCGTCTGCCCGTGCTCACGCCCCTCGGTGGCGAGGCGGCGTGGCCGGGAGGTCGGCAGGTCTTCGGCGGAACGGATGCGGCGGGCGTGACACGGCGGTCGCGCCGGTGCCCTGGGCGCGCGTGCGGTGCGCGTACGTCAGCACGCACATCGCGCCACCCCGCCGGTTCCCGCGCCGAGGGCGCCGCTGCCGACCCGGCCGCCCTCCTTCGCGAACGTCGCGAACGCGTCCACCCACTCGACGGGCATCAGAAGTCCCAGCCCTCGTCGTCGGCGGAGTCCGCCGGGGCCGGCGGCGGTTCGGCGGCGAACGAGTCGCCCGCCATGCCGGCCGACAGCGTGGTGCCGTCGGCCGGGTCGATCAGGATGAAGGAGCCGGTGCGCCGCGAGTCGCGGTAGGAGTCGAGCGCCAGCGGTTCGGCCGTACGGAGCGTGACCCGGCCGATGTCGTTGGCGACGAGCTGCCCCGGCGCGGGGTGCTGCGACAGGTCGTCCAGGGTGAGCCGGGACGGGATGTCCCTCACGATCGCCTTCACCGTGCGGGTCGTGTGCTTCAGCAGCACCCGCTGGCCGACGGTGAGCGGCCGGTCCGCGACATGGCAGACGGTCGCCTCGACGTCCTGTGTGCTCGCGGGCAGACCGGAGCCGGGCGCGATCAGATCGCCGCGCGAGACGTCCACGTCGTCCGCCAGCCGGATCGTCACCGACTGCGGCGCCCACGCGATGTCGACGCTCTCCCCGAGCGCGTCGATGCCCTCGATGGTGCTGGTGCGGCCCGACGGCAGTACGGTCACGGCCTCGCCGACCCGCAGGACGCCGGAGGCGATCTGGCCCGCGTAGCCGCGGTAGTCGGGGTGCTCGGCGCTCTGCGGCCGGATCACGTACTGGACGGGGAAGCGGGCCGGGCAGCCGGCGAGGTCGTGGCTGACGGCGACGGTCTCCAGGTGCTCCAGGACGGTCGGCCCGCCGTACCAGTCCATGTGTCCCGAGGGCTCCACCACGTTGTCCCCGGCCAGCGCCGAGATCGGGACGGCGGTGACCTCGGGGACGCCGAGCGAGGCGGCGTACGCGGTGAACTCCTCGGCGATCGCGGCGAACACGGGCTCCGCGTACGCCACGAGATCCATCTTGTTCACGGCCAGCACCACGTGCGGGACCCGGAGCAGGGCCGCGACCGCCGCGTGCCTGCGGGTCTGCTCGACCACGCCGTTGCGCGCGTCGACCAGTACGACGGCCAGTTCGGCGGTGGAGGCGCCGGTCACCATGTTCCGGGTGTACTGCACGTGCCCGGGGGTGTCGGCGAGGATGAACCGGCGCCGCGGCGTGGCGAAGTAGCGGTAGGCGACGTCGATGGTGATGCCCTGCTCGCGCTCGGCGCGCAGCCCGTCGGTCAGCAGCGCCAGGTCCGGGGTGTCCTGGCCGCGGCCGAGCGAGGCGCGCTCGACGGCCTCCAGCTGGTCGGTGAGCACGGACTTCGAGTCGTGCAGCAGCCGCCCCACCAGCGTGGACTTGCCGTCGTCCACGGAGCCGGCGGTGGCGAAGCGCAGCAGGGTGGTGGCCGAGAGCTGCTCGGCCAACTGGTCGGCGGTGGCCGGGTGTCCGGTGCTCATTGTCAGAAGTACCCTTCGCGCTTGCGGTCTTCCATGGCGGCCTCGGACATCTTGTCGTCGGCGCGGGAGGCGCCGCGCTCGGTGAGCCGGGAGGCGGTGATCTCCGTGATGACGGCGTCCAGCGTGGTGGCGTCGGAGTCGACGGCGCCCGTGCAGGACATGTCGCCGACGGTGCGGTAGCGCACGAGGCGGGTCTCGGTGGGCTCGCCGTCCTTCGGGCCGCCCCAGTCGCCGGCCGTCAGCCACATGCCGTGGCGGTTGAAGACCTCACGCTCGTGCGCGAAGTAGATCTCGGGCAGCTCGATGCCCTCGCGTGCGATGTACTGCCACACGTCCAGCTCGGTCCAGTTGGACAGCGGGAAGACCCGGACGTGCTCGCCCGGCGCGTGCCGTCCGTTGTAGAGCTGCCACAGCTCGGGGCGCTGCCGGCGGGGGTCCCACTGCGAGAACTCGTCGCGCAGCGAGAACACCCGTTCCTTCGCCCGCGCCTTCTCCTCGTCGCGGCGGCCACCGCCGAAGACCGCGTCGAACCGCTCGGCCTGGATCTTCTCCGTCAGCGGCAGGGTCTGGAGCGGGTTGCGGGTGCCGTCCGGGCGCTCGCGCAGGGTCCCGGCGTCGATGTACTCCTGCACGGACGCCACGTGCAGACGCAGCCCGTGCTCGGCCACCGTGCGGTCGCGGTAGGCCAGCACCTCGGGGAAGTTGTGACCGGTGTCGACGTGCAGCAGGGTGAAGGGCACCGGCGCGGGTGCGAACGCCTTCAGCGCCAGGTGCAGCATCACGATGGAGTCCTTGCCGCCGGAGAAGAGGATCACCGGCCGCTCGAACTCGCCCGCGACCTCCCGGAAGATGTGCACGGCCTCCGACTCCAGGGCGTCCAGATGGCTCAGCGCGTACGGCGCCTCGGCGGAGCCGGTGGCCGCGGACCCCTCGCCGCGGTCGCTGCCATCGGTGCCGCCGGTGACGGATGCGACGGTGGTGGTCATCGGGCCAGGCCCCTCTCGGTGAGCAGCGCGTGGAGCGCCGCCGCGGATTCCTGCACGGACTGCGTGTGCGACTCGATCCGCAGATCGGGCTCCTCCGGGGCCTCGTAGGGGTCGTCGACACCGGTGAGACCGCTGATCTCGCCGGCCGCCTGCTTCGCGTACAGGCCCTTCACGTCCCGTACGGAGCACACCTCGACCGGGGTCGCGACATGCACCTCCAGATACGCGGTGCCCTCGCTCCGGTGGCGTTCGCGCACGGACTCGCGGCTGTCGGTGTACGGGGCGATCACCGGCACCAGCGCCTTGACGCCGTTCGACGCCAGCAGTTCGGCGACGAACCCGACACGGCGCACGTTGGTGTGCCGGTCCTCGCGGCTGAAGCCGAGGCCCGCGGAGAGGAACTCGCGGATCTCGTCGCCGTCCAGGACCTCCACGCGGTGGCCCTCGGCGCGCAGCCGGTCCGCGAGTGCGAGGGCGATGGTGGTCTTGCCCGCGCTGGGCAGTCCGGTGAGCCAGATCGTCGCGCCCTGCTCGACGGGGCTCATCAGTGCAGCCCGCATTCGGTCTTGGCGTTGCCCGACCAGCGGCCGGCGCGGGCGTCCTCGCCCTCCAGCACCCGGCGGGTGCAGGGCGCGCAGCCCACGGAGGCGTAGCCGTCCTGGAGCAGCGGGTTGGTGAGGACGCCGTGTTCGGCGACGTACGCCTCCACGTCCTGCCGGGTCCAGCGGGCGATCGGGGAGACCTTGACCTTGCGGCGCCTGTCGTCCCAGCCGACGACCGGGGTACCGGCGCGGGTCGGCGACTCGTCGCGGCGCAGCCCCGTCGCCCAGGCGTCGTACGCGGTCAGGCCCTCTTCGAGCGGCTTGACCTTGCGCAGGGCGCAGCACAGGTCGGGGTCGCGGTCGTGCAGCGCCGGGCCGTGCTCGGCGTCCTGTTCGGCGACCGTGGCGCGCGGGGTGAGCGTGATGACGTTGACGTCCATGACGGCGGCGACGGCGTCACGGGTGCCGATCGTCTCGGGGAAGTGGTAGCCGGTGTCGAGGAAGACCACGTCGACGCCGGGCAGGGCGCGGGAGGCGAGGTGGGCGACGACCGCGTCCTCCATGGAGGAGGTGACGCAGAAGCGCGCGCCGAAGGTGGTGGCGGCCCACGTCAGGATCTCCGGGGCGGACGCGTCCTCCAGTTCGCGGCCCGCGCGTTCGGCGAGGTCCCTGAGCGCGGCGGCCTTCTCGTCAACCGCCCGCCTGTCGTCGGCCGTCTCTGTGCCGGTCCCGGTGAGAGCCGTCATATCCGTTCCCCTCCGTCGTCCGTCGTCAGCCCGCGGGTCAGCAGCCCGAGGAACTTGAGCTGGAAGGCCCGGTTGCAGGCCCCGCATTCCCAGGCGCCGTGGCCCTGTTCATGGGGGCGCAGGTCCTCGTCGCCGCAGTAGGGGCAGTGGAACGGGGCGGCGCGTTCGCTCACGACAGCGCCTCCTCGGAGGCGCGGGCCGCCCAGGTGGCGAACCGCTCGTCCCTCTCGCGCTCCTTCTGGAAGCGGGTCAGGACGCGCTCGACGTAGTCGGGGAGTTCGGCGGCGGTGACCTTCAGACCGCGGACCTTGCGGCCGAACGAGGGCTCCAGACCGAGCGCGCCGCCGAGGTGCACCTGATAGCCCTCGACCTGGTTGCCGTCGCCGTCCAGCATCAGCTGCCCCTTGAGACCGATGTCCGCGACCTGGATACGGGCGCAGGCGTTGGGGCAGCCGTTCACGTTGATGGTGATCGGCTGGTCGAAGTCGGGGATACGGGCTTCCAGTTCGTCGATCAGCGAGGCGCCGCGCGCCTTGGTCTCGACGATCGCCAGCTTGCAGAACTCGATACCGGTGCAGGCCATCGTGCCGCGCCGGAACGGTGACGGCGCGACCCGCAGATCCAGCGACTCCAGGCCCGCGACGAGCGACTCGACCCGGTCCTCGGCCACGTCGAGCACGATCATCTTCTGCTCGACGGTGGTCCGCACCCGGCCGGAGCCGTGCTCCTCGGCGAGGTCCGCGATCTTCTTCAGCGTCGGACCGTCCACCCGGCCGACACGCGGCGCGAAGCCGACGTAGAAGCGGCCGTCCTTCTGGCGGTGCACACCGACGTGGTCGCGCCACTCGGCCACCGGGACGGCGGGCGCGGGGCCGTCGATCAGCGTCCGCTTCAGATACTCGTCCTGGAGGATCCGCCGGAACTTCTCCGCTCCCCAGTCGGCGAGGAGGAACTTCAGCCGGGCACGGGTGCGCAGCCTGCGGTAGCCGTAGTCGCGGAAGATCCCGATGACACCGGCCCACACGTCGGCGACCTCGTCCAGCGGGACCCAGGCGCCCAGCCGGACCCCGATCCTGGGGTTGGTCGACAGTCCGCCGCCGACCCACAGGTCGAAGCCGGGGCCGTGGTCGGGGTGCTCGACACCGACGAAGGCGATGTCGTTGATCTCGTGCGCCACATCGAGCAGCGGCGATCCCGAGACGGCCGTCTTGAACTTGCGCGGGAGGTTCGAGAACTCCTTGGTGCCGATGAACCGGGCGTTGATCTCGTCGATCGCCGGGGTGCCGTCGATGATCTCGTTCTCGGCCACGCCCGCGACCGGTGAGCCGAGGATCACGCGGGGCGTGTCGCCGCAGGCCTCGGTGGTCGAGAGGCCGACGTCCTCCAGCCGGCGCCAGATCTCGGGCACGTCCTCGATCCGGATCCAGTGCAGCTGGATGTTCTGCCGGTCGGTGATGTCGGCGGTGTCCCGGCCGAACTCGTGCGAGATCTGGCCGATGACCCGCAGCTGCTCGGTGGTCAGCCGGCCGCCGTCGATCCGGACGCGGAGCATGAAGTACTTGTCGTCCAGCTCCTCCGGCTCCAGGATCGCGGTCTTGCCCCCGTCGATGCCGGGCTTGCGCTGGGTGTACAGCCCCCACCAGCGCATCCGTCCCCGCAGGTCGGCGGGGTCGATGGAGTCGAATCCGGCCTTCGAGTAGATCGTCTCAATGCGTGTCCGCACATTGAGACCGTCGTCGTCCTTCTTGGTCTGCTCGTTGGCGTTGAGGGGAGTGAAGTGGCCCACGGCCCACTGGCCCTCGCCGCGGTGACGGCTCACCTTGCGGCGGGGCGTGGCGGCAGGGGTCTTCTCAGGGGTGGCGGCCATGGCTGGATACGTCCTTCGGGACTACGGGAGGGCGGCTCTGACCCGCACACGGGGCCGGCGACGCAGCGGTGCGCAGAGGGAGGAGAGAGCGAGGGACGAGCGAGGGGGAGCGACTGGAGCTGTGCTGGTCAGCTCGGTCGACAGATGGCGCTGGACATGCGGCCGAGATCGACGTGCCGCCGACTCACCAAGGCAATTCCAGCTGTAGACATGGAGGAAGCGTGGCACGCGGATCTGAGGGCAGTCCACCACGATCCACGATGTGGACGGGAGTGTCCCACTATCCGGTATGAGCTGCGGGGTGGGCACCGGCCCAGGGGCCGGGCGCCGCCACGTCGGGCTCCTCGGTCACCTTCGTGTCGAAGAGGGTGAAACCACGCCGCAGATAGTTCTCCATCGCGTGCTCCCCGTCCTTGGAGCAGGTGTGCAGCCAGACCCGCTTCGTCGGGGTCCGCTCCGCCCCGCGCTCACCCATGTCCCAGGCGCGCGCCACACCGTACGACAGCAGATGACCGCCGATACGGCGGCCCCGGAAGGCCGGGATGAGCCCGAAGTACACGATCTCGACCGTGCCGTCGCCCCGCGCCTCCAGCTCCACGTAACCCGCCGGGGTGCCCCTCTCGTACGCCACCCAGGTCTCGACGCCCGGCCGCGCGACCGCCTCGTGCCACTCCTCGTACGACAGGGAGAGCCGGTCGGTCCAGCGGATGTCACCGCCCACGGCGGTGTAGAGGAACCGGCTGAACTCCGCCGAGGGGACCTCGGACCGGACGATCCGCACGTCCCCCTCGGGCGCGGTGGCCGGCCGCAGATCGGCCGGTGAGGTCTGTTCCAGGGACCAGGTGGTCACAGTGATGCTCATGGGCGTCAGGGAATCACGCGGCCCTCCTCCGGCCAAACCGGCCGCGAGGGGTCATTCGCGGCCCTTCCGGCCGCCACCGCGGGGGCCGTCGAGTGGGGGAGCAGATCCGCCGGGCGGTCCGGCCCGACGACCGTCACCTCCACCTCCTCCTTGAAGCGGTACGGCCGGTGGGCCAGCACCCCCGCCAGATGGCGCCGCACCCGCGACATCTCGGCCCGCACCGTCACCGTGCGCGTCGGGTCCCCGAAGACGTCGGCCGCCAGCTCCGCCGCGCTCCGGCCGTCCCGGCGCACGGCCAGCACGTACAGCAGCTCCGCGTGGCGCGGGGTCAGCTCCTGCGCCCAGCTGCCCGCCGCCCCCGAGACCGTCACGGACCAGCGTCGGGGCCGGCTCAGGTCCAGCACGACCGTGCTCGGCGAGTCCGGCGGCGGCTCCTCCTCCACGGTCAGCAGCCAGCCGCCGGGCAGCGGCTCGACGGTGCACATGCCGAGCGAGGGCAGCCAGAGCCGCCCCGGCCGCACCGACTTGGGCAGCGGCAGCCGGTCGACCGGCGCCATCCCCTTCACGGCGGCCGTCCAGCCGTGCGTGTCGACGGCCGCCGCCCGCCCGCCCACCCGGCACAGGATCGGCGCCGCCACCGAGCGCAGCCGCTCCACCGCCCGCAGGTGCCGTTCGCGCAGCTCGCCCTCGGCGAGCCTGGCGACGGCGGTCACCAGCGCCAGCGTCGTCGGATGGAAACTCGTCGCCGGGCCGCTCACGTCGACCACGCCCAGCAGCCGGCCGTCGCGCGGGTCGTGCACCGGCGCCGCCGCGCAGGTCCACCGCGTCAGGGTGTGCACGAAGTGCTCGGCCGAGTGGACCTGCACCGGGACCCCGGCGGCCAGCGCCGTACCGATGGCGTTGGTCCCCGTGGCCCGCTCGGCCCAGGAGACGCCCTCCTCCAGGCTGATCCTGTCGGCCCGCCGCATCACCCCGGCGTTGCCCTCGCGCCACAGGACCCTGCCCTGTTCGTCGGAGACCACCAGGATCTGGAGCGACGCGTCGACGAAGCCGCCGAGCCCCTCGCAGACGCCGCGTATCACCTCTCCGAGTGCCGATGTACGGCGCCGGTGTTCGAGTTCCTCCGCTGACATCGCCACCGGTCCGGTCTCCCGGTGGGGGTTCACGCCCAGGCGCCGCATCCGCCTCCACGACGCCTCGATGACGGGCCGGGGCGGCACCGGTGGCCGGTCACCGGCCAGCGACGCCTCCCTGATCTCCTGGAGCAGCCGGGTCGCGCGGCCACCGTCCATCGCCGCCAGGCGGGACATGCTGAGCGGTGTGTGCTTCATCAGGCCCCCGGCCGCCGGCGATGTATCGATTCCGCATTATGCGGAGCTGATCGCTCCGCTCGCTCCATCGTGCCGTTCCGGCTCCGCGCGGGGGTGGCGGTTCGCAGATTTTCTGCAACCACTTGCAACCCTGGCGAACCGCCGCCCCCATACGTGAGGGTGACAGCAAGTCGTGGGTGGTGCCGTGTCGGCGCAGCACCACCCACGGCCCCGGACCGGGAACACCGCGCCGGCCACGGCCGGGCGCCCACGGCTCAGCCGGCCACCCGCGCCCGCGTCACCACCGACTCCAGGTCCAGACTGTGCGGCAGCGTGCCGAACGCCGACCCCCAGTCGCCGCCGAGCCGTGACGCGCAGAACGCGTCCGCGACCGCCGGCGGCGCCCACCGCACCAGCAACGACCCCTGGAGCACGCGCGCCATCCGCTCCACCAGGCGTCGCGCGCGGGCCTCGACACCGTCCAGATCGGCGAGTTCGGTCAGCAGGTCCTTGATCGCCCCGTCCAGCCGGTGGTCCGCGCCCCGCGCCCGGCCCACCTCCTGGAGGAACGCGTTCAGCGCCCCGGGCTCACGCTGGAGCGCCCGCAGCACATCGAGCGCCTGCACATTCCCCGAGCCCTCCCAGATCGAGTTGAGCGGCGACTCGCGCAACAGCCGCGGCATCCCCGACTCCTCGACGTAACCGTTGCCGCCCAGACACTCCAGCGCCTCGGCCGCGACCGGCGTACACCGCTTCGTCACCCAGTACTTGGCCGTCGGCACCGCGAGCCGCAGGAACGCCCGCTCCGCCTCCGACCCGGTGGTCGACACGGCGTCCTGCGCCGCCGCCAGCCGCAGCGCCAGCGTCGTCGCCGCCTCCGACTCCAGCGCCAGATCGGCCAGTACGTTGCGCATCAGCGGCTTGTCGATCAGCTCACCCCCGAACGCCGAGCGGTACGTGGCGTGATGGACCGCCTGCACCACCGACTGCCGCATCAGCGCCGCCGATCCGAGCACACAGTCCACCCGGGTCGCCGCCACCATCTCGATGATGGTGCGCACCCCGCGCCCCTCCTCGCCGACCCGGCGGGCCCACGTGCCGTCGAACTCCACCTCGCTCGACGCGTTCGACCGGTTGCCCAGCTTCTCCTTCAGCCGCTGGATCAGGAACACGTTGCGCGTGCCGTCCGGCAGCACCCGGGGCACGAGGAAGCACGTCAGTCCGGCCGGTGCCTGCGCAAGCACCAGGAACCCGTCGCACATCGGCGCGGAGCAGAACCACTTGTGACCGGTCAGCAGGTACTCGCCGTCGGCGTCCAGCGGCCGTGCGGCCGTCGTGTTGGCCCGTACGTCGCTGCCGCCCTGCTTCTCGGTCATGCCCATCCCGAACAGCGCCCCCGCCTTCCCGGCGGCGGGCCGCAGCCCGGGCTCGTACCGGTGCGAGGTGAGCCGCGGCTCCCACTCGGCGGCCAAATCCGGTTCCGTACGCAGCGCGGGCACCGCCGCGTGCGTCATGGACAGCGGACAGCCGTTGCCGGCCTCCGCCTGCGTCCACACGTGGAACCCGGCGGCCCGGCGCAGATGCCCGTCCGGTCTGCCCCAGGCGTCCGTCAGGCCCGCCGACACCGCCCGGTCCAGGAGCTGGTGCCAGGCCGGATGGAACTCCACCTCGTCGATCCGGTTGCCGTACCGGTCATGCGTACGCAGCTTCGGCGGGTTCTCGTTGGCCAGGGCCCCCCACTCCTGGGCCCGCGCCGAACCGGCCTCCAGACCGAGCGCGGACAGCTCCGACCGTGCCTCGTCGAGGACTTCGGGGGAGGCGTGCCGCTCCAGCCCCTCCGTGAGGACCCGGTCACCGGTGAAGACGTCGTACCCCACCAGGGGCGGAACCTGGTTGGTCACTGTGTGAGTGCTGGCAGTCATGCCGCTACGGTAAGGAGGTGCAGGCAGCGAACGAAACACCCGAGCGGCCATCGGGCCGACTCCGCCGGGTCCGTGCCCTCTACCGCAACGTATCCAAGCGGAGGATGGCCTGGCTGCTGCTGAAGGACACGGTCAACTCGTGCATCGAGTACCGGATTCTCGGTCTCGCCGCGGAGGCCGCGTTCTTCACGCTGCTCTCCCTGCCCCCGTTGATGATGGGTCTCCTCGGCCTGCTCGGGTACATTGACGACTGGACCGACACCACCACCGTGGCGTCGATCGAGCAGAACATCCTCACCGCGGTCGGCACGGTCCTCTCGGACCGCGGCGTCGACCAGATCGCGAGACCCCTGCTGGCGGACGTCACGCACGGCGGACGTCCCGACCTCATCTCCATCGGATTCGCCATCGCGCTCTGGTCGGGCTCCCGCGCGGTGAACGTCTTCATCGACACCATCACCGTGATGTACGGACTCGACGGCCGCCGCGGCATCGTCGCCACCCGGCTGCTCGCCTTCCTCCTCTACATCGTGGCGCTGCTCATCGGCGCCGTGGTGCTGCCCCTCGCCGTGGTCGGGCCCGACAGGGTCGTCGACATCATCCCGTGGGGCACGGAGCTGGCCAGCGTCCTGTACTGGCCCGTGGTGATCCTGCTCTCCGTCGTCTTCCTGACCACGCTCTACCACGTGTCCGTGCCCGCGCGGTCGCCGTGGATAGAGGACGTGCCGGGCGCGCTCGTCGCCCTCGCCATGTGGGTCTTCGGCAGCTTCCTGCTGAGGATCTACCTCACCAGTACGGTCGAGGGCCCCACCATCTACGGATCGCTCGCCGCGCCCATCGCGGTCCTCCTGTGGATCGGGATCTCGGCCTTCGCGGTCCTGGTCGGCGCGGCGGTCAACGCCGCCATCGACCGGGTCTGGCCGTCCGTCGCCACGGCGGCGGCCCGCGCGGCCAACGAACGCCTGCGCGCGGCGCACGCGGCGGAGCTGGTGGCCAGGACCGAGGCGCTGTCGGAGGAGCCGGACGACACCGACTACGGCCCCGACCCCGACATGCCCTCCGAATTCCCCGAGAGGTGGTCCCGCTTCCTGCCGCCGGACGACCTCAAGTCACGGTTCGGCTCGGGCCGCGACAAGGAGCAGCGGCCCTGATCTCCGCCGGCGGGCCACGGGGCGCCGCCGGTAGCCTGGAGACGTGTACAGGGAACGGGCGTCGCAAGTCGAGGGCGTCGTCGTATGGGGCCGGACAGCGCCCGAGCGGGACGACGGCCCCCTCTACCCCGTCCTCCCGGACGGCTGCATGGATCTGCTCTGGACCGGCGGCCGGCTGACCGTCGCCGGGCCCGATACGCACGCCTTCGCCCCAAAGCTGTCGAAAGGCGCCGGCGGCTTCACCGATGTCGTCGGGGTCCGCCTCGCGCCCGGCGTCGCGCCGGCGCTGCTCGGCGTACCGGCGCACGAACTGCGCGACCGGCGCGTCGAACTCGCCGACCTGTGGCCGGGCCCGGAGGCACGGGAGATCGCCGAACGCCTCGCCGCCGCCACCGACCCGGCCGCCCTCCTGGAAACGGTCGCGCTGCGGCGCCTCGCCGTCACCGGACCGCCCGACCCGCTGCTGCGCGCCGTCGTCGAGGGGCTCGACGCGGGGCACACGGTCGCCTCCGTCGCCGACAGCGCCGGTCTCGGCACCCGCGCGCTGCACCGGCGGTCCCTGGACGCCTTCGGCTACGGCCCCAAGACCCTGGCCCGCGTCCTGCGGCTCCAGCGCGCGCTCGCGCTCGTACGGGCCTCGGTGCCGTACGCGGAGGCGGCCGTCGCCGCCGGCTGCGCCGACCAGGCGCACCTCGCCAGGGAGACACGTGATCTGACCGGACTGACGCTCGGTGCCTACGAGGCGTTGGCGAAGAACGAGACGCCGCAGCCGTCCGGGTCGAGCACGACGGCGTAGCGCTGGCCCCAGTCCGCGTTCCACGGCTTGAGGTGCCCGCGGTACCCGGCGCCGGTCAGCTCCGCGTAGACGGCGTCGACGTCGGCGGGGCTGTCGCAGAGGAAGTTCAGCCCCAGCCGGTCGCCGGTCGACGGCGGGGTCCAGCCGGGGTCGAAGGAGCGCACGACGTCCTCCGTGTCCCACGCCAGCCGCATGCCGCCCGGCAGGACCGCCTCCACATGGGGAGCGGAGTCCGCGTCGGCGGGAATGTCCAGGCCGAGCCTGCGGTAGAAGGCGAGCGAGGCCGCCATGTCGGAGGTGACGATGCCGATCAGATCGAGTCGTGGAGTCATGCGCCCAAGGTAGGCGCGGCCCGTCCCGGCGGTCTTGAACGAATCGGACAGCACCGCCGTGCCCGCTCCACCGGCCCCCTGTCCGCCGCGCGGCCGTTCGATAGCCTCGGACGGTGCGGTGGCGGGGAGGGAACGGCGACACGGCCCGGGACGGCGGAACGGGCGCGGCCAGTGGTACGGGCGGCTGGACGGTGGCGGGTCCCGTCGTGCGCGACACCGCCCTCTGGCTCGCCCTGGCCGGGTTCGCGCTCGTCTGGTTCGTGGGCCACCCCGAATCATCCCTCGCGCTGGAACTGGTGCTGCCGCTGGCCGTACTCGCCGTTGCGGTCCCGGCCCGCCGCCGGTGGCCGGTGGCCGCCCTCCACGCGGTCAACGCCCTGTGCGCGATCGGCCTCGCGCACCCCGTCACCCCGGCCAACGCGTACATCGTGGCGCTGGCCGTCTCCGCCTGTCTCCTGGGCACCGGACCGACCACCGTCCGCACCGCCCTGTCGGCGTTCGGCGGTTGTCTGGCGCTCGATCTGGCGCTCTGCGCCGTGCTGGGCGGGGAAGCCGTGTGGTGGTACTACACGCTGACCGTCTTCCCCCTGGCGCTGCTGCTGCCCTGGCTCCTCGGCCGCTACTGGCAGGCCCAGCTCGCCTTCGTACGCGGCGGCTGGCAGCGGGCACAACTCCTGGAGCGCCAGCAGCGGCTGGTCGCCGAACAGGCCCGGCTGCGGGAACGGACCCGGATCGCCGCCGACATGCACGACTCGCTCGGGCACGAACTGAGTCTGATCGCGCTGCGGGCCGGCGCCCTGGAGCTCTCGCCCACGCTGACCGGCCGGGACCGGGCGGATCTCGGTGAGCTGCGGGCAGCCGTGTCGGACGCCGTCGGTCATCTGCGGGACACCGTGGGGGTGTTGCGCGACGACGAGGGCGACCGCGCCGCCGCGCCGTCGGACGAGTCCGTCGAGGAACTGGTCGCCCGCGCACGGGACTCCGGCGTCGCGGTGGACCTGCGGCGCGACGGCACCCCGGCGCCGCCCGGCCTCTCCCCGCTCGTCGACCGCGCCGTCCACCGGGTGGTGAAGGAGTCGCTGACCAACGCGGCGAAGCACGCGCCCGGGGGAGCGGTACAGGTGCGGATCACGCACGAGGGAGGGCGCACGGACGTACGGGTGACCAACTCGGCCGGGGACGCGGGGAAGCCGCCGGCACCGCCGGGCCCGGTATCGGGAGGCCACGGTCTGACCGGGCTGCGGGAGCGGGTCGGGGTGGTCGGCGGGACGCTGCGGGCCGGGCCGCACGGGACCGGGTTCGAGGTCGCCGCCACGGTGCCGGACCGGGTGGGCCCGGACCGCCCACCGCGGGAGTCCGGGGCTGTCGCAGGCCACCCCGGCACCGGCACCGACCGGTACGCGGACGCCGACGGGTACGCCGGGGCCGGGTCGGAGCCGGCTCCCGAGTCGGCACGGCAGCTCACCACCGCCCGGCGAAGGGCCCGGCTGCGCTTCGCCGCCGCGTTCGTGGTGCCCGGCGGATTCGGGCTCGTCGCCCTCGGCTCCGCCGCCTACGCCGCGTTCCAGCTCGCGACCTGTGTGCTGCGGCCCGCCGACTACGCGCAGCTCCGAGTGGGCCAGGACCGCGCCGAGTTCGCCCATGTCCTCCCGGCGCGGCAGTTCCCCTACGTCTCCGACGCCGTCAAGGCGCGTCCCCGGCTCGTCGGGACCGTCTGCGCCCACTACCGGTCCAGCGGCAGCCTGCTCGACCAGGTGGACGTCTACCGTCTCTGCTACAGCGGCTCCCGGCTGGTCTCCAAGGATGTCGTGCCGGGATCGGCGAGCCGCCGGTGAGCGCACCCCCGACTTTCGTCGGGGACCCCTCCGCGGCCCCGCTCGGTAAAATCCGTCCGTGGTCAGAGTGCTGGTGGCGGACGACGAGGCGCTGATCCGCGCCGCGGTGCGCGCGATCCTCGCGCGGGATCCGGTGATCGAGGTCGTCGCGGAGGCGGCGGACGGGCGGGAGGCCGTCGACGCCGTGCGTGAACACCGCCCGGACGTAGCCCTGCTGGACATCCGGATGCCGGGCCTCGACGGGATCCGTGCCGCGGAACACATCCACCGGGAGCTGCCCGGCACGGCGGTGGTCATGCTGACGACCTTCGGCGAGGACGACTTCATCGCCCGCGCGCTGAGCGGCGGGGCCGACGGGTTCCTGCTCAAGGCGGACGACCCCAGGGAGCTGCTGGCGGGCGTGCACGCGGTGGCCGGGGGCGGCGCGTACCTCTCACCGAGGGTCGCGGCCCGTGTCGTCGCCGGGCTGCGGACCGGCCGGCCGGGCGCGGCGGTGGTGAGACCGCTGGCCGAACGGCTGACCGGGCGGGAGCACGATGTCCTGGCGCTGGTCGGCGCGGGGCTGTCGAACGCGGAGATCGGCCGACGCCTGCATCTGGTCGAGGGCACGGTGAAGGCCCATGTCAGCGCGATCCTGGCCAAGTTGGGCGTACGGAACCGGGTGGCGGCGGCGATCGCCGCGTACGAGGCGGGGCTGGTCGGTCGGGACAGCGACGACCGGCCCTGAGATCCGGGTCCCGAGACCGGGTTCCGGAGTCCTTCCCCGGCATACGACGGCGGGGGGGGGGGGGGGGGGGGGCCCCCAGGGGGAGGGTATTCCCTTGGGGTTGGGGGGTTTCCAGGGGCTTCACCCCCCAGGGCCCGAAACCGCGGGGTGTGCAACGGGCCAA